>DATACK010000332.1:0-5850 GCA_036259115.1 Gammaproteobacteria bacterium | reverse complement strand
CTGCCGCTTACGACTGCCGGCAAAGGCGTGCTGTACCACGTAATTTGCGCATCGCAATGTCGTCCGTGCAAGAAAATGCGCGGTGCGCTCCTTGCGCACCCTCTGCAGTATTTCACCGCGCTTGCTTCACCCTCTTGCATGGACTCATCAAAACCGTTGTACCCGAAGCGATCACGACCCGCTGGGCACTCTGGCGCACCCCCCTGCGTTAGGAGCAACTGATTAGACTGCGCGGCCATTCAGAGGGTTCAATGTAGAAGATGACATTGTAGAAGGTAGTATTGCTCTGATGCGCATCATCTTGGCGGCATATGTACATGGGCTAACAGTAGATACATAACCTTGCGCCAAATAGGGGAGAAAGAAACGGCGGCCAGTTTCAGGCCGCCGCAATCGGAGGATGGTTTCAGAGGGGTCAGGATGTTGCAGTGCAATATTAGTCTACGACGATCTAGCAGGCGAGAAAGAACATAGAGCGCAAAACATCATTGCACCTTATGCAAAGATCTTTGCGAACAACATGCAGCCGCTTGTTTATTAAACCTGCTTATATACTAAGTAGAGCAAATTAGAATGGCTAGAGGATATAAAACTGGCGGCACGACCAGTGGCACGCCTCACCGCAAGATTCAATCTGTCATCGACCGACTGGAGGCGCTTGGCTGCGACTCCATTTAGGGCATGACAAGGCTTACCAAGGAGGAGGCTATAGAGATTGCTAGGGATGAGACGGCCGAGCTTACCGTCCGGCCGCAGATGTACAAGGAACTGGCTCAGTATGTCGCGCCTAAGCGCAAGGCCATAGAGGTGTGCAGTGAGGAGGCTGGTTCCGTATCGATCAAGATTTCGTGGGCACAATGGTAATCCCTTAGAAGGGCAATTCCGCTGGATAAGTTAGCTTATTAATTCACTTCAAGATCAATAAAAATGGCCGCCAGAAAGAACCTGACTCAGCTGCCGCGAACCCGCGATAAATTTAGAAACACAATGCTGATACATCGCTTGCAGGATCATGTCCTTGGCAAGTGCGATATGACGCCCAGCCAGATACGTGCGGAACAACTGGTGCTGCGTAAGACCCTACCCGATCTAAAGCCCGCAAGGTGGAGTATGAGGCCGCATCGAGCTACGTGGACGCTATCCGCGAGGCGAGCTCTGGGCGCGACATCCCAGACTACGATGTCTGCCGCGGCGTTCACGACTATAGGAAGGACTATAAGGCTTGACATCGGTTCTGCCGCTGACTTATTACTGACTCAGCAGAAAGCATAAATGAATAACTGAACTTAAGCTATTGTTCATAAAAATGTCTTTTGCGGCTCCTAAGCGCCGACTCACTGTACTACCATCAGTTCATCCACACGGTAGTGCGCGAACGAGGCCGTGCCTTGGGCAGAATACACGTATACCGCTCGGACAATAAAGCATTCACACCCTGCGAAAGCGAAAGTCTGCCACAATCACATCTTTCATCGTGCACGCGCAAACGACCGCAGCGGATGTTAACACCCCTTTGGTCACGAGCCCCAACAGCGGCGTAATCATTGCCGAACCATCGGGGCGGGTGCAGCATCTCTCCAAAGACGCGCACCGGCTGCTGTGGATAGCGACCCATCCCGGTGTGACGGCAACCCAAGTGTACGGCGGGCGTCACGACAACGTGTTGCCCGAGGAGGTGCGGCGAGTCTACCGGAAACTGGTCGGCGTGTTCAAAGCGGATAAATCTGCGGCGCCAGCGGGGCGGCACCACCGCAATCCATGGGGCGGGTTCACTCTTCGAGCGTGTTGGCTGCGTGATGGAGATATAAACGAAAGCGCGCCGCATGAAGGGACACCACAAGGGGAAGACTTTGACAAGAGGTGAGCGCATTAGCCCGAGAGGACGCGCGCCACTTTTTGTTGCACGGGCGTGGCCTTAAACGCGCTATTTTTGGCCGTTCTCTCGCACCTGTCCGCACCTCCAGCACTGTGCGAATTGGCCTTCCAAGCATTCGTCGCATTGCTGGCACTGCCAAACCGATCGCCCGTGATCTCCCGCATCGAGCGTTGTTTTGATGAATTTACGCGCCCACTCGTATTGATCGTCGTCCATCACCCAAAGCTCGGGCCAGCATTCGATGGGCGGCAGCTCCCCGGCCGCACCGGCTAGAAGCTCATTTCTGATCACGCAGGAGATGCCGCTTGCTTCGAGGATATCTTTAAGAAGTGCCACCACCATATGACTTTGTGAGCTGTAAATCCTCTTCATTTACAAATTCCGGTATTTTGAAAACCAAGGGCTAAGGGTAACTTATGTTGAGACACACTGAGTGGACAACCGCACGAATACGCAAAGAACACGCAGGCTTGCCTTTCATAGCGGCGGCATGTCGATGCGTATGCACGAACACGTATCGGCATTCTTGGCACACTCAGCTAAATTCTGCAGGTCGTGCAGGCCGGTAATTCTTAGCAAGGCTTTACCTTATACAATCGGATCATGATCAAGACGCGTGATCACGAAATACGCATTGCCGCGTGAATGCCGGCGGATCACGAAGCAATCCCCCCAGCAATACATCGATCAGGCTCTCCACGCACAGCTGCAGGTTGAAATCCTCTGGATTGCGCAACCAGTCGCTGTACAAACCGGTCATGTAGACATGTACAGCGCGAGCCGCGATCTCCGGCCTCACGTCCGCGCGCAAGTCGCCACGTTTGGCCGCACCCTTAAAATAGCGCGTCAACGACGCCAGCATCCTGTTTATTAAAACATTTTGTCGCTGTACGGAGGAATTAATCTCGTCAACATGCTCGCACCGATGGAACAAAATCGCGTGGACACGCCGATGCCGCGCATCCGATACCAGCTTGTAGAGCGCAAAGAGACAGAGCTTGCGCAAATTTTCACAAGGCGCGGACTCATCATCGTCGTGCAATTCACTCAGCAGCTCGATCATTGGCAGTTGCACACGGTCCAACATTGCGTTGAACAGATCCGTTTTGTTGCGGAAGTGCCAATAGATCGCACCGCGGGTGACGCCGGCCCGCTGGGCGATCGAATCCAATGTGGTGCGCGAGACACCTTGCTCGAGGAATTCCTCTTCTGCTGCGTCGAGTAAGCCTTCGCGGGTGGCTTGCGCCTCAGTTTTTGTCTTTCTAGGCATCTAAACTGAACCGTGCCGATTAGGAACCATCCGATAGTATACATAAATTTACATTTACATACATACATGGATGTTTGTAAAATGCCGGCAGATTACTTGCATAGCCGCTGGTACCTTCCGCTGTTTATGAAGCCGGAGTCTTTATGAATCAGCTAAGTTTTGCGCGTAGTGCGCCCCTGCAGTGGGCATTGTTGACACTACATATCGGCGCTACTAATTTGCGGCAGCTGCTAATAAGCATCCTGAACTGGCCAATGTGCAAGCAATGCTCAATACCAGTATCCTGGGCTTTCACGTGATTCTGGATATGGAAGAGGCTATGGCGCGGAGCGTACCGGTAAACGACGTCCTTGCCACCATGCAGGTCACCTTCGGCTCGCTCTACGTCAACGACTTCGCGCTACTAGGCTGCAATTTCCAGGTCAGCCTGCAGTCGGGTCTAGATTTCGGGACGAATCAAACGACCTGGACAATGTCTTCGTGCGCTCTAACAGCGGTCGCATGATCCTGTTGAGCTCGCTCGTGACGATCAAGCGAATTCAAGGAGCGGACATTCTCGAGCGCTCCAATGTCTTCACGGCCAGCAAGGTGCTCGGAAATCCCGCGCCTGGTTTCAGCTCGGGTCAGGCGATCGCGGCCATGAAGGATGTGGCTCACCAGGTGCTACCCCAAGGTTATCAGCTGGCCTGGACGGGTTCTGCCTATCAGGAGCAGACTGCCGGAGGAACCTCACGGAACGCCTTCAACTTCGGTCTGATCTTGGTGTTTTTAATTCTAGCCGCGCAATATGAGCGCTGGTCGTTGCCGTTGGCGGCTGTCGCCGCGGTGCCTTTGGCAGCCTTCGGAGCGGCATTAGCCACGCTGCTGCGCGGGCTGCAGAACGATCTTTACTTCCAGGTGGGACTGATCGTGTTGATCGGCTTAGCCGCCAAGAATGCCATTCTGGCACCGCTGTTTGTGCCGCTGTTCTACCGATTGATCGAGGCTCTAAGCACTAAGCTCTCGCGACGCAAAGCTCATGGGCAGGGAGAGGTAAAACATGCGTAAATGGATTTCCTTACTGATAGGCGCTCTGACCGTCGCGGCTTGCGTCACGGGGCCGGACTACCGCCGCCCCGAGCTCGCGTTGCCGGCACGCTGGAGCAGCGAGGTGCTGTTGTCACCCAGGGAGCGTGCGAACTTGGCGCTATGGTGGACTTACTTCAAAGACCCTGCACTGACGGCGCTAGTCAAACGCGCGGTCGCGCATAACTTAAATATTCGCCTGCAAATAGCTCGGGTGCGCGAGGCCCGTGCCCGGCTTGGCTTCGCCCAGGCGGAGCAGTATCCGACGATCGGTGTGCAGGCTGACGCCTTCCGTACATACGCGGGGACAGGCGGAATGAGCGGATTCGGGAATCAGACCCAGGGCATCGGAGGCGGACTCGGGACTCAGGGCACCGGTGGCGGCTTCAGTACCGGAGGCGGCGCCTTTGACATCTTTTCCATCGGTGGCGTGCTCAACTATGAGGTGGACCTCTGGGGCCGGCTCGATCGCCTTGAGGAGGCGGCGCGCGCGCGGCTGTTCTCGTCTATTTTCACCCATGATGCCGTGCGCATCGCGGTGATTACGGATGTCGTGACGACTTACTTCCAACTGCTGGGTGCTGAGCGCCAGCTCGCGATCGCGCTACACACGTTGCGCTCCCGCGAACGAAGTTTTGAGCTGGAGCGCGCACGTTACGAGAACGGCGCGACGGATCAGCTCAGCTTCCGCCAGGCCCAGGCGGAACTGGAGAGTGTGCGCGCGCAGGTGCCGCCGCTAGGGGGTCAGGTGCGCAACCTGGAAAGCGCGCTATCCGTGCTGGTGGGTGAGAGCGCGCGGGAAATCATCCAGGAACGTCGTCTGCCTAGAGGCAGCCTCTCCGCGCTGGACCTGCCCACCCGCATGCCGAATCTACTGCCCTCGGCGTTGATTGAGCGGCGCCCCGATATACGCGCCTCCGAGGCCGCTCTGATCGCCGCCAACGCCAATGTTGGCGTGGTCAAAACGCAATATTTCCCAACGCTAAACTTAAGTGGGCTGCTCGGTCTTCGTGCCATTGGGATCGACAATCTGTTCAGCGATTCGGCCGATACGTACACCGCTAGCAGTTCATTGCTCACGCCGCTGTTCTACTTCGGGCGCATCCAAGCCGACGTGGAGCAGGCGCGCGCGCTGCGGCAGCAGGTCGAAGTGCAGTATCGCCGCAACGTGCAAACCGCTTTCCGGGAGGTGCGCGACGCATTGACTTTCCTGAATATCGCCAATCAGCGCCTTAGCTCTCGGCGAAAGCAGATTGTAGCCTTACGACGCACGCTGGCGCTGGCGAGGATACGCTATCAGGCCGGCTATTCTGCTTTCATCGAGGTGCTCGACGCCGAACGCCGACTGCTTGGCGCGGAGCTTGCTGCTACCCGGGCGGATCGCGACCGCTATGTCGCGACCGCAAACTTATTCAGGGCCTTGGGCGGTGGTTGGCTCGGTGAGGAAGTCGAAAATCTCCCGAGTAATAAAACCACGATGCCGGCAAATAAGACTCCTCGCAAGATACGGCCAGTCCGGGCGTCATCTGGGAAGAGGATTGCGCAGACCAACAAAACAGACACAGCGAATGTGCCCACACAGAAGGCACCTGAGGCAACCGGCGCAAAGCCGACACGGGTGGCTAAGCCGGTTAAGGCC
>DATACK010000331.1:0-3400 GCA_036259115.1 Gammaproteobacteria bacterium | reverse complement strand
GAATGAGGATGGAACCCCGAACACCACATTCGCTGGCAATTGGGCCACGGTATATGGCACCGGCGATTTCGAACAGCATGTTGGCAAGCGAGGTAGGTACGAGGGCTACTTTACTTCGCCCACGGATTACGTGGTGGAGTGGCAGGACGAATGAGAGATCGTGAGTGCGTACGGAAGTTGTCTGAGTATTTGGCACAAGGATGTGCCGCCTTTTAACCTCAGTCTTTCACACCAATGCAGGAGGAATCATGAACACGATGTCGAAGTTCACCCGCAGTCTGGCACCCGTGGTGGGTGGCCTGTTATTGCTCACCGCCGCGGCCAGCACGCCGGCGGCATCGAAGCAAGTGGTGACCAGCACCTTGCGGGTCCCGCTGCAGGATACCGTGCGGTACCGAAGCTCGGCAGCCGACCGGCTCAACTCGACGAGCTTAGACGGTGATGGGGGCGGCGTGTCATGCGAGGTGTTGTGCCGATAACCCGCTTGCAGAGGCGTACTATGCTGGAAAACGTTCCGCTGAGCCACGTGGACTCGCGCACCTCCGGCGCCAGGGCGCCGAGCCGCTCTCGACAACTGCTCGCGGCCAGTGTCGGCAACCTCGTCGAGTGGTACGACTGGTATGCCTACTCATTCCTGGCCATGTACTTCGCTGACCAGTTCTTCCCCTCCAAAGACGCCTTGAGCTTTGTGCCGCTACTCGCCACGTTCGGAGTGTTCGCGGCTGGCTTTTTCATGCGACCAATCGGTGGGTTGCTTCTGGGTGCCATTGCCGACCGGCGTGGGCGCCGTACGGCACTGACGCTCAGCATCGCTCTAATGGGCGCTGGAAGCCTCGTCATCGCGCTCTGCCCGACATACGCGCAGATCGGAGTCCTCGCGCCGATACTGCTTGTCGCCGCCCGACTGGCCCAGGGCTTGTCAACCGGGGGTGAATACGCCGCCGCCGCCACATTCATGATCGAATCGGCAGCACCCCACCGCCGCGGGCTGTTCTCCAGCTTCTGGTATCTTAGCTCTAGCACCGGAAAGATCATCTGCCTGGCTCTGGTTGCCTCCATTTCCACCGCCCTGGGCGAGATGGCGATGGGGGACTACGGGTGGCGCATTCCGTTCCTCGTCGGCGCGGCGGCCGCCGCGACAGGATGGTGGATCCGGCGCCACGCGGAGGAGACTCACCAGCTAGCCGAGCAGATCAAGGATGGTCGCGCCCAACGGCCCGGGCTGTTCGAGTTCATCCAGCGTTACCCGCGACAGGCCGGGCAGGTCTTCGGTCTAACAGTCGGGCCAGCCGTGTGTGTGTACACCTGGACAGCCTTCCTGCCGACCTACGCCGTTATCACTGCTGGCTTTGGCAAGGCGCAGGCGCTTACCGTGGGCACGATCTCGCTCATCTTCTTCGCGCTGATCCAGCCGCTGGGCGGGACACTGTCGGACCGGATCGGCCGCAAACCCATGCTAATGGCCTTTGCGGCCGGGTCCGCGATCGCCACCGTCCCGCTACTCAATGCGATCGGCACCAGCTTCTGGAGCCTGCTGCTCGTCCAGTGCACCGGCATGGTGCTACTGACCGGCTACACCTCAATCGCCGCGGCCACCACCGTCGAGCTGTACCCTAGCCGGGTACGAGGCACCGGAATCGGTTTCCCCTACTCGATGGCAATGGCCCTGTTCGGCGGCACCACACCGACCGTGGGCACCTGGCTGCACAGCATTGGTCACAGCGATTGGTTCGGGTGGTACATCATCGGCTGCGTTCTGGTCACGCTGATCACCTGCCTCACGCTCCGGGAGACCTTCCGGGCGCCGCTTCCGACGTGAGGAGCACGCGCGCGTGCATATTCCACGTATCAGCAATTAACAAGGATCGATGCCATGTGTGGCCGATTTGTAAGTAAGACAGGCGTTACGATTGAGCGCTATTTAAACGTTCGACCGCACCAATACAAGCTGTCCGACCGACGCCCCAAGGGATGGTGGAGGGACACCATGGAGGCGAATATCCGGCTACTGCGCCGCCGCGCGGCGATCGCGCGCCTTTTGCAGATCCATCTGCGCAACTACCCCGAACACGTCATTGCTCGGCCCGAGCCATGCCGCACCGCATATAGCTGATGCAGTGTCTTAAGCCTGCCTTCTGGCCTGGAGTAGTTAGAGGTATCTAGTCGTCCCTTCAATTCTTCCGATATGATCACCACCGGCCGCACCTTGGCAGTTTCTGGCTCTATAAAAGCTGTCTTGAATTCACACGTCAGAATCATCCATCGGCGGGAGTGAAACAAAAACACTATTTTGTATAGGGCCCCGCAATTTCTTAGAAAGATCATGCGTGATTTGTGATACCGCCTCGATAGCTGGGATTATCCTCAGACTCTCATGGATGCGTCTGAAGTTGTAGTACATGAAATGCAGCACGGTAGCGCATGTGACTGTTGATTTTTCTTGCTGAACCGGCCAGTTAGCCGCGTGAACCGACGCACTGCAATTGCCGCGTCATTTATCCTGTAGTCTCAGGGGTTTTGGACCTGGGAACGCCGCATCCACTTGAAGCATGGCGCGGCGTCTCCCAGGCGGTCTCGTAGTGTAGCTCTATAGCATCGAACCCGACCATTAACCAAGGGCTCGAAATCGTAAATTCCTGCCAAGCTGTCTCTCGCAAAGCCCTACCACAATGCCCTTACAGAGGTTTTAAGGTAGGAGTAGGAGTAGGGCTAGGAATAGGGTGCAAAGGAATCATATCTGCTTGACCCTCACAAGCTCTCGAATCACTGAGTAGTGTAACAGTTGAGGCACTATTCTTTGGTTCGAATCTTTGGTGACTGTTTCAACGTGCCCGATAATGATGGCATGCTCGTATCGATTCATAGGAATGCGATCCCGACGCGGCTTCTCGTTGAAGAGCATCACGTACTCGCGCATGAGATCCGAGCGCAGCCGCACTTTGAACGGCCCATTCATGCCGCTTTTCCCAGTGAGTCTCTCAGCGTTGTAGTAGCGCGCTAAGCGAACACCCACATGAGGCCCGAAGGTGATCACGTCAAACCACAAAATGATCTTTGGCGAATGCCTGAACATGTGGCGCGTCTCGTGATAGACAAACCGAAGATCGTACTCGCCTGGAGGTATACATGCTGGCTCATCAGGGATTCGATTAATGCTTGCCGGAAGATGGGATACCTTACCATTATCGCGGCTCTCATCTGTGCTTTGCCTTAGCTCGACTCGATACCGTGGTGCGAGCGCCTGCGTAAGCGTGCGTGCGATGTTTTCTACCGCAGTTAAGGCGTCGGCTAGGGTATGCACTTCCGACGTCCGAATCATGCACTGTGCAAGACTATTCACAGCCGTCTCAATATTGGAGTGCCACTGAATAGCTGACCAGCGTTTGCCCTTACGCTTTTC
>DATACK010000330.1:0-2085 GCA_036259115.1 Gammaproteobacteria bacterium | reverse complement strand
AAGTGGGCCTTGCTTATCCATTACATCGTCAAGCCGCCCACGCAGGAGCTGCCCACTCGATGTGGTATAACACGCCCCCGCTGCACTCACCGTCAGCGGATTTACCGTAACCGTCACCGTCGCCGCATTCGAGCGCGCGCCAGCATCATCGGTAACGATGAGATTGAAGGCCAATATCGTCTGCGCAGCGACACCCGGTGCTATCAAACCGGGCGTAGGGCTACTGGGGTCACTGAGCGCCACCGACGGCCCGGCAGTCTGCGACCACTGGAAGGCCGTAAGGCTGCCATCCGGATCGCTGCTGGCGCTGCCATTGAGCGTCACCGCATCACCTGCGTTCACCACCTGATCGACACCCGCATTCGCCACAGGCGGCTGATTGACCGGTGTGATGTTGATGGAGACCGTTGCTATGTTCGAAAACGTAGCTCCATCACTGACGCGGTAGGTAAAGCGATCGCCAGTGGTTGCGCTGCCGTTGTGTGTATACGAAAACGCACCACCCGGCCCTAAGGCAAAGAACGCCGCATTAGAGGGGCCGGAGAGCAGTATGGCCACCAGAGAATCACCATCCGCGTCTGTGTCGTTGGTTAATACGCCCGGCGAAGGCGTATTCAGCGTGCCGCTTTGGTCCACCACGTAGCTATCGTTATTCGCTACAGGCGCGTCATTGATCGGTGCAATGCCGATTGTTACCGTGGTCACATTCGAACTTGCGATCCCGTCGCTGGCCCGGTACGTAAAGCTGTCGCTGGCCGCTTCACTGCCATCATGAGTATACGAAAAACCACCGCTAGGTTGCAGAGAAAACGACGCTGCGTGGGACGGGCCAGAAACCAGTATGGCCGTCAGTGAGTCGCCGTTTGCATCGGTGTCGTTGGCCAATACGCCGGGCGAGGGGATATTGAGCGTGCCGCCTTCGCCGACAAGATAGACGTTACTATTTGCCACGGGCGGGGCATTAGGCGGAGTGACCCTTATGATGACCGTGTCCGACTCTGTGGCACCTACGTCATCAGTAACGGTCAGTCGAAAGCGCAGTTGCGCAGGGGCCGTAACACTGGGGGCAGTAAAACTCGGTGTTGCAGTATTGGCCCTATTCAACGTTACGCTTGGGCCAGCGATCTGCGCCCACTGGAAAGCGAGGGGACGGCTCTCTGGATCGCTGCTGGCGCTGCCATCAAGCGTGACACTTTGGCCTGCCGTCACCGTACTATCCTGTCCAGCCCTGGCGACAGGCGGGGAATTGACTACTATTCTGACCTCGTCAGTGTCACGTCCCGCATCGTTATCCGTCACCGTTAAGCGGAAAGTGAAAGCCTCACCGCCTTGTGCGGTTGGCGGTACGGTAAAAGTGGGCTGAGCCGTACCCGCCCCGCTGAGGAAAACCTTCGCGCCGCCTGTCTGTTGCCATGCAAATGTGCTGATCCTGCCGTCGCTGTCTGAACTTTTACCGCCATTCAAGGTTACCCGAGTGCCTGCCGTAATCCGCTGGTCGCCTCCGGCGTTGGCCGCAGGTCCATTGTTGATGGTAATCGACACCCGATCGCTGTCTGCGGCCCCAAATTCATCCATTGTAGTTAACGTGAATACCAGCACCGCCCGTTGCGTCACATTGGGTGTGACAAAACTGACATTGGCCGTGTTCGCGTTCATCAACGCAACCGTCGGCTGGCCGCTTACTTGTCGCCAATTAAATGACCTAATCCCACCCGTGTTTTGGGCCCGCAGCACCACTAGTTTTTGCTCATTAACCGTCTGATCAGGTCCGGCAATATCAGCCGGCTGACCTTGAGAACCCCCGGAGTCGACGAAACCACACGCGCTTAGCGCATACAGCATGGCCAAAGCCACTAGTCCACGCACTAATGCCACCTTGGGGAAAATCACCTGATGTGCGTCTCCGAGGTTCGCGTCCCTATTGATACAAACGAGTGGATTAAATCCTGTTATTCATGCGGGGGTTTACAGGTGGCTTGCATGGCCTTAAGCCAGGCGCCGGCCAGCTTGGCATAGCCGGTGGCATTGGGATGCAGTCGATCATGCATATCGGCAGGCACAAACCCCTGCGGGTTAACTAAGGTG
>DATACK010000329.1:0-4639 GCA_036259115.1 Gammaproteobacteria bacterium | reverse complement strand
GGCGGGCGCCGGCGCCCGCCGCCGCAATAAGTGATTCTCCGGCCTCGCGTCGGTTGCGCGCGAACTCAACGATCAGAATCGCATTCTTTGCTGCGAGACCGATCAGGAGCACAAGGCCGATCTGTGCGTAGATATTGATCGAGATACCAGCAATCCACAGGGCGAGCAACGCGCCGAGCACAGCGATCGCCACCGACAACAAGACCGACAGTGGCAGCATCCAGCTTTCAAATTGGGCGACTAAGAAGAGATAGGCGAACAACAGTGCGAGCCCGATTACGAGAAGCGTCTGACTGCCCGCGCGAATCTCCTCATACGAGACGCCGGTCCACTCAAAGCCGAATCCTGCTGGCAGCGTGCTCATCGCGACCTGCGTCATGGCGTTTAATGCTTCGCCCGAGGTGTATCCCGGCGCCGCCTGCCCGTTCACAGCCGCGGCGGGAAATTGGTTGTAGCGCGTGATCGTATCAGGCGCCAGCTCGGTAGTCACCGTGCTGATGCTGCTCAACGGGACGAGGTTGCCCGAGGTCCCACGAACGTGCAGCTGCTGAATTGCCCGCGCATCATCGCGGAAGCGCGCGAGATCCTGCACGCGCACCTGGTAGACGTGGCCGAACATATTGAAGTCATTGATATAGGCTGATCCTAGATGCGTTTGCAGAGTAGTATAAACCTCCAGCGGCGATACACCGTAAAATGCGGCCTGAATGCGATCAAGATCGACGAACAAATGTGGGACATCGGCGTTGTAGATGCTGAATACGTTCCGGAGCGCTGGATGTTGATTGGCGGCGAATAACAGGCCACGTAGGACCTCGGCCAATGCCTGCGGCGGTTGCCCACCCAGTGCCTGCAGACGGAAATCGAAGCCGCCGATAGGGCCGAGTCCCGGGATGGAGGGCGGGTTAATCGCAAAAATCACCGCCTGTGGTATGGCCGCGAATTGAGGCTGCAACTCCCTCAGGATAGCATCGACCTGCTCGGACGGGCCGCGCTCCTCCCAAGGCTGCAGCGTAACGATGGCGAGCCCGCTGTTGGGCCCGCCGCTCAGGACGCTGAAGCCGGCGATGCTGATCACATTAGCTACGCCTGGAGTCCTTTTAAGCAGACCTTCTACCTGGTCCATCACAGCCTCGGTGCGGTTCAATGATGCCGCGCTCGGCAGTTGTACGCCGACGAATAAATAACCCTGATCCTCACTGGGTACAAAGGCCGTCGGCAGTAGCCGCAACAGCAGCAAGGCTGCCACGCACAGGCCAGCAAAGGCCATGAGCGCGATTATCCAATAGTGCGATAGGTGCTCGACGAGCCAACCGTAACCCAGACGCGTCGCACCTAGCCCACGGTTGAAAAGTGCGAACGGGCCCCGCCGATACGCGCGCGGCGGCCGCAGTATCAAAGCGCAGAGTGCGGGGCTGAGCGTAAGTGAATTGATCCCCGAGATCACGAAGGCTACGGTGATCGTCACGGCAAACTGGCGATAGAGCTGACCGGTGATTCCACCCAGGAAGGCGACCGGGACGAACACCGCGGCCAGCACCAGTGTGGAAGCGACAATTGGGGCGGTGATCTGACTCATCGCCCGCCGCGCCGCGTCGGCAGGAGCAAGCTCGGGGTGCTCCTCCATATTGCGGTGTACATTCTCGACGACCACGATGGCGTCGTCGACGACTAGCCCAATAGCCAGGATCAGCGCGAACAGTGTGATCGTGTTGGCACTGTAGCCAGCGGGGAACAGGATAGCGAAGGTGGCGATCAGCGAAACAGGGATAGCGAACGTCGGGATAAGCGTCGCGCGCCAGTCTTGTAGAAACAGATAAGTCCCGGCAACCACGAGCACAAAGGTGATCGCGAGTGTGACAATAATCTCCTCGATGGTGACCCTTATAAAAGTCGTCGTGTCAAACACGGTCGCGTATTTCAGCCCTTTTGGAAGGCGCTCGGCGAGACGCGCCATCTCCGCGCGCACACTACTAGCCACCTCCAGCGCATTGGCGTCGGGGGACTGGTAAATAACGAGCGTTGCGGTCGGTATGCCATTGAGCTTGGCTGTGGAGTCGTAAGTCTGGGCGCCGAGCTCGACTCGCGCCACGTTGCCGAGACGCACCACCGCACCCTCTCTATTGGTGCGAATAATGATATTGGCGAAGGCTTGCACGTCCGCCAGGCGGCCACGTGCCAACACTGTGAGCTGTTGCTGCTGTTCAGCGCCAATTGGCGGCGCGCCAATCTGACCGGCCGGCGCCTGCACGTTCTGTTCCTCGATGGCGCTAATCACATCCTGGGCAGTGATGCCGAGTGCCGTCATTTGGTCGGGATTCATCCAGATCCGCATGCTGTAAACGCCAGCACCGAATACCCCGACGTCGCCGACGCCGTTCAGACGCGCGATCGAGTCACGCAAAGTAAGATTCGCATAGTTGCTGACGAACAAGGGGTCATAGCGCTCGTTCGGCGAATACAGGTTGATCGCCATCAGCATGCTGGTCGATTGCTTGCGCACCGTGACTCCTTGGCGGGAGACGTCCGTGGGCAGCAAAGGTGTTGCCAGCGACACGCGGTTTTGCACGTTTATGGCGGCGAGGTCAGGATCCGTGCCGACTTTGAACGTGACTATCAGCGTATAGGTGCCTTGATCAGTGCTCGTCGATGACATGTAGAGCATGTTCTCGACACCGTTGACCTGCGCCTCAATAGGTGCGGCGACAGTCGCCGCCATCACCTGCGCATTTGCACCCGGGTAGCTCGCCTCGACCTGCACGGCGGGCGGGGTGATCTGCGGAAATTGCGAAACCGGGATTATACCGAGTGCCAGAAGGCCGGCGATCGCCATAACCAATGACAGGACGATCGCAAGGTTCGGCCGATCGATAAAAATACCGGAAAACATGAGATCAGTTCGGAGGAGCCGACACCGGTTGCACCGTCATACCCGGCTGCACTTTCTGCAGGCCTCCTACAATCACTGTCTCACCCGCTTGCAGGCCTTGCTTGACCACGATCTGCTGGCCGATCTGGACGCTGGTCTCGATCTGCCGTTGCACGACGCGATTCGCGTCGTCGAGCACCAACACGAATGCCCCTTCCTGATTCCTTTGCACCGCGGTTAGGGGCACCATTGGATACCGCTTGGTCTTCCGCGGCCGCACGAGGACCGTCACGAATTGGCCTGGCAACAGAATATTATCCGGATTGGGAAACACGGTACGTACGGCAACCGTACCTGTGTCCGGATCAACCTCATTGCCGACGAACTCGAGCCGGCCAGGGTGCGGATAAATTTCGCCGATCGGAAGGCGCACTCTCGCTACATAGCGGCCTACGAGCTCGCTTGGAGAACGGGCATTAAACTGCTGCAATGCGGCGAGCAGGTCGCGGCCGCTGAGCGAGAACACGACGCGGATGGGTTCAAGCTGAACGACGGTGGCGAGCACACCCGAACTGGGCCCGACCAGGTTACCCTCTGTGATCGCGGTGATCCCAATGCGACCGTCGATGGGAGACGTAATCCGCGTATAGCTTAAGTTCAACTTCGCCGTCTGAACGGCGGCGCCGGCAGCAAGCACTTGGGCCTGAGCCACCTTGTGACCTACGACCGCTTGCTCGATCTCAGCTCGGCTGATTGCATTATCCTTACCCAGTGCCCGCACCCGCGCGAGGGCCTGCTCCGCCTCTCGGAGCCGTGCCTGCGCTTGCTCTAACTGGGCGCGGGAGGAGGCGAGCTGAGCCTTATAAGGCGCCGGCTCGATGACGTAGAGCAGTTCCCCCGCTTTTAAGTCCTCACCACCCTTAAAGGTCACCTTTTGGAGAAATCCCTCCACGCGCGCCCGTGCGCGGAAAGTTCCGATTGCCTCGACTCGGCCCACGAACTCTGCAGTCGGCGCGACTTCGCGGTTCTTCACCACCACGGTGGTCACCGCGGGCAGCGGTGGGGACGGTGATTGTGCTGTCGCCCCCTGCGTAAGAAGCACCGCCAAAAGTATCGAAAGAGCCAAAACAGCGATTGTCTGCCGCGCAAATCGCTGCGCGAGACACCGTTTATTCAACATTTGAGATCGTCCTTTATCTATTGGTATCCGTATACGACAAATACGAAAAGAGAAACGGCCCATCCTTATACAGTAATCCTGCAGTAAAAGAAATCGACACATGCCCTGTGCATGCCTTGCTTGAGATACTAAGCTCGGAGACTACAGTGCAGTGTTTCCTGCGGTAGGAATTCCGAGCAAGATGCATCTCTGGCATGTGTGCTGAAGCACATATGGTTTCTGCCCACACTACTTATTATTTGTAAGAGTAAAGAAACGACCGTCGAAGTATGCCTGTGAGCAACGGCGGCAGTTTTTTGCCGAGCTAATGTGACCGATCTCGTCGATGGCGAGGTCAAGAATAACAGAAAGGAGTGACCGTACCCCTCAAATAGGTCCAGGTACGATGTGGGAGACTGAGCATATCAGGCCAACCCGCGAGCGAACAGCGCGGGCGGTTTTCTACCCAAGGAGCGGTGTGGCCTGACCTCGTTGTAGTGCGTTTGCCAATGCTGGATGATTGACCGCGCGTCGTCGAGACTGGTGAACCAGTTCAGATCCAGGCAGTATTCTCGGAACTTGCCGTTGAAGCTCTCAATGAACGCGTTCTG
>DATACK010000328.1:0-7123 GCA_036259115.1 Gammaproteobacteria bacterium | reverse complement strand
TTGCCTTGGCTTCATCGATTTTACCGTGGTCAATGAGAGGGACGACAGCGGCGATAGCGTTAGGGTAGGTTTTAAGCGGGATGTTACGATGCTGATGACAATCTCGCTGGCCAGATCGCTGAGTAATGCGCGAGCCTTCTGCGCATCGCCGGCATCGAGATAATCCTCGGCTCGCTCCTTTGCCTTATTGATCGCATCCAGCGTGGTGTAGACATCATAGGTTGTTATGGTGACATCAACTGGCGCGAGCGTAAGTTCGGGCTCTCGAGCAAGCACGATATTCAGCTTACCGCTGGCACGCTCCAGGGCGGCCAAAGCCTCTCTAGGTTCATTCTGATTCATAGCCCGTAATGCGTCTTTCGTCTGTGCAAGCGCCGAGACTGCTTCGGCGATCACGGTGTTGCGTTGCTGGCGCATGACATTGCGGGCTCGTGATTGAGCTTCTCTCTCCGTTACGGTTTCTTTCTCCTGTTTCCTTTCAGATGGCGTGTAATTTTCACTGCGCTGACGGCAATGGTTAATGTGCTGCAATAGGTTGCTCATTCGAAACTAGGCTTGAGATGCTTGGAGGGCCCCGCCTTCCTCTTTCTCAAAAGTCCCGCCGGGCTTCGCACCCGCAGCACCCACCGCACGCGATTACACGCGAGCAGGTATTGGTGATATCGAGATGCGCACAAAGCACCTGAATAGGCCTGCATGGCCGCGCTGGTCGGCTTTTGGCGGGCATGGTGGGCCGGCCGCTGACGCGTACTGGACTCCCTGGATGGTCGGCGTTTGGCCCCAGCACTGCTATGGTACGTTATAAACACGAGACATGAAGTTTTTATTACGTGTAGTCTGCCTTTCACATTGCTTGCGGCCGTCACTTTGCTAATGGCTGATATAGCGCATATAGACTGCTAGCCCCTTTTTTATCTAAGATGCCTAAGTCTATGCGCCCGTGGCCGCTCGACGAGATAGTTCGCTGACAAGGCGGTGCACGCGGCCGCGTGCCCGTCTGATTCGATGATGGTAAGCATGGCGATACATACCCGCGATAGTGGGGCACAACGATAAAAAAGCAGAACCCGCGGTCTGCCATGCGGTTTCGTATGAAACAAAAGCGGAATAGATGGAGGCAATAGTTGGAAAAGAAAACTGAATGGAATGTTGCCTACTGGATCATTGCGATCCTGCTCTTCTTAATACTAGAGAACTGGTGGAGCACGGCGCGCAGCATTGAGCCTGTGCCCTACAGCGCCTTCGAGCATGCGCTTAAAGAAGGCCGCATCGCCGAGGTGCTCATATCGGATACCCAGATCACTGGACGGCTGAAGTCGCCAGCACCGAACGGCAAGACGGCCATCGTTGCGACACGTGTTGAGCCGGAACTTGCCGATTGGCTGTCCAAATATAACATACCCTACACACGCGTGGTCGGCGGGACATTTCTGCGCGACTTGCTCTCGTGGACTGTACCCGCGCTGGTGTTCTTCGCAGTATGGTTCTTCCTATTCCGCAAGCTCGCCGAGCGACAGAGCTTTGGTGGCCTCATGTCAATCGGCAGGAGTCGTGCCAAGGTGTACGTTGAGAAGCGAACCGGTGTCACGTTCGACGATGTGGCCGGCGTCGATGAGGCGAAAGAGGAACTAAAGGAAGTGGTCGAGTTCCTAAAAAGCCCACAGAGCTACGGGCGCCTTGGCGCGCGGATGCCCAAGGGCCTGCTGCTGGTCGGCCCGCCCGGCACCGGTAAGACACTGCTCGCGCGTGCGGTGGCTGGTGAGGCAGGTGTGCCTTTTTTCTCTATCAACGGCTCTGAATTCGTCGAGATGTTCGTAGGCGTCGGCGCCGCCCGTGTACGCGATCTGTTCGAGCAGGCGCGGGCCAAGGCCCCCGCAATCATCTTCATTGACGAGCTGGATGCACTCGGCAAGGCGCGTGGTGCATTCCTCGGCACGAGCGGCCATGATGAACGTGAGCATACGTTGAATCAGCTGTTGGTGGAGTTGGATGGCTTTGATCCCTCGTCGGGACTGGTATTACTAGCCGCGACCAACCGTCCGGAGATCCTGGATCCCGCGCTGCTGCGTGCCGGTCGCTTCGACCGGCAAGTGCTTGTGGATCGCCCGGACAAGCAGGGGCGCCTGCAAATCCTCAAGGTCCATACGCGCCATGTGAAACTCGCGCCTGACGTGGACCTAGCGCAGATCGCGGCGCTCACCACCGGCTTTTCGGGCGCGGATTTGGCGAATCTCGTCAACGAGGCGGCACTCATGGCCACCCGTCGGGGGGCCGATGCGATCGCACCGGAAGACTTCACGCGCGCCGTTGAGCGTATTATTGCTGGCCTTGAGAAGAAGAACCGCGTCTTAAGTCCGAAAGAGCGCGAGGTTGTGGCCTATCATGAGATGGGCCACGCGCTCGTGGCGCTGGCGCTGCCCGGTACCGATCCAGTGCATAAGGTCTCTATCATCCCGCGCGGCGTGGGCGCCTTAGGCTACACCATTCAGCGGCCGACCGAGGATCGCTATCTGATGACACGGCAGGAGCTGGAGAACAAGATCGCGGTATTATTGGGCGGCCGCGCCGCGGAAAAGCTGGTGTTTGGACAACTGTCTACGGGCGCTGTAGATGATCTAGCCAAGGCCACCGATATCGCGCGAGATATGGTCGCCCGCTACGGCATGCATGAAGAGCTAGGCTATGTTGCGTATCAGGATAGTCAACCACGTTTCCTAGAGACGCCAAGTGGGATTAAACAGGGCGGCTGGCGGGTGAGCGAGCAGACCGCGCAACGCATTGACGAAGCAATTCGAGAGTTGGTGATGGGAGTTTTCGCGCACGCCTACCAACTGCTCAGCCGCAATCGCCCCATTCTTGAGCGGTGTGCGCAGGCGCTCTTAAGCCGTGAGACCTTAGATGAGGCGGAGATCAGAAAACTCACGCAAGGTTTGCACGCGAGCCCCGGCTTAGTTTCCTTCGGGTAGCCTGCACAGGCGCTACGCGCATCTAAGCGCAAGTCACCGTGCCGGTACAAAAGCTCACATGCCTATCATTGGACAAGGAAAACGCCTAAGCGGCATCAGAAGTCAGGAGCAGCGCACTGGAACGCCACTCAGCGTCCGCCGGGTGCGACCGGGAAGATCTTATCCACTCGGTGCGACCTGGGACGGACGTGGTATCAACTTTGCGCTATATGCTGAGAACGCCACCCGCGTCGAGTTGTGTCTGTTCGATTCCCCGCAAGCTGAGTGTGAGGCCGTGCGGATTCCGCTGCCTGAACATACAGACCAGGTCTGGCATGTATATCTCCCAGAGCTCACCCCTGAGCAAGTGTACGGCTACCGCGTCCATGGGCCCTATGATCCAGCCACCGGCCACCGATTTAATCCACACAAGATGCTCTTAGACCCGTACGCGAGGGCGATCGCCCGCCGCACACGGTGGCATGACGCCCTTTTCGGCTATCGCACCAATGATCCGGCTGGCGATCTTTCCTTTGACGCGCGAGACAGCGCACCTTGCGCGCCTTTGGCCGTCGTGATCGATCCAGCTTTCTCCTGGGGGGAAGACCGCCCTCCCCGCACTCCCTGGCACAACACCATCATCTATGAGCTGCATGTTAGAGGATTCACGATGCGCCACCCCGGGATCCCGGAGGACCTGCGGGGAACGTACGCCGGTCTAGCATGCGAGCCTGCGATTCAGCATCTGAGAAATCTGGGCGTTACGGCAGTTGAGTTGTTACCGGTGCATTTCCATCTCGATGATCGCCATCTGGTGGAGCGCGGGCTAGTGAACTACTGGGGCTATAACTCACTCGGCTATTTTGCACCGGAAAACTGGTATGACGCCCCGACATGTCGCCTTGGTGCCGTGGCGGAATTCAAGATGATGGTGCGGACCCTGCATGAGGCTGGCATTGAGGTCATCCTCGACGTCGTGTATAACCACACTGCCGAAGGGAATCAGCTGGGTCCTACCCTATCCATGCGCGGCATCGACAATGCCGCCTACTACCGTCTCGCCCCGGATCCACGTTACTACATGGATTATACGGGCTGCGGCAATACGTTAAATATGCGTAATCCGCGCGTGCTGCAGCTAATCATGGACAGCCTTCGGTACTGGGTACAGGAGATGCACGTCGATGGCTTCCGCTTCGATCTCGCAAGCGCTCTTGCTCGCGAGCTGCACGAGGTGGATCGGCTGGCTGGATTCTTTGACATCATCCACCAGGATCCCGTGCTGTCTCAAATCAAACTAATTGCCGAACCCTGGGATCTGGGCGAGGGAGGATACCAAGTGGGGAACTTCCCGCCCGGCTGGACGGAATGGAATGGCAAGTACCGTGACAGCGTCCGCCGCTTCTGGCGGGGAGACGGTGGCGTGGTGGGTGAATTCGCTACCCGCTTTTGCGGCAGCAGCGACCTGTATGAATGGAGTAGTCGGCGACCTTACGCCAGTATCAACTTTGTAACCTGCCACGACGGCTTTACGCTGGAGGATCTTGTCTCTTACAACGAGAAACACAACGAGGCTAATGGTGAGGACAATCGGGATGGAACCTGGGACAACTTGAGCTGGAATACAGGAGTCGAGGGGCCGACCAACAACAATAGCATTCTCGATCTGCGAGATCGTCGGAAACGCAGCTTCCTGGCGACGCTCCTTTTCTCGCAGGGCGTGCCCATGATCCTGGCCGGCGACGAGCTGGGACACACTCAGAGCGGGAATAACAACGCATATTGCCAGGACAACGAAGCCTCCTGGCTCAACTGGGATTTAAATGAGCGCCAGAAAGCGCTGCTGCGCTTTGTCCGGCGAGTCATCCGTCTGCGCCGTGAACAGCCGGTTTTCCGCCGTCGGAGATTCTTCCATGGGAAGTCCATCGAAGGCGCCGGTGCGCCTGATATCGCCTGGCTGAATGTCGATGGCAGCGAGATGACAGCCGAGACCTGGACTCAAGAATGGGTCAAGTGTCTGGGCGTGATCCTGTTCGGCGACAGCATTGACGTCGACGAATACGGCGAGGAAATCAGCGGCGATACGTTGCTGGTGCTGTTCAACGCGGCACCCAGTCATATGATTCCGTTCACGCTCTTAGAATTGGTCGAGCGGCAACCTTGGGAGCTGCTGTTGGATACGTTTACACCACAGCATGAGCACAGCCGCTTTCCTGCGCGCCGCGCATACGACCTACAACCATTCTCTGCCGCTTTGTTCCGCCATTGCGCACCGGTCAATGAGTAAACCATGTAGTGTCGGCGGTGCTTTTCCACAATTTGTGAAGGTATTCGACTTTGCCGTTATTGATGTGCCTGATCGCCCATGTGCCTTGTATCTCTTGCAGCGCGACCGAGCAGATTGGCTAGTAGAGCTAAGTGGGCCATCTCGACCCCGAAGACGAGCACACAATGAAGAGCGCCTTGGCCAAATACCGGTTGATTTCCGAGCGATGGCGAAGACTCACGGCATATCAACGTTTCGAAAATGCCATTGCTCTCGCGCTTACAGTCATCATTACCCTAGTGATACTGGTCGCGCTGTATCGCTTGCTTGTCGAGGTGATCAATGGACTGCTGCTAGGTGCGCTTAATCCGCTCAACCACAGAGTTTTTCAGACCGTCTTCGGCGAGATCATGACAGTCCTGATCGCGCTGGAGTTCAACCACACGATTCTGCACATTGCAAGCCGGGAGCAGAGCATCATTCAGATCCGCGTGGTCCTCCTCATTGCCCTCTTAGCTCTAGCGCGCAAGGTCATCATCCTGGATCTTAATGTCACTACAGCCAATCAGCTATTCGGCTTAGCGGCCGTCACGCTGGCGCTTGGAGTGACGTATTGGCTAGTGCGCGAGCGCGGCGAACGCCTCTCGCGTCCCGACACTTAACGATTATAGGTGTGGGAGCTGAAGGCTTCTGAATTCCAGTTGGGCCATAGTGTTTCACCCCTACGTCTCGCGGGCATACGGTATCTCAAGCGGATTTGCTGCATGTCATCAACAGCGAGCGAAATCGTCGATGACCGCTACACCAGGTACACCCTGATTCCGGCAGGGCCAGGATGCACGGGAACACAGTGTACCCTGCGCATATCCCATTGGTACCCATCGAGTTCAGCGGACTGATGGTGGGGATAAAAAGAGATTTACGCAGTATCGGGCTCTTTGTGGAAGGGGAAAATTACTGAAGGGCCGCGCAGAGTTTCCGATAGTTACCGCGGGCATGAAGTTTTTATAACGCGATGCTGGCTTAGGTTACATACGAACGACCGCCTCCTCTCATCAATGCCCGGTGGCATAAAGTCTGACTCGACTCAACAAATATCCCTTGGATGCCATCTGCATATGCATATATACATCTGTGGCCGACCGTCCCCCGCGGCTAAAATGCCCTGCTTTGCGACAAAAGCCCGTACGCGCCAAACCCTGCCGCTGCAGCAAGGATCATAGCAAATAGCATCAACACAACCTTCTGACCTAAGGAAGTGCGATGCCACGTCTCCAAGCTCCAGGCCGCCAGCTTTCGTACGCGAAGCTCAGCCCAGTCTAGGGCACGGGCAGCCAGCAAGAACTCCTGCGCGATCAAGCCGGCACCGATGAGAAGAATGAGCGCGCCTGGACCCGGTGCAGGCAGAAAGAAGATTCCGGCCACCATGATCAGGATACCGGCTGTGATGAACAATGACTTGCTTAAGGCGCCTCGCCTGGACTCTTGATGCCGTTTGAAGCGTTGCTGGAAACGCTCCCCAGGTAAGCCTTCTTCGAAGTCGCGCCAGCCTTGTTTAAGCTTCTCAAGCATGAACGGGCCTTAGGCTTAGGTGCAAAGTCAAGGGAATATGGCGCTTAAGTCTGTGGCGCGCTGTAATCATCTAATTGCCCCGCTCATCATGGTTGGCTTGGATTGACTTGGTGGCAGAACCTGCAACGGAGACCTCTGCGGCGCGCTTTCGCCCGAGCTGCGAAGCCAAGCGTTCTATCACATCGACGAGGGGCTCTATGCTCTTTGCCAGTAAAGGACCAGTAACCGCAAGGAAAAGTACATAGGCGGCCGACAACGGTCCGAGTTCCGGCCTAAGCCCGGCTGCCACACCGAGCCCCGCAATCACAATGGAAAACTCGCCCCGTGCGACCATCGCCGC
>DATACK010000327.1:0-2351 GCA_036259115.1 Gammaproteobacteria bacterium | reverse complement strand
CGTGCGGCCTGGTACTCAACCGGGCTCACGTTATTGTCGCCATCGGCATCTACCGTGCTGTATGCGTCTTGCAGTGAGACCGGCATGGCCGCGGCTTCGCGCTCGCTGATGACGCCGTCATTGTTAAGATCGACCTCGCTGAAACTCAGTGGCGCTATATGGCTCGTCGCGGCTGCGTATTCATCTGCACTGATGCCATCGCTGGCGTCAGTATCTATACGACTGAAATTTGCCGCAAGAGACGGTGCCGCCTGTGCCTCATCGCTGCTGATGACGCCGTCCTGGTTTTTATCGTAGGTGCTGAAGGCTGTTGCCAAAGGATTTTGGGCGGTCCGCAGTGCGGCGCACCCAGCCAAGAAAGCCATTGCGGCGATTAGGAAAACAAGATTCTTCATGTATGTGTCTCCTTAGGTTATTAGGACGGTCTGGCCCTGGGTACGATAGCTTCGATGTAAGCACGATACACAGGCGTTGCGCTCGCAAGTATTGTCCATGCACCGTTGTTATTTCAACTTACGGGAGTCACGTAGGCGGAATCAAAATTGCAGACTCGCCCCGATGTGAAAATTATTGTCAAGCTCGTGGTCGTCATCGACGTCTTCTATATCGGCCACATACCGCCGATAACCTATAAACCCGGTCACGCGGTCTGTGAGCGGCGTTTGGATTCGAAGGATAAGATCATAGATGTCATCGGCATCACCAAAGGTGATGATCTCGGGCGCGTAAAAGAATTGTCCCATCAACTGAACGGGATACCGCAAGGGGAGTTGGTAAGCAGCCGAGCCGCCAACGGCGCCGGCGGCAAAGTTATCGTCGAAGATGTCCAAGGTGGCCGCGTAGATTTTTGGTCCCACACTGAATGTCAACGGGGCGATGCCCGCCGGCTGACCGACGAAGCTAAGATCCACAGCAGCGGAAACATCATCTTCATCATTAATGAAGACCTCGGCCCCTAAATTAGCGGCACTCAGACCGATGACATCCGCGCCTGTGACGTATCGGCCCTGCAACGATTCGTTACTTAAATAAAATTCCGCCTCATCGGCGACTGCTTGGGTGCTGATGCCGTATGGTAATAACAGCAATAACAGCCAATATCTTGTTTGCATTGTGATTCCTCCTAGAGCGACCTGGTTGTCGTCTTTTATTACAGGTTATTGCAGGCGGATGTCGACGGCGTGCCGCGATGCTGATGACGGTAAACTAGCAGTAAATATGCCATAAAAAATAAATTTGTGGCTAGATAACTGCAAAATGGGGTGGAATAGCAACGTTGCAGCGATATGCCCACGGCCGGCTATGCATTCGTGCATGGGCAAGCGCGATGCGCGGCCATGTAAGATCTCCTAAGTTGAAAATATTACATTCGGGCAAAGACAGATCCTGCAAAGTATGTGATGAGCGTAAAGACCATGCGGCAAGAGACTTGGCGCAAGGCTAAGTTGAGGGGCAAAGCCACATGACAAAGACCTAGACGCCCGACGTAGATTATTCCTGCTGTGCTACTGCGGCCAAGGGCTTGGAGATGCTGCTCACCGATGAGCTATGTGGCTTTGATGCGTGTGACATCAAACCGGCGCGGGCGGGCGTGGCTTTCGTTGGTGCCCTTGAGGCCGCCTATCGCGCCTGTCAGTGGTCCCGGCTCGCCAGCTGGGTTCTGATCAGTATCGGTCGTTTTCCCACGCCTGATCCGCAAGTCCTTTACGAAGGCGTTCGCGCTATTACTTGGGACGAACACTTGGCGTTAACAGCTCGGCTCGCGGTGCACTTCAGTTCCGCGCGATCAGCGATCCTGCATACGCAGTTCGGCGCGTTGAAAGTAAAAGACGCCATCGTCGATCAATTCTGCGAGCGCCTTGGCACACGGCCTTGTATTGATCCTATCCAACCGGTGCGCGTGAATGTGCATGCCGCCCAGGATTTAACCACCCTCAGCATCGGTCTCGCTGACCAAAGTTTGCACCGGCGAGGTTATCGCTGCGAGCAGACCGCAGCGCCACTTAAAGAAACTTTGGCAGCGGCCACTCTGCTGCTCGCCGGGTTGCCGCGTTTGGCCGCGGGGGCATGCCGCTTTGGTACCCGATGTGTGGGTGGGTACGCTGCCAATTTAGGCTGCGCTCATGGCAGGCGACTGCGCGCCCGGCTTGACGCGCGACTATTTCGGATTTCTCGGCTGGCGGCAGCACGATGCCGCCTTGGGGACAGCGCTGATCGAGGAGGCTCGTAAGCGTCGGCGCGAGGGCTTAAAAAGTCTTTCGCGTATAGTAGGTTACGACAGCGACGCGTGCAATGTCGCGCGGGCGGGACTTGCCGCGCATGTGCGTATTGGACACCATGCGCTCACTAAT
>DATACK010000326.1:0-17047 GCA_036259115.1 Gammaproteobacteria bacterium | reverse complement strand
TGAGCGTATTCGCGGCCTTCTATGTGGCCTGCATTGCAGTCACCTGGTGGTGTTACGTCCGCAATGCCGCTAACACCGAGCCGATGGAACCGGCCATGGCGATATCCGAGTAATTTGAAGCTCAAACACAGTCAGGGTGAGATACTCGCGTAGCTTAAGCTGCGCTCACTCAGCGCTCGGATACCCGTTCTTTAATCCCACGTCCCGCGAAATTATCAAGATCACGCGGCGTGTCATCTTCTCCGATGAGGAACGTTTGCTTGAAAGGTTCTACATGCCGGGTGATTCTTTTGCCCGTCTTATACCTACTATGCGCTGCCACGGCGACATCGGCGCATGCGGATAACCTCTGGCGGGCTCTGAGTGGCGGCGAAGTGGATTTTTACTTACGTTTCGCCTCGAAAACGTGCACGACGACCAGTTGCGCCCGTTAAGAATGCCTGTGCGAACACCTTGTGCACGGCGCTTGGCTATCAGACGGGTTGCTTTTATAACTTAGCCGCTTACCTGCAGTTCGAGGACGTGCGTGCGATCTGTAATGAGCTTTACAATGATGAGGGCACTAACGGCATAACCGATCGCGCCGTTGTGGTCGATCCGCAGGACAATGAAGTCCAGCAGGCATATTTAAGCTTTATAGGACTGCCTGGCACGGAGCTGTGCGCCGGGCGTCAGGATATCACGCACCGTGACGATCCTTACCACCGCTATCTTGGAAACATCTCATGGCGGCAGAATTGGCAGAGTTCTGACGCGCTGCGCGTTACCAGCATTCCACTGCCCAAGATCCGCCTCAGTTACGCCTATATTTACAACGTAAATCGCATTTTCGGCAAAGGCAATCCACTGCCTGACCGGTCTGATTACCGCATGGACAGCCACGCGATCAGGCTAAGCTATTCGGCGCTGGATTGGGCCCAGCTCGAGGCCTTTTCGTGTCTGCTGGATTTCGACAGCGCCGACTCGGAGCTTCTCTCGACCGCAACTTACGGCGGCCGTGTGCAGGACGGCGTGCCGTTGGGGAATGTGGATCTCCTGATGCTCTACGCCGCCGAGTTCGCCAACCAAAGGGAGTACGGAGAAAACCCGAATGACATCGACTTGAATTACTACGCAGGCGAGCTCGGCTTAACCAAGCTATTTGAGAATAGCGCCGTAGGCGCGATCGCGGCCAAGGCCGATTATGAGTTGCTGGAAGGAAACGGCACTAGCGCCTTTCAGGCGCCGCTCGGCACGAATCACGTCTTTCGAGGCTGGGCCGATCGCTTTCTCATAACGCCGGCTGATGGTATTTAAGATTTATATGGAACCGTAGCAGCGTCAGGATACGGCGCCAGCCTCATAGTTGTTTATCATGACTTCTCGGCTGACAACGATGGTTATGACTACGGCACGGAATGGGACGCGCAGCTAAGCAAGACGTTCTGGGAGCATTACACTCTTGGTCTTACCTACGCTACCTATAGTGCCAATGCTAACGTGGCCAATCTGGCGCGCAATGGGGCGGCAAATATGGGTAAACAGGCGTTTGATCTGGATAAAGCCTGGGTGTGGATTGAGATAAAATTCTAACGTGAGCCGCGCCAACCCAAGTTTGTCGCGGGAATTGAGAGGGTGCGTACAGTCTCTTACAGTGCCCTTCGCACAAAAAGATCAAAAAACCAACCTCAAGCCCGCGAAGATGTGCCTCTTTTCGGCTGTATAAAAATTGCGAAAGCTAGCCCGGCGAAGCTCCGGTTCAGTGTAACGACTTCCGCCGCGCAAGGTGTAGTGCGCGCCGTCGAACCAGGGCAGGGAGTATTCATCGTAAGGAAAGGGCTTAAAGCCCTCATACGGGTGAAAGGTATTGTCGCACCATTCCCACACATAACTGGTCTTTTTCAGGCATCCCGCTCGGTACGCGATCTCCCACTCGTATTCGTGCGGTAGGCGCGCATCAGCCCACACAGCGAATGCCTGCGCCTCATAGTAGGAAATTCCGTATACCGGATCTTCAGATATCAATTGATTAGCGCCGCGGCCATCAATGCCGAACCATGCGCCATGAGTGTTTTGTCGCCAGTGCTCAGGATGGGTGCAGCCGGCGCTTTGCAGCCAGCGCCAGCCAGCATCGTGCCAGTGGCGGCGCGTGCGGTAGCCGTCATGTTCGATGAATCCCAGATATTCCGCATTGCTCACAGGGCGAGTGGCGATCGTGAACTTGTCGCACGCAAATCGATGCGCGGGCAGTTCGTTATCGAAGGCTTCAGGTGCTTCACCGCCAATCCAGTAGGAGCCGGCTTCGAACGTGTGACTCTCACGCTTTACGGGCGCAGAGATAAGCGGCCGAGTTGGCCTAAAGCTCGCGTATTCATGCCTAAGTGCGCGCTGGGTGCGCGCCATGTTCATGGTCTCGATGTGCTGGGCGTGGTGCTGTACCAAGAATCGGGTCAAATAATCGTTTTCCAGTAGTGGATGGGCGTGCGCCTGGGCACCAAGTTTGACGAGCAGATGCAGGTTATCGTCATGCTGGCGCCGAACCTCGACCAATAATTGTTCCTTGGGTGGCAGGGCAGGGCCACGCTGCGGTTTCGGGCTGTTGGCGGGGACGTAGTAATATGCGTATGGCTGACTCAGGCGGCCGTCGCCCAGGACGATCTCACGCAGCCAATAGTTTTCGATGAATGCGCAGTGGCCTAAGTGCCAGCCGATGGGGCTTAAATCGGGGTGAAACTGCGTGCGATAAGCTGTGTCATCTAGGTCGTCGACTAACGCGCGCAACCTTTGCTGCACGACGCACAGTCGCGCCACAGGGGCAGTCGCAATCATAGCCGGATCAACTCCGGTGGTTCGCTTGGATCTAAGATCAGCAGATGGTGCTCCGGTACGGGCTGCCAGAACTCGCCCTCGGTCAGCTTTTCTGAGGCTATGAGCTGAGCGCCTTCGTCGAAACATTCGTCATCGGTGGTGTAGTAAAGACTGGGACATGCGGCGTTTAAGGCGTGACGTGTGGCATACAGGCGCTGGCCATCGGTCAACAGCAGGTTCAGCAAGGCCTTGCGCCCGTCCAGCCACTCGTCAATCAGCACCAGTTCCGCGCGCATGGCCTCTTCGATGGTGAGTTCCTCGTCATTTGCGAGCAACTGCCGCAACAGCGCAAAGAGGTACTCCGAATCGGTGTTGCCGCCGATGCCTGCTTCGATCTCCGTGCTCAAGAACCGACGAATGCGACCGCGTAGACTGAGGTCAAAGTCCTCCACATAACCATTGTGCATAAAAAGCACGCCGTCGTGATGAAAAGGCTGCGTATTAACGAGGCCGCTGCGAAATCCGGATGTTGCGCTACGTACGGTCGCAACCCAGAGGCGCGCGAACAGCGAACGGGCGAGCCCCGGCAGATTGCAATCTGACCAGATCGGCATCTGGTTGATGTATACCGCGGGTTCATTTTCCGCTGGATACCAGCCGATGCCAAAGCCATCCGCATTCAACCGCGCATATTTAAGCTCGCGCGGTGCCCAGGATTGCTCATATAGACTATGATCGGGCTCCAACAGAAATTGCTGCAGCGCAATTCGCGGACCGAGATATGCGGCTAAGCGACACATGTTCGTTTTCGATAAAGTTTACGTCGTATGGTAACGTTTTGCATAAGTTACACACCTTTTCGGATTTAGAGTATGCAAACTTCACTGCTCATCGACAACGAACATAGACGATTTACCTGTCAACGTGTCCGGCCCGAGCGCCTACTGCCCGGCCTGGCTGACGATGCACGGATGGGGCTGCTAACGCGTCCACGACAACTGCCGCCGAAGTATTTCTACGATAGCTTTGGCTCGACGTTGTTCGATCGCATCTGCGCTACGCCGGAATACTATGTCACGCGTACTGAGGATGCTCTACTGGCCGCATGCGCCGGCACCATTATAAAAGCCAGCCGGCCAGATCATATCCTAGAGCTTGGCAGCGGCGCATCGCGCAAAACGCATCATCTTCTGGAAGCCTGTGAAACATACGGCGTACATTGCACCTATTGGCCATTCGATGTCTGCGAGCCCATGTTGCGCCAGGCCGCTGCGCGCTTAATGAAGGCTTATCCGCGGCTGAATATTAACGCGCTGATCGGCGATTACCACGCTGGATTTAAGTACTTACCGAATCCAGCAGGGCGGCAGCTGTTTGCATTTCTAGGCAGCACCATCGGTAATTTCGACCCGCTGCAGGCTATCGGTTTACTGCGTGAACTGCATGCCAAGATGCGGCCCTTCGATCGCTTACTGCTAGGGGCCGACCGGGTTAAAGACCCGGCTGTGCTGCACGCGGCCTACAATGACACCGCGGGCCTGACCGCCGCATTTAACCTCAATGTGTTGCGCGTGCTCAATCGTGAGTTGAATGCCAACTTCGATCTACGCGCCTTCGATCACTACGCACATTACAACGCGGTAGAGCGACAAATGGAGATGTACTTGATCGCCCGCTCTGCACAGACTGTGCATCTGCGCGCGCTCAATGAAATACTCAAACTCGAAGCGGGTGAGCGTATATTGACTGAGATCAGCCGCAAGTTTACGCCCAAGGCGCTGAGCACACTATTGCACGACGCCGGATTCCGTGCTCAGGCGCACTATGCATCGGACAATGGCTATTTCTCGCTGGTGCTAGCGACAGCGGCGTAAGCTATTCTCGGTGCGCCGAGTGGCGCCGAATAGCGCGTCATATGCCTGTAACATGTATGTATTAGTAATCAGCAATACATGAAACAAGGCCATACAACATGAAAACAGCTACCATACTCGTTGTTGACGATGAGGCCGCCATTCGGGAGATGATCGGCTACGCGCTTAGGCGCTCGGCGTTTGAAGCCGTGGAAGCGGAAAGCGCGGATGAAGCACTCGTGCAAATAACAGAGGTGAACCCGGATCTGATCCTACTCGACTTGATGCTGCCGGGGCAAAGCGGAATGGAATTGGCTCGACGTCTGCGCCGCGATGATCACGCCCGGGACATTCCGATCATCATGCTGACCGCACGAGCGGAGGAAGATGCCAAGATCCTAGGTTTAGAGGCCGGCGCGGACGATTACGTCACCAAGCCCTTCTCGCCGCGCGAGCTGATCGCGCGCATCAGGGCATTATTGCGCCGTTCGCGCCCGCACGCAAATGACGCGCCGGTTCAGGTCGGCGATCTCACCCTCGATCCGGCCGACTACCGCGTGTCCATCAATCAGCGGCCAATAGCCATGGGGCCTACTGAGTTCAAGTTGTTACACTACTTCATGACACACCCGGATCGCGTTTTTAGCCGCGGCCAATTACTGGATCGGGTGTGGGGGCGTAACAGTTTCGTCGAGGAACGCACCGTGGATGTGCATATCCTGCGCTTGCGCAAGGCGCTAATGGCTTGGGACTACAGCCGCTATATCCAGACCGTACGCGGCGCAGGCTACCGTTTCTCCCACCGTGAATGACATCTTCGCCGCAATCTCAGAGTGGCTTCACTGTGAATGAACGGCGGTTTTAATCAACCAAGGACAATGTCTGTACGGTGGGCACCTGAATTTTGGCGCATAGCGTTAATCGTGGCGCTGGCATGGCTTATTGGCATCTTGCTCGGTCATCCGGGTGCATGCATAGCGGTCGGCTTGGCGGGCCTGCTGGCGTGGCATCTGGTACAACGATCCGGCTCGCGCTGTGGCTGATCAAAGGCAGCGTGCACGAGTCAACCAGTGCCGGCGGCACGTGGGGGCAGGTGATCGACGCCGTCATGCGCTTGCGCAAGTGCAATCGCAAGCGCATGCTGTCTGTGATGCTGACACGGTTTCGAGAATCTGGCGCGGCCATGCCAGACGCGGTCGTGATCATAAACGCCGTTGGCGAGATCGAATGGCAGAATGATGCGGCCATACGCCTGCTGGGCGTGCGCGCAGCAGGACATCGGAAGACGGTTAACTCACTTCATCCGCCATCCTGCCTTTACAGCTTACCTCGTGGCCCAGGGCTATCTAGAACCGGTCGAATTTCCGTAACCACTTGGCGAGCCCCTGAAACTGAGTGCCCGGGTGGTGCCGTATGGAGATAATCAACGGCTGATCACCGTGCGCGATGTTACCGACTACACCGGCTGGAGGCATGCGGCGGGATTTCGTCGCCAATGTTTCACACGAACTGCGCACGCCACTGGCTGTCATCACTGGCTGTCTGGAGACATTCGGTGAGGATAACTGCGTACGGTCGTCAGAGATTACCGCGTGCACCGTGCAGCAGATGGCGGGCCACGCGGAACGAATGCGACGATTAGTCGAGGACTTATTAATGCTGTCGCGGCTGTAACCACGGATGCGCGGCCGATAGCGTGCGTCCCGTGTCGGTAGCCTTGCTGATCGCCGATCTTGAGACCCAGGCCTATATACTCGTCCGCGCTCAAGCCAACGCGATAAAGGTTGAACGCAACGCCGCTTTGTGGATCAGGGGCAATTCCAAGGAGTTGTACAGTGTCTTTCTAAACCTCGTGAGCAACGCCATTCGCTACTCGCCTGCTGGCGGCGATATAATCCTGCGCTAGTACAGTTATGATGAAGGTGCGCATTTTAGTGTGCAGGATCATGGCGTCGGAATTGAGCCGCAACACATCCCGCGCATTACCGACCGCTTCTATCGCGTCGACAAGGCCCGTTCGCGCGCCAGCGGCGGCACGGGGCTTGGACTTGCGATCGTCAAGCGTGTATTGCAGCGGCATGGCGCCGCGTTGCGTGTTGAAAGCAAGCCCAGCTGTGATAGCGTCTTCACTTGCGATTTTCCATCGGCGCAGGTTGAACGCGGGCGCGCGCATGGCGAGGCCGCAAACAGCTGAGCCCATCCAGTCTGTCATCACCATCAAGACCTAACGCGGGCGGCTCCTGGTTACGAACAAAGCGGGCTGGCAACTAGCCTCTATCCGCTTGCGATACTGAGCATTCTGCTGATCCGCATTCCAGCCACAAAGCTCGGCAAAAAGCGAGAATCCACCACCAGATGGGTGAGATTGCCAGCGGCCTTGAGATCGGTGATGCACACGAGACTGCCGGAATCGCCGAAGATGGCGGGACGGCTCCAACAGTAAGAGCTGGCTTTCCACGTAAGGGCCAAACCGGCGCGCGACGTGCCACCCGTGCCAATGGCCAGGCAATGGCTATAGTGCATGACCGTCTCCTGTCCAAAGCCGGAATAGGCAACAAAGGCACCGGCGATAATGGCAGTGGTGGGGCTGACTCGTGAATGCAGTTGAGGGCGGATCTCAACCAAGGCGGAATCGTTGCCGATCCCAGCATTGAGCCGCACGATGATAGTGCCAATGTCTATCAGCACGAGATTGCCACTGTCGAGCGCCAGCGTTAATAGCACCACGTGCTGTCCCAAGCTGTCGACGCAGTGGCCCGCCGTCCCGCCGATACCCCACCTTGTGCCACTGGTGAACACGAAATTCATCATGCAGCCGGGCGGTTCCTTCATTCAGGCCCTAGGTCGGTGCCGATTTCGCTGGGTAAGGGGGAGTTCAGCGGCGCAGCAACGGGTTCGCCCGTGGCCAATACAACCGTTCGCTGCGGGACTGGTGTGTACCAATCTGGACGGGCTCCGCGCAGCGGTATGGCCCAACCGTCTCGGAGTGGTACGGCCCCGGCGGCCTGACGTAGGTCCACGTTGTTCGCCGCGGTTCCGACGGCAAAGAACTCGGTCGCGTCAGCGCCTGATACCAGTGAGAGTACGGCTAAAAGAATGCCGGTGATGGCTTTCTTTTTAAACTGTTAAGCATGCTCCGCCTCCGTCCCAAGTGGTTTGCTCAACACCGCAACCGGCTAGTGTCGGGTAAGCTCTGACACAGCAAGACCGTGCATTAGTGGAAGCAGTGATACTAATAAGGCGAAGCAATAGCTTAGCTCATAGTGTTGAGATGATCGCTGCAAGCGCGCTTGTAGATCTCTCGCGCCGATTGTCAAAGCCAGCCAAAGCAGGCTGGCCTATCGTCTCGCATCCGCAATGGTGTAACACTTTCACTTGGAGATGCCTTCGCATCGGCAGCACTCGCTACTTATGTCGGCGCGAAAATCATTTCCCATTTGGCCTGCCTGAGTTGGAATATACCAGAGCTATCGACTACACGCGTTAACCCGCCGCTTCGATTGGAGGTCTGAGTTCGTGCGGCTGCTGGCCGTGCGGCATGGCGAGGCTGGAGACGCCGCGGAATTCGCGCACAGTGGTCGGCCGGATCATTTAAGGCCGCTGACTGCTAAAGGCCGCAAGCGCATGTGGCTCGCCGCGCGTGGACTTGTTCAGGAGCTTCCTTCCATCGATGTGCTAGGCACCAGCCCTTACCTGCGTGCCGTGCAGACGGCGGAGATCATATCCTCAGCCTACGGCAACATCGCCATCCGGCAACTGCCGCAACTTGCATGTAGCGCGCCGCTGGAACGGCTGCTTACCTGGCTGACTGAATATCCGACCGATACCTATGTTGCTATAGTCGGCCATGCGCCGGAGCTTGCCTGCTTGATTACCTACCTGGCTGTTGAACATACGACCCCGGTGCTCAAGATAAAGAAGGGCGGCGCTTGCCTGGTGAGCTTTAAGCAAGACCCGCGACCGGGACGGGTCTGATACGATGGTTAATGGATGCTCAGCAGTTGGAGAAGCTAGCGATTTGACCGGAGTCTTGATGCCACGGTGCAGTTAAAGCTGTACGTTGTGCGCCTATTCCTATGAGCTTTAATCAATAATATTGATGGTCGGTTTTGCCATTCTTGCGAAGGCCGGCATCTATGCGGCTCTTCACAGCCGAGTAGATTACATGTGCCTCCTAAACTCCCCTGCGGGCCGGGATCATATCCTTCCAACGAAACGATGTGGATGCCGCCTGTGGCTGGGATTATGCTATGACGCTTCGTCTGCGATCTGCGTCGATTATGCCTCCAATAAAAAATCCTCCTGAAACAGTCGCTGCAGTCGACCTCGGTTCCAACAGCTTTCATTTGATCGTGGTGCGCATTATCGACAGCCGCATCCATGTCTTGGATCGGCTCAAAGAAATGGTGCGCTTCGGCGCCGGATTGGATGCCGACAATAATTTGACCCCAGATGCCTGCCGGCGCGCGTTGGATTGCCTGCGCCGATTTGGCGAAAGGGTGCGCAAGATGCCGCGCGAGGCCGTGCGAGCCGTCGGCACCAACACCTTACGCAAAGCCCGTAACGCGAAGGCCTTTTTGGTTCAGGCGCATGCGGCACTGGGGCATTCCATCGAGATCATCAGCGGCATAGAAGAGGCGCGGCTGATCTATCTGGGTGTGTCTCATAGCGTGGCAAACAGCGTTGGGCGACGTTTGGTGGTGGACATCGGCGGTGGCAGTACCGAGCTCATCATTGGCGAAGGCTTTGAGCCGCTTCACATGGAAAGTCTATACGTGGGTTGCATAGGCATGACGCAGTCCTTTTTCGCAGATGGTAAGTTGACCGCGGAGAATTGGCGTCGCGCCACTATCGCTGCGCGCCTGGAGATGCGCCCGGTCGCGCACTTTTATCGGCACGTAGGCTGGGATGCCTCTATTGGTGCTTCCGGCACTTTGCTGGCGGTGGCCAAGGTAGCCCGCGAGATGGGCTTGAGCCCGGATGGCATCACCTTGGATGCGGTGCAGGAAATCCGCAGGGCCCTGTTCAAGGCGGGCCATATCGACAAGCTCAATCTGCCGGGATTGGCCAAGGATCGCGTGCCAGTGTTCCCAGGTGGTCTGGCGGTGCTGCAAGCGATCATGGAGGGTTTGAAGATCGATCGCATGGCGGTATCCGATGGCGCGCTGCGCGAGGGACTGGTTTATGATTTATTAGGCCGCATCCGTCACGAAGACGTCCGCGCGCGCACCATCGAGGGGCTTGCCAGGCGCTTTCAAATCGATGTTGAGCACACAAGGCGTGTACAGAAGACCGCATTGTGGCTGTTCGAGCAGGTGGCCGATGTCTGGCAACTGGACGAGATATATGCAGATACCTTGGCATGGGCCGCGCGCCTGCATGAGATCGGGCTTGCCATCGCCCACAATCAATACCACAAGCATGGTGCGTATCTGATCGAGAACGCAGATATGCATGGGTTTTCCCGTCAAGAACAGCAGATCCTGGCGTTACTGGTCAGAGCGCACCGGCGTAAATTTCCCCTTGTGCTCTTCAGGCAACTGCCAGAGGAGCAATGCCAAGCTATCATGCGCCTGTCGATAGTGTTGCGCCTGGCGGTGCTGCTGCATCGCACCCGTGAGACGCGCGATGATCTTAAACTTCAATCTGTGCGCGCGCATGATGCTGGCCTGGAGCTCATATTCGCCGCCCATACGCTCGAGCAACATCCGTTGACGCAGGCGGATCTAGAAGCCGAGCGGACTTATTTCCAGGCCGGCGGGTTTGAACTGAATTTCCACTGAGCCGGCGGTATGCCTAGGTTGCGTATATGGCGGAATTTCACCTCGCAGATAAACAAATCTATCTCCACCCTGTAACTAATTGCCGGAATCCTGCAGACCGTTATCCGGATTACCTATATGACCAACGCAAATCCCCAGTAAAGCTCCGTGTGTATGCACTGATTAGGCTCCCACCTGAGGCCTAAGCTGATGCTATAGATAGTTTGAGGGCTCGGCCTCGGTTGGTCGGTGTTGCCGCCCCAGCCGAAATCCGCGAAGGGCACGATCGGAACCACACCGTCTTCTTCCGTGCGACTTAGTCCCGGTATAGGCACGCGAAAGACTGCGATGCGCAGCTCTGCGGATGTCACGAATGCTTTTTATCTTTAACGAGTTGGTTTTCGCGGTAGCCGCGCACCGTGGAACCGCCGCCAACGGTGAATTGTTCTAGCGGCAGCAGCGGATCTTTGGCCAGTTGCAGATCGTTTCGGAGGACATATTGATCCCCCCGAGTATCGAACCGCCTTACCACTCCAACTAGCCGAGGCAGGCGAGAAATTGACCGTCCGACACTGATCCGCTGCTGATAGTGGCGCCGAACGCGTCTACGCCTAAGCTGAAGTTCGAGCGAGCGGTGATCACTTGGTTTAGGCTGTGATCTAACCATGACTGCGGAAAGCGCAGCGCGGTCACGGTACTCCTTCCGTCTTGCTCGCCCAGAGAAAATGAGAACGGCCTGCCCAACAAGAACGTCTCGCTGTGCCGCCGGTTCAGCGCCAATCCACGTATAAAAGTTCGCTTGAGTGTTGTATAAGGCGGCTGCGCGATCGCGATCTCATAGCTCGTCAGCTCGCTTTCGATGTCCAGCTCATCGAAAGGCTCTTCAACTACGGTGGATTCGCTGCGCGCGGCGCTCAAACTTAATGTTGTATTCGGGCGATGAGCGGCCGCGTGTAGAAACCTACGATATCTTCTGCGCCGCTAATCATGCGGCTATAGCGCAATTCGAGCGTGTCGCTCCAGCCGGTCAGGTTGCGACGTGCCACGTAAATCTCCGCGTGTTCGGCGCCCACGCTGGGCGGGTGGCCATTGGCGACCACGAACGCGAAGTCATATGGACTTCCTTCTTCTACGCGCAGATTCAGGATACTCCCCCCAGTTCGGGCCGGGCGCCAATTCGGCATTAAGTCTTTTGATCAGCGGTCTTGCTGCAAGAGCTGGAGATTTTCCTGCAACTTTTTGATGTTGAGCGGTGTTTCTATACCAGCAGCCACGCGTGGTCTGATATATGCAGCGCGCAAGCGTGTGTTGCCGACGATATTAACCCGGCTGAGACGGGCTTCTATGATGCGCATGCGAATCACGCCATGGGTTACCCTCTGATCCGGAATTGACGGCGCCTGAATTGATGTAACCGCGGTTTACGTAACAAACCGTCAGCCGATAGCGTACTTCCTGGAGTTCGTCGGCGGTAATCTTACGGTTTTCAAAGGGGGCGGTGATTTTCCTCAGCTCCTGATCGGAAAAGACGGCTTTGCCCACGACATTGAAGTGGCGCACATAGACCTGGATCCCGGAAGACAGCCGGCCTCGTTCTTGCGGAGTCGGGCGCACGGGCAGCAGTGCTAGGGATGGAGATGGCGCGGCGCCTGTTCGCGCGGCAGTGCTGGTGTTTGTAGCCGCGGCGGGCCCGGCTCCTCAGGGCCCGTCTCGGGTGGTATCGGTGGCCCTTGAGCAAGCACCCAGGCACTGCTGATTATTGTTGCTATCAGCAATGCCTCGCGTACGGCTAGCTTATGCACGACCGAGCCGCACGGAACCTTACTCCACGGCGGATAACCCATTGTGCTGCCTCCATTGTATTGTTTCCAAATTTTGGCAATCAGGTGTCAGTCGCCACTAAGGTCGACGGCCAATAGTGTGCAAGTATGTTGTAACTTGCGAGCAAGACTCGCGACTTGCCCAGTCCGTAGCAAATTAGCCGGCAAGCCTGCAGTCTTGCTGATGGGGCAGGCCATGCGGAAAACTTGTGATCTACCCGATTTGTAGATAGCCGCCGAATGACGGATATGCGGTACTCAGCACAATGCGTCTATAATCGTGCAATTGCTAGAGCACTGGGAGCCGTCGATGACTATGGCTGTAATCGAACTCTTTACCACCCTAAGATCGCCGGAGTGCCGAACGATGTAGCTCTAAAAGCTGCAGAGTCAGTGACCGGAAGCGACTTAACCATTTGGCACCAAAGACGGATCTTGTGCAAACACGCTCCGAGCTATTGACTCAGCTACACCAAATGGAAACCGTATCATCAAGTGGAACACCGCAAATCTAGCCGCCATGACCGCGATTTTCGGGCGAGATGGCGCTCATGTATCTTTTCCCGCGCAGTGTATCCGTGCTGGCCGAGGAAGACTGTACGGCGATCGAAATCTCAAGCGCGGCTCTCTATGAACTTTGTGAGAAAGATCTAGAGCAGTTCACCCTGATCTAATGAATTTGGCCAGGGAGATCAGTCGCAGATTGCGCAGGGCCGATGAACAATTGTTCCAGAAAACAGGAGCAAACTCGGTTAATACTGAGGCGTTTTATTCCGCTTGACACAGCCGAGATCAAGACAGAAGCGGGAAAGCGCCATGACATATAGCGCCTTCTAGTGCACCCCACGCAGGTACTTGAATGTATGAAGCCGTCGCTTCCACGTAGGCGGAAATCTGAGTCAACAATGTAATGCGAGCCACAAATCGGCATCGACGCCTATTTCTCAAGCGCTCCGCTGCATGCGTCGGGGGACTCGTTACCGCGGTTACGCTTGAGACCCTCAGCGCGCATGCGCGCCCCTCCGCCGCCGCCACGCGCAAGGCGGATGGCTATGGCGCAGTGATACCGATAGAGGATCAGAATGGAGATGCGATACTGGCCTTGCCGCATGGCTTCAATTACGTCACGTTCAGTAAAATCGGCGCGCCGATGACCGATGATAACATCACACCCATCAACCTCGACGGTATGGCGGCCTTTCCCGGCACTGACGGCGCGGTACGCTTGATCCGCAATCATGAGGTGAAGAATCCGCCGGGAAATCGCGAGGGCGCAGTAGAGGGTCCAGCACGAACGCGTTATGACCATCTCGGTGTGGGCGGTGCGGTTACAATCGATTTTGATCCTCGGTGTCTCGCCCATCCGCGTCGTTATCCGCCAGTGCTGTGTGACTTCGTGAGTTTGAACGGTACGATCGTGAACTGCTCAGGTGGCTACGCCTTTCGCGATGCCGGCTGGTTTTCTTGCGAAGAGAGCACCGAGGGCGCGCGCGAAGGCTGGAGACAGAAACACGGTTATGTGTTTCTGGTGCCCGCCTCGGTGGATGTCACGATGCCGGCGACGCCGATCTTGGGTATGGGCCGGTTCCGGCACGAGGCCGCGGTGGCCGATCCCACCAGCGGGACCGTTTATCTCACTGAGGATCAGCCGGGTTCCGGCAGCGGCTTTTATCGTTTTCTACCTAAAGATCCAGTGAATCTGCTCGCTGGTGGCAGACTCGAGATGTTGAAGATCGCAGGCAAGCCGCGGGCGGATCTGCGCGTACACCAATGCGCGCCTGAACCGCTGCCGGTCGAATGGGTGGTGATCAACGATCCCGACCCCGATCTGGAGCATGGCGCGTCATGCGTGTTTGACCAGGGGTTTGATCAGGATGGCGCGAAGTTCAACCGATTAGAGGGTCTTTTTCGGGGCGAGCACGGTTCGGTCTATTTCAGCTCAACCAGCGGTGGGGATTCTAAAACCGGCGATGTCGCAGATGACAATTTTGCCGATGGCTATGGTCAGATCTGGCGATATGTGCAGGGCGGTGCCCAGGGCAAGCTCGAACTGGTGTTCGAATCGCCCGGGAGTAGCGTATTGGATTCGCCCGACAATCTTACCATCACGCCCAAGGGCGGGTTGCTCATCTGTGAAGACCACGCATGTCCACACGACGGCGATACCCATCCGTTGGCGCCAGGCATTAGCAAAGTGAACCGACTGATCGGTCTGACGCGCGACGGCAAGTCATTTGAGTTCGCGATCAACCGGTTAAACAACACCGAGTTTTCCGGCGTTTGCTTCAGTCCGAGCGGAGATATGCTGTTTGTCAATATCTATGGCAACGGGCAGTCTGATAGCGGCATGACTTGCGCCATCACAGGCCCATGGGCAATGGGGCCTTTATAGATGCGAAACGCGCATAGATTTCACCACAAATCTGGCGGATGCATGTTGCCAGCCCGACAGGGAGAGGCAAACTTGCCCTTGATGAAGAAACGCAAGGGGTCAAAGGCGCACTGTGGCGTGACATTGGTCGCCAATAACCACTGGTCTAATCAGGCCTTCGCCACCGTGCTCGCGGCGATACTGCTCAGCGGCGCTTTCATGGACATTACGGCGCTGGGCTTGGTCGGTGTGCGGTGTCTGTCCCGAGCGATCATCGTCGCATACTTGCAGTCATGATCGCAGGATTTGGCCTTGAGATGATGGGGCTAGCCTTCCTTGGGCGTTATGTATGATGTGCCCGACAGCTTCCTTGTATTGTCGCCGGTGCGCTACTTGCCGCGGCGTCGCTCGCTTGGGCGATACGCGCACGAATGTCATGGAATATCATGATTGCTGCGGTGACCTGATGTTAAAGGGCACTGAAATCGACACGAGTTTCAGACCATGCCGCGAACCCAAATCCGTTGCGCGAAGGCAGAGAGTCGTTGCCGATAATGGCAGGTGCGATTAGCTAATATGGAATCGACCGCCGTCATAAGACACGTCGCGTTTGAGGATCTAGATGCCTTCGCCCAGCCACTGGTCGAACACGGCTTTCGGATACGGTATCTGCAGGCGGGTGTCGACGATCTGGCTCGCATCGATCCGCTGGAACCTGCATTACTGGCCATATGGGCGGGCCTATCGGCGCGTGCGACGAGGCGGATTATCCGTTTCTGCCCGATGAGTTGCGTCTGCTAGAGGCGTGCTTGGAGGCAAACTCCTGACGCTTGGAATTTATCTTGGCAATCTGCTCATAGCGTGGGCCTTGGGTGCAGCGGTTTATCCCGCGTCGCGAAGAGAGATCGGCTGGGCGCCTCTGAGATTGACCGAAGCAGGGCAGTACTCATGCCTGCGGCATCTCGCGCCAGACAATACACAGATCTTACATTGGCGCGGCGACACCTTCGGTCTGCCGCAGGACGCCACATTGCTGGCATCCACAGACGTATGCGCGAATCAGGCCTTCTCGTGGAGGTATGCCGCCTTGGCGCTACAGTTACACCCGGAGGTCGCCGGGTCCGGGCTCGAGCGCTGGTTCATCGCGCATGCGGTAAAGATCCGCGCGATACTTGACATCTCCGTTGAGATACTGCATGCGTCCACCGCTCGTCACGGCCCGGCTTTGCGGCGCCAAAGTCCATTAGTTCTGTGCGAGTGGTTGCAGGACATTAGCAATCCGGCCCATATGGGTTACCGCCTGTGGCGAACCTAGCCTGCGAGCAGCCGCGACTGCACGAGCCGGAGCTCATCAACAAAGCGCCGATATTCTAGTTGGCGCGTCTCTTCTTCCTGTATGCGCAGCAGCGCGGAAGGATGGGTGGTCACGAAAGTTAAATCCGATAGTGGTGTTTGAAAAAAGTGCCCGCGGTAATCTTTAAGCCGCACGGCCTTGCCAAACGCCGCTGTGGCGGCGGTGACTCCTAAGCATGCCACCACTTGTGGGCCGATTACCTGGACTTCGTTGACCAACCACGGATGACAGGCTTTGATTTCGCGATCCTGTGGTTTTTTGTGGATGCGCCGTCTGCCGCGCGGTTCCCATTTGAAGTGCTTGACAGCGTTGGTGATATAAACAGCCTCGCGATCGATACCGGCGTCGATCATTGCTCGATTAAACAGCCGGCCCGCCGGACCGACAAAGGGGCGCCCGATTCTATCTTCCTCGTCGCCCGGCTGTTCACCGATGAAGAAAATTTCTGCCTCCCGCGACCCTTCACCGAATACGGTTTGAGTGGCATCCTGATAGAGTGCACAGCCCTGGCATGATCGCGCTGCCTCGCGTAAGGCACTCAGGCTTCGATCCTCAGGAAGAAAATCCGCGGCCGATGTTGGAGAGCTAATCATAATGCAATCTTCAAAAATTAACGGTGATCATGTTTGGTGAGCTCGCAAGCATCATGCCTATCTCGCGGGAATGGGCTTGATGCCTTGCATGGCAATCCGCTCTAGTATAAGTAGCTTCCTTTCTTCCTGAATGAGTAAGGCAACCACGCGGATTGAGATTGCGCGGCCGAAAATCTCACGTAAAGATTAATATCAATGGGACATCGCTTCTACAAGCGACCCAATGCCAGGGCCTTATGCTGTAGCTCTCGGACATCGTTGACCGAGAGCGTGCTCATGCACTGAAGAAAGGCAGGGGACGAGACCGTGTGCAGCGATCTCGTGAGTATAGAAAGGCTTTGTTGCATAGATCTTGGGCAAGGCAGGCTGCCTGGTTGTGAAGCGTGCTTCACACGGCGTAACTATCTGGCATGCCTAAGTGGCTCATGCGGTTCAATGCGGCGCAGCGGCTGAGTATCTGTGTACCCTATGCCTCGAACAGTCGCGAGCGTACCCGATCGCCGAAGA
>DATACK010000325.1:0-7951 GCA_036259115.1 Gammaproteobacteria bacterium | reverse complement strand
TCTAAATACGCCGTGCCCGCAGCAAATTTCAGCCTGCCCTCGCAAAACCAACGCACAGCCATAGGATAGACAATATGTTCGCGTTGCAAGACACGCGCGGCGAGCTTATCGGGATCATCATTCGGTTCAATCTTAACTTTGGCCTGGATAACGACTGGGCCAGCATCCAAATCGCCCGTGACCAAATGCACGCTGCAGCCGTGGTAAGGCACGCCCGCGGCCAGCGCCCGCCGATGGGTATTCAGGCCCCGAAATGCCGGTAGCAGCGAAGGATGGATGTTGAGTATACGGTTTTCGTAACGGGCGATGGTGTCAGGACCTAGGACACGCATCCAGCCGGCCATGGCGACAAGTCCGGGCTGATAGACGTCCATGCAGTTTATGAGTGCGCGTTCGAAATCCGCGCGTTCGATAAATGTCGTATGATCGACCACCTGTACGGGAACGGCGGCGCGGCGAGCCCGCTCGAGCGCATAAGCCTCAGGACGATTGCTGACTACCGCGCGGATATGGCCTGCAAGATGACCACCACGCTCGGCATCGATCAAGGCCTGAAGATTACTGCCGCGACCCGAGACCAGCACGACAATGGACAATGCAGCGCCAGTATTTTGCGTCATGAGTGACTGCAGCTCGCCAGATTCCTTCTATTATGCTGTCCCATTGCCATTAGTAGATTATCTAAACCGCCATCTCGAAGGCGTGAAGTGCCACGACACAGAATCCAGGCCGTTGTTAACATGCTTGTACCTGAATGCAACAAGCCACCTGGCTCATCTCTAGGGGTTACCTCGGCTTTATGGGCACAGGAATCGTCAGAGGCGATGCGGAAGCCGCTTTAGTGGCCTGGTAGGGCGAGTTCCAGGGATGGAATGAGTAAAACGCGCCGGGCCGTTGTATCCCGCCAGAATGACAGTTGATTGACATATTGCTATGCCTAAACATCACATTACAAGTCATTGCACAGGTCACGGTTTATCGATAAACCACACGCGGCTCGCCTTTGCCCTCGGCAATGACGCCAATCGTCCACGCCTCGATACCAAAGCGCAAGCAATGCTCGATGATCGCCTTGCATTCATCTTCGGCCGCGATCACCACCATGCCTATCCCGCAGTTGAAGGTGCGCAGCATTTCCTGTTCCTCAATGCCGCCTCGCGCCTTGAGCCATGCGAAGACCTCCGGCCGTGGCCAAGCACGGGCATCGATCACCGCGTTGCAGGCCGGGGGCAACACGCGCGGAATGTTTTCCGTCAGTCCGCCACCGGTGATATGGGCCAATGCATGAATGGTTCGGCTGCTCAACAGCGGCAACAGTGCCTTGACGTAGATACGCGTAGGGGCAAGCAGCGCATCGCCAAGCGTAGTATCGCCGCAGGACTGAGTGAGCGACGCATTACTATCGCTCAACACCTTGCGGACCAATGAATAACCGTTGGAATGCATGCCAGAAGAAGCCAGGCCGATGAATACGTCGCCGGTTTGCACTGCGGTGCCATCGAGTATGTGGTCCTTTTCCACCACGCCGACGCAAAAGCCCGCCAGCTCGTAATCGCTCGCGGCGTACATACCGGGCATCTCGGCGGTCTCGCCACCTACCAGCGCCGCGCCAGCCTGCCGGCAACCTTCCGCGATGCCCGCTATCACCGCGGCGGCAATGTCCACCTCGAGTTTGCCACAGGCGTAATAATCGAGAAAAAATAGGGGTTCGGCGCCGTGTACTAAAACGTCGTTGGCGCACATAGCGACCAGATCGACACCGATGGTATCGTGGCGGTTAAGTTGGTGCGCCAGCCTGAGCTTGGTCCCCACGCCATCGGTGCCGGAGACCAGCACCGGCTGGCGATAACGGTCAAGCGGCAATTCGAATAAGGCGCCGAACCCGCCCAGTCCGCCCAACACGCCGGGCCGCTGCGTACGTGCGACCGCAGGTTTGATACGCTCGACGAGCTCAGCGCCGGCATCAATATCGACACCTGCATCCCGGTAGCGTAAAGAAGATTTTGAACGGGAATTGTCGGACATCCTGCAGTTCGCTGTCCTGGTTTAAGGCAATACCGATACGCGTGTGATGGTAGCGGGGTGGTGCGGAGCTGTAAACTGTGTAGCTAAGCTATCTGTGGTATGTTACACCGCTGAAAGATTACTGCGAGGCCCATCTGCTGTTAGCACTCACTCGAAAACTTGCCTTGATTCATTCCTACTGTGGCGCTTTGGTGCACAGTGCCGCATCGCATTGCGCGTCCTTCTGCATGACGTTTTTCACAGTCTAACGCTAGGGTAGAGGGCGTATTCCATGTTTCGTTTCCTGTGCGTGTTTTCAATTTCGCTCGTGATTTTACTAGGCAGTTTTACCGGCGTCACACATGCAGCGCGGGTGGCTGGCATTTATCAGGCCCAAGTTCCGGTACGCATGCAAGCACAAACGGTGCGCGATCGGGCCTTTCAGACCGCACTCAAGGCGGTGCTGATCAAGGCAACCGGTAGCCGTGACATCGTGAATCAACAGACGGCTAAGAAGCTACTAGCTTCGGCACGGCGCTATGTTCAGCAGTTTGGCTATCGTGAGACCAAACCGATGAGCCTATGGGTGCAGTTCGACGGCGTGGGGTTGCAGGCCGCGTTGACCGAGGCGGGTTTGCCAGTGTGGGTCGACGAGCGGCCGGCAGTACTGGCATGGATCGCGGTGCAGAATCAGGACAAGCGCTATCTAATCGCCGAAGACAGCGTCGGCCGCGTCCGCGATATCGTGCAGAAGGTGGCCACATCGCGTGGCGTGCCGATCTTATTGCCGCTGCTGGACATCGAAGACCGTACCAAGATCAGTGCTGCCGACATCCTCGGCGGTTTTGACGAGACCGTGACTGATGCATCGGCGCGCTATGCCCCGGATGCGGTGGCCATCGCGCGAGTAATAGGATCTACGAATAATTCTTGGCGCGCCGAATGGCGGCTTAAGCATGGCGGCCGATCGCGCGCTTGGACATTTCAAGGTGACACGTTGGCGATGGTGCTGACCCAAGGCTTACAAGCCGTGGCGGACGCACTGGGTGAGCGCCTCGCAGTGGTGGAGAACTTGCGCGCACAAGGCGCGGTGAGGTTATTAGTCGAGGACGTGGATTCGCTGGACGACTATGCTCGACTACGGGCCTATCTCGATCACCTATCGCTGATAAAGGCCTATCGGCTCGATCTCGTAGAGCCGGGGTACGCGAGTTTCCTGCTACGTTTAAGTGGCGATCCGATTGCCGTTGAGCGAGTGATCAGCCTGGGCGACGTGCTAGAGGCGGCGCCAAGACCGGAGAGCGTTGCTGCGCAGCCACTTGCGTCCGTGGCTCGCCAGACAATGCCGACGCTGCATTACCGTCTACGGTGAATTTAAGCCATTTCCATCTCTGCAAGCGTCCAAATACGGCCGTTCCTTGCGATTGCCCCGCAGCGAGCCAAAAACGAGGCCTTACAAACCGCTGTATCGCTGGGCGTCTTTCGCAAACGCTACGGCGCACGTAGAGCATGCAGGCTAGACACCTTCCCAATCTGATTACAAGCTTGCGCCTCCTGCTGGTGTTGCCGCTGGTATGGCTGCTTATCAACAATCGATACCCAGCGGCATTATACTTGTTTGCGATTATGGGTGCGTCCGATGGCGTGGATGGTTTCCTGGCCAAGCGCTTCCACTGGAGTTCCCGGCTTGGACAATACATGGATCCGGTAGCCGACAAGGCCATGCTGGTCAGTACCTACCTTAGCCTGGGCTGGCTGAGCGTGCTGCCGGCATGGTTAGTGGCGATAGTCATTCTGCGCGACGTGATCATTATCGCCGGTGCGGTTGCCTATCATTTCGTCACACACCAACTTGAAATGCGCCCCACATGGCTGAGCAAGCTCAATACCGTCATGCAGATCATATTGGCCCTGGTGGCGATAATGGCACAGTTTCTGACCATACCAGATGCTATTGTGGCCCTAATGATCGTCATCGTCCTGTTGACCACCGTAGCAAGCGGTCTCGATTACACGCTTGAGTGGACGAGGCGGACGCGCGCGGCGCTTCGTCAATGAGCGATTCGGGCGAATCGCGCCCCTGGCTGGGATTGGCTTGCATTTTGCTCCTCGGCTGGCTGCTTTATCTGCTTGCGCCGATTCTGACACCGTTTCTCATCGCTGCGCTGCTGGCCTATTTGGGCGATCCGCTGGTCGATCGGCTAGAGGGCTGGAGACTACCGCGCACCTGGGCGGTAATCACGGTGTGTGTTGGGCTCGCGGCGGTTCTGGCAGCGATGATCATCCTGCTGATACCTGTAGTTAGCAGTCAGATCAGGGCACTGGCCAACACCGTTCCCGATTACCTTAAATTGATCAACACGACGGTGTTTCCCTGGGTGCAGCAGCATCTGGACATCGACATCTCGGCATTTGACCTGACCGCATTGACAGACAGTTTATCGCAACATCTGCGAGAGGCCGGTGGGGCAGCGGCCAACATCCTTGGCTATGTCACTCGCTCTGGAGCGGCGCTCATCGGTTGGTTTTTCAATCTGCTCTTGATTCCGGTGGTGGCGTTTTATCTGTTGCGCGACTGGGACTTGCTCATTGCCTCGATCAGGGCGCTCCTGCCACGACACGTCGAGCCGACGGTGAGCCGACTGGCCCACGAATCGGATAGCGTGCTGGGCGCGTTTGTGCGCGGGCAGTTGTTGGTGATGCTGGGCTTAGGTGCCATTTACTCGATCGGTCTATGGCTGGTTGGCGTAGATTTCGCCCTGCTGATCGGTCTGCTTGCGGGATTAGTGAGCTTCGTGCCCTATCTCGGTTTCATCGTGGGCCTTGTGGTTGCAGGCATCGCAGTCATGTTCCAAACCCATGATCTATTCCAACTGCTATTGGTCATTGTCGTTTTTATCATCGGGCAGATGATGGAGGGCATGGTGCTAACGCCGTGGCTGGTCGGCGATCGGATCGGCCTGCATCCCGTGGCCGTAATCTTTGCGGTTATGGCCGGCGGACAGCTATTCGGTTTTTTCGGCGTACTGCTGGCATTGCCGACGGCGGCGGTATTGGCGGTGCTGGTGCGCTACGCGCGCGAGCGCTACATGGCGAGCACGCTGTACGAAACCAAATCGCCCGAGTGAGCCAACAGCTCGCCTTGAACATAGGCCTGCGCGAGGGGGCGACGTTCGCGGCCTATTATCCGGGTCCAAATCAGGCCGCCGCCCATGCCTTAAAGACATTTGCCGATCAGCCCGGCGGATTACGGCAGGCCTATCTGTGGGGCGCGCCTGCGACCGGTAAGAGCCATTTGCTGCAGGCCGTATGTCACCAGGCAAGCACCTTGGGACAGGCGGGCGTTTATCTGCCGCTTGCACAGCTTCAGAAGGCAGCGCAGGCGGAGGTGCTTGAGGATCTCGACGCTATAGATGCCGTGTGCATAGATGATATCGACGCCATCGCCGGTCGGCCTGTATGGGAACGGGCACTGTTTAACTTAATCAACACCGTGCGCGATGCAGGCCACCGTCTGGTGTTGGCGTCTCAATGTAATCCGGCCGGTATGCGGCTCGGACTGGCCGATTTGAAGTCGCGGCTCTTATGGGGCCCGGTATTCCATCTCAAGACATTGGACGACGAGACCAAGTTGGCCGTGCTTAAAATCTGCGCTGGTCAACGGGGCCTTCGGTTAAAAGACGACGCCGCGCGCTATCTGCTCAATAATTGGCGGCGGGATATAGGTGCTTTATTAGAGGCCCTGGAAACGCTGGATCATGCTTCACTGGCCGCCCAGCGGCGCGTGACGATTCCGTTTATCAAGACTGTACTGGGCCTATAGCCTCGTCTGGCCTGAAGGCTTATCAATGCCGGCGGTTTCGCAAACGCACCTTAACCTTGCTAGCCTGACTCAGCGCCTTGAGTGTTTTGGGTAAGCCAGTCGTCATAAAGTATCTTATGGACAGGCCGGCCGAGGGCTCTAAGTACTCATAGCCATAGAAGGTCATCAAATGATCGTTTTGCTTAAGCACAATATTGATGTCCCTGATGTCTTTTGCGCATAAGCGATTGATCTTTTCGCGATTGAAGTTGCGGATACGGTGACCACGCCCTTTAATCGACCGGGCATCAAAAGATGCTGTGATGTCTAGATGTTGTAACTCGGGGATGAAATCCAATATTTGGTCTTTAGCGCTCGCCGGATCATCAGCAAAATCCTCGTACTTGAAGTAGATCACGTTTTTCAACCCCTCAATGTTTCGCACTTGATAGGTTGCGCACCTGGCCCAGAATTCAGCGCCTGATCTTACATTGACGCGATCGCGGCGCCTTACGCCCTCACAAAAGGCGTAAGGATCTCTAATCATCACGATAAAATAGGCTGGTAGGAAGACTCTTTCGATGTCAAAAGCCCGTATGATGTGCGGCGGACTTTTCTCTAGAAGCACAGGCTTAGTCATGTCCCATGCCTGTTCCCATTTTTGCTTGATATCTTCCCACGGAAGTTTATGGTCTGGCTCCCAGCGGCGCTCCCATACAATCTGCTTGACCCCGGGCAGGGTTTGTCCCTCCACAGGATGGCTCGATGCGGTGGGTGATGTTGACAGCAGCCTCCATAAAACGGTGGATCCCGAGTAAGGGAGGGAAAGGACGAATACATATTTGTGCATATCCTTGTTTTTACACTTAAGTTGTTCTCAATTCCAGCGCTTTTATTGTTCAACAGGCGCTGCGTGCGGACGGTGTGTACGCCTGTATACGCCTCAATCATCCTCCTGGGCGCGCATAGCACGCAACATATTGTAGGGCGTGACAGTGCCGAAGCATGTTGTCTCGGGTTGGGGGAGGATATCGTTGATTTTTATCGAAAGCACCAGCCCTTGCTTAGCCGAAGAGTGACGCAACTCAACCGCCTAGCCACAAATTACATGCAGTACGATACACGACTTGTTATGTGTTATCAGCATGCGCATGTCGCAGGGCCTTGGCGATCCGTGCCACTCTGCGACCCAGCGCTACACACAGGTCCTTCTCCTCCTGGGCCAAGGGTAGCGAATTGTCGCTGCCGGCCGTATGGCTAGGGCCATAAGGCGTACCACCCGTGCGCGTGCTGAACAAAGCTGGTTCGGTATAAGGCAGGCCGATAATAAGCATACCGTGATGTATGAGCGGAAGCATCATAGACAAAAGCGTGCTTTCCTGGCCGCCGTGCGAGCTTGCGGTTGAGGTGAACACGCCGGCCGGCTTGTCCACCAACGCACCAGACAACCACAGCGTGCTGGTCTGATCCAGAAAATATTTGAGCGGCGCGGCCATATTACCGAAGCGGGTAGGGCTACCCAGCACTAGCCCGGCGCAAGCGCTCAAGTCATCCAGCGTGGCGTAGGGCGAACCCGATGCCGGAATGCTATCCTCTATCGCCTCTGGTGTCGCTGAGACGCTGGGCACGGTGCGCAGTCGTGCGTCCATGCCGGCAATAGCCTCCACGCCGCGTGCCACGCGGCGGGCCATCTCCGCTGTAGCCCCATGACGACTATAATATAAGATCAGTATCTCGCTCATGGTGGTAGACACCTCACAGGGATTGGTACAGCTCCAGATATTATGGATAATACTTTCTTCACGTTGATCGAGCGATCGTGCGGCTTCATTTGGTGCTTTGCGCAGCATCGCTCACACACGGTTATGGATATATGTATCCGATCATGCGTATAACACCCTGTTGGCTTCCCGTATTGTTATTGGCCGCAAGTGGCTGCACGAGCGCCCCGGTGCAGGAAATGAGCGATGCGCGCCAGGCGGTAGCGGCCGCCAAGGCTGTTTTTGCGTCCTACAAGGCACCCAACGTATACAACACGGCTACCGCCCACATGAACTATGCGGTATGGTCCCTCAAAAGTGGCGATTACGAGGATGCTCGTGAGCACGCCACATGGGCGAAGACGCACGCTCTGGAGGCACACGA
>DATACK010000324.1:0-2286 GCA_036259115.1 Gammaproteobacteria bacterium | reverse complement strand
GCGAGCCGCTGCACTGGCGTCAGGCTCTCCATATACGCCATGTACTTTTCAGCAGTGAGCGGGGCAGAAACAGGCGGCCGCCAGCCTTTGAGATCGAGATTTAGCAGGTAGTGCAGCAGATACCTTCCGCCGCGTGCAGCTTTCCAGTCAGCGATACGCTGGTAGAATTCCGGCTCCCGCTTCCGCGGGCATGGCACCACGAGCATACGCCGATCGTCTGCGTTGTAGGCACCCGCGCCGCGATCGTTGCTTGTAATTATGTACTGCGTGTAGCTGTCGATCTGTCGAGCGGCGCGGAATTTCTCATTGAGCATAACGCGCTTGTCAGATATCAGCGCGCGCAGTGTGGGTGCGTGTCTCTGCAGGAGCTCGCCGCTTGCTTCATTGATAACGGCAAGCAACGTACGTTCTGTCCAACCGTTGAATTGCGAACCCAGCGCGGTTGCCGGCACTTCCGCGGTATACGGATAGAACGCGTCACGTGCACACTCCGCCCAGAGCGATTTACCTGACCCCTGCGTGCCGACAAGCACGATACAGAGCGGCACCTTTACGCCAGGGTTCTGCGCCTTGTACGCGAGTAGCTTTAACGGGAGCTCGCTATGCTCGCGCAGATCAGCAAACAGAAATTCCGTGAGATCGAGAAACGGTTGCACGTTACCAGGCTCGTGCACCCAACCCGTCCACATATTGAGAGCGATACCGCCGCCTGACGATAGCACGGGGCTGGAATCTTCCGGCCGGAATTCTACGTAGTCATAACGCTGCGCGTGTGCGTGCTTCAACCACGCCTCAGACACGGATATCTTTTTGATCCCCGTACCTTTCGCAGTAGGCGCCTCGATCTCAAGCGCGCTGTATCTGCTCCCGTTCGTAAAGTTGCTTTTTTGCATGAATTCGTGGCTATGCAGATCGTAGACAAGACCTTCTTTTTCGATCCATGCCACGTGCTCATTGAGTGAGATAACGGACGCGTCGATCTTGCGCATGCGCGGTGCGCTCGCGATCAGCTTGTCTACCTTATCGGCGCCGGCAGACAGCAGCACGTCGTCCAACCCCTGCTTTGCGCCGCCCTTGCCGCTGGGCAGTCTGACCAGGTGTAGCGTTGCGCCACGGTGCAAAGAAAGCTCAGTGGCTAACCTGGCTTCAGCGGCTTGAATTTGCGGGTTCTGTGCAGCGTCGCTATCGAAGCAGATATATACGGGCCGGTTTTTCCAGACGAATTGTTCCAGCTCAGGCAACAGCACGCCGCCCATATAGAAGTTGTAAACGCCACCTAGGCCCAGAGTCACGAACCCCGCACACGTTGCAGCTAGCGCTTTCTTTTCACCTTCAACAATGATCAGCGGGCAATCGTCGTCTGTAGCAACAGCGCGCCAGTCTAACCCCTTCACGAGTGGAAAGTACGCGTGCACGCCGGATCCTGGCGGTTGTGCGTAGCGTTGAAACTTCGGCGGCTTGAACCCGTTACCGTTTGGACGCTTCGGTGCATTAGCCAGATATCGTATACGCGCAAAGCCGCCGTTAACGGGTTTGCCGCTTGTGTCGAAATACGGGATCAGCAACGCAGGCGCGGCCAAGTATTCCTCGCACACGTAGTGCGCGTCAGATACTGCGATCATTCCTGCGTAGCTCGCCTGCTCAGGCGTGATACCTGAGCGTGCGAGATCAGCCAGTGCCAGCGCAACAGCGTCCATTATACGCGCGCAATATCTACCTGGCAGCGCCACACGTCGCCACCTGCAATTTCGTAGTCAACGCGCAGAACCGTTTGTCCGCTGTCGTTGCGTCCCAGATTATTGCGAACCTGCGGCAGACGCGCCTTAATGGCTTCGGCCGTGAGCTCTGCAGGGATCTCCCCGTGCATTTGCTCTGCGAGATCTGCGACAATGGTAGGTAGCTGGCCGGTCCCCTGCATGACGGCGGGTTCTGTCTCTGCTTCGAGCACGGGATCCCCTTTGAGCCCGGACCAGAAACGCGCAATGTAGCCCCACTGCTTTGCGCGCCTGTCACCTTCCGTCTGCTCTCCTATCGCGATCCCTTCCGCGGCTGCAAATGACGATACCGCGGGGCTCAGATAGAAGCTGAACAACCAGGCTACGCGTTGCTGCAGTGTTGCAGGCGGTGCGCTGCCAGGCGCGGCACCCTGCGTAATTCCTGCAGCGTAGCCAGTCAGTATGCCGGCAATCTCTGCCGCGAGCTCGTGCAACCGTTCATTTTCGGCCGGCGTTGTCATACGGATATCCTCTCGATTTTAGGTGCGTCGCGCTCTTCGAGCTGCGCGAG
>DATACK010000323.1:0-13837 GCA_036259115.1 Gammaproteobacteria bacterium | reverse complement strand
GCCATCGCCGGCCACGTCAGAGGTCTTAGAGGCGACCTCCTTGACCATCTGTGCGCCCATGTTCTCGAACTTGTCTTTAAGCTCGATTTCCTTGGCCACTGACACACCGTCTTTAGTCACCGTCGGGGCACCAAAGGACTTGTCCAATACCACATTGCGGCCCTTGGGCCCTAAGGTAGCCTTGACGGCATTGGATAAGATATTGATGCCGGCCATCATGCGCTGCCGGGCCTCGTCACTAAAGCGTAATTCTTTTGCTGCCATGAGGATTTCCTTTACAAGAATCTGTAGATGGAATAGTTCCAGTTCAACCTTCGATTACGGCCATGATATCGTCCTCGCGCATGACCACTAGCTCTTCGCCGTCAACTTTGATTTCAGTGCCTGAGTATTTGCCAAACAGCACCTTATCGCCGGCCTTCACATCTAGCGCGCGAACTTCGCCATTGTCGAGAATCTTGCCGTTGCCGACGGCCTTCACCTGACCTTTGATGGGTTTTTCTGCGGCGCTGTCGGGGATCATGATGCCGCCAGGGCTGGTTCTTTCTTCTTCCATTCGCTTGATGACTACCCGATCGTGCAAAGGACGAATCTTCATAGGAGAAAGCTCCTTCATACATACTGTGAGTTGTTCGTCTTAGCTGCGCTGAGGTTGACATATTAGCACTCACCTCGAGCGAGTGCTAATAATAGTCGGCGTCTGCCGCTTGTCAAGTGACGCGAATTAACAGTAGTGTCTCAATTCAAGCGAGGGGAACTGATCTATAGGCAATTGCATCATGCCGGTGTGATCTCAGTTTTTGCCGGAGGTAGCCAGTAACCTCAGGTCTTGGCTGGATTATGCACACCATCCTTGGCGTGCGCCCTTCGGCCAGCTAACGCTGTTCAAAATCGTTCCAGACGATCTTATCCGGCTTGCGCTGGAATGACGATGGCTATAACTCACACCACAATCAATCGACATATCCATCAAACTGAGACACTACCGAATTAACGGTCTGGTTTTCGCGTGTACTCGCCTTTGATGACCCGCCCGTGTGCCGGGCGCTGGGCGCGTACGTCGTCTGTGACCTGGATGTGGGATATCACCGCGCGCATTAAAAGCCTGCGGCTCGTTGGCCATAGACACAGAAAACCTAAGACGTCGGTGAGAAACCCCGGCACTAAAAGCAGTGCGCCGCCGAGCAGCAAGGCTACGCCCTCTATTAGCTCATAAGCAGGCATTTCGTCGCGTGCGAGGCTCTCTCGCGCGCGGCGCAAAGTGGCTCCACCTTGGTCCCACATGAGTGCCACGCCAGCTAAGCAAATCAAGATCATCAGCGCCAAGGTCGGCAGTACACCGATCGCACCGCTGACTTTAATAAAAAAATAGATCTCCACTAGCGGCAAACCCAAAAGGATCACCGCTAGTGCAAAACGGGGGATCATGTAAGTCAGGCGAGAATCTCCGCAGTAGCTAGGTTCTAAATGGAGGCGGCTGGTGCCAAATCAATGGTTCAGAGCTTAAATCAGCGATAGAACTGAACGCCAGGTGTCACGTCAAGCGTTTGGGTCAAGACATATTTTTACGCAGCGCTTTACGTACTTTAATATGAGTGCCTGGCCAAGCTTGTATACGTACACGAGAGATGACTGACGCACTCATTGTATTGACCACTTATCCTGATCAAGAGACCGCACTCAAGGCCGCCAGTAAGCTCGTGCGGGAGAAGCTGGCTGCTTGTGTCAACGTATTGCCACAGATGACGTCCGTATATGAATGGAGAGGTGAGGCTAAAACCGATAGGGAGCACCTGTTGATTGCCAAGACCACGTTGCGACGTTTCGCCGCGCTTGAGACTGCGATCGTCGATACGCACCCCTACGAACTTCCGGAAATCATTGCGACTCCAATTGCGCAGGGCTTGAAGGATTACCTCAAATGGATCGACGCGCAGACTACGCCTTGAGATCACCTATGCGAATAAGCTCAATCTTATTGCTCACACTCGCGCCCACGCTTGCGCTCTCGACGGACATGGACGGATTCCAGATCCTGCAGGGCGGGCCTGGGTCTAAAGCCATCACAACGCAGACCGATGCTCAAGCAGGTGACGCCCGATCCATCAAGGACGTTCTGCTAAGCCCGCTAGATGCCCTCACGAGGCTGGTCGATAGCTCTACATCCACTGACGAGGAGTTTCTGCCCGCAGACAAGGCCTTCCAACTCAGTGTGACGCCCCAGGACGCCAATACACTGGCCGCGCGCTGGAAGATCGCAGATGGCTACTATCTCTATCGGGACAAGATGCGGTTCTCGCTCAAAGATGCCAGCGGAGTTCGTCTTCGCGCCGTTTCGCTGCCGCAAGGAAGAATCGAGCAAGACGAATTCTTCGGTAAAACGCAGATCTATCCATGGGATATAAGCGTTCTGCTGCCGTTAGCACGCACAGGCGGCGACACAAAGTCCGTAACCTTTAGGGTTCAGTACCAAGGCTGTGCTGAGGCCGGCATTTGCTATCCGCCCATCACCAAAGAAGTGCACCTGACACTGCCTGCTAGCAAAGCGAGTGCAAGCAACAGGTCTTCCTGGTCCGGCGCACATGACACATCCGGCAACATACAAAGCGCTCGTAACGCACCGTCGCGCCCATTTCAGTCCGAGCAGGATCGCATCGAGGAGCGACTCGCCACAGGCGGCATTTGGCTCAACATGCTTGCGTTCTTCGGCGCTGGTCTGCTGCTCGCCTTTACACCCTGCGTGTTGCCTATGATTCCGATTTTGTCCGGCATGATTGTCGGGCAGGGCGCTGCGACCGACGCGCGGAAGGCGCTTTTGCTGTCGCTGGTCTTTGTGCTAGCAATGGCGGCGACCTACACCATCGCGGGTATCATCGTCGGGCTGTCAGGGGAGAATGTCCAGGCCTCATTTCAGAATCCTTGGGTGATCTCGATCTTTGCAGGCGTGTTTGTATTGCTGGCGTTGTCCATGTTTGGATTTTACAAACTGCAGATGCCCCCAGGTATTCAAACAAGGCTCGCCGCGCTAAGCCGTCGTCAGCAAGGCGGTACCTTCATCGGCGCCGGCATTATGGGTTTTCTGTCGGCGTTGATCGTAGGGCCTTGTGTGACCGCACCGCTGATCGGCGCACTGCTTTATATTGCTCATACGGGTAACGCGATGCTGGGCGGTGCGGCGCTGTTTGCGCTCGCCTTAGGCATGGGCATACCAGTGCTCGCCGTCGGCACGGCGGCGGGTAAATTAATCCCAAAGGCCGGGCCATGGATGAACATCATTCAGTCTATCTTCGGCGTCGTGTTCCTGGGCGTCGCAATCTTCCTGCTGGAGCGCATCCTGCCTGTAGCTATCACCATGGCTTTGTGGGCGCTGCTATTGATTGTAACGGGAATTTATCTGGGCGCCTTTGACGCCTTACGTGCGGGCCGGTTTCGATCATGGAAGGGCTTAGGTCTGGGTCTATCCATCTATGGTGTCTTATTGTTAATCGGCGCTGCGAGCGGCGGTCACGACCTCCTCCGGCCGCTCAAAGGCGTGCTCATGGCGGAAGGCCAACAAGACCACACACACCTCGAATTTTCGCAGGTTAAGGGCTTGGATGGGCTGCAACAGGCGCTAATGGCCGCCACTGCTCAAGGCAAGCCGGTGATGCTGGATTTCTACGCCGACTGGTGCGTATCCTGCAAAGAAATGGAAAGGTACACGTTCAGCGATCCGGCGGTGCAGGCGGTCTTGCGCAAGGCCATGCTGCTACAGACCGATGTTACCGCCAATGACGCCGCGGATCGAGCGCTGCTTAAGTCTCTGGGCCTGTTCGGCCCGCCTGCAATTCTCTTCTATACACCGCATGGACAGGAATTACGTCAGTGGCGTGTGATGGGCTACATGCCCGCCGACGAGTTCTCCCGGCACGTCGAGCAGGCGTTGCAATTCGGTTCGGCATCATGAACGCGCGCAGGCTGGGGCGTAGTTCTTACGTCGCCTATGTGCTGCTCTGCTTAGTGGCAGCCGTGGCTGGCTTTTCGCTTTTTCAAATGACCAGTCAATTACCCGTTGGCCAAACACCTGACACCGCACTTACGGCAGGCAGTGAATTAATCGGCACCAAACGCCCAGCATTTAGCTTGCCAAATTTAGAAGACAAATTGGTCTCCATCGGCCGCTGGAATGGCGATGTGCTACTGTTGAATTTCTGGGCCACCTGGTGTTCGCCCTGCCGCAAAGAAATGCCGGCCATCGCCGCGTTGCAGGCGGATTATAAGCAACAAGGTTTTCAGGTAGTCGGCGTGGCCATCGATTCACCCAAGGCAGTGATTCGCTTCACAAAGGACTTAGGCGTACATTACCCGCAACTAGTGGGTCAGCAGAACGCCATCGCCATCGCCAGTCGCTACGGCAATCAACAAGGTGCATTGCCTTACAGCGTATTGATTGATCGCAGGGGCATCATCCGATTTATCAAGCTGGGCGCTTTGAGTAAGGAAGAACTTAAGACGGAACTGTTAAAGCTGCTCTAAGCGAATAGGCTGGTTGAGTCCTTCGGCACATCCGAAGTCGCCGCGTCCATAAATCCCTAGACGCAGCCGTACCAAGAAGTGGCACGAACTGGCGTCGAACAGACGCGATCTAGACAACTGTGGCAGGTTCATGCACAATCCCGTGCGTTTTACTACCTGCCTATCACCGGCGGCTTACGACCTGATGGCGAAGTTACTGCTGCTCAATGGCCCCAACCTTAATCTGCTGGGCACACGCGAACCAGAACGCTACGGTACCGTCACGCTAGCCAGCATTCAAGCGATGCTCACACGGCAGGCCGAGGCGCGCGGGCATACACTGGAGGCGCTACAAAGCAATGCTGAACATGAACTCATTGCGCGCATTCATGCTGCAGCGCGCGACGGCACCACGTTCATCATCTTTAATCCAGGCGCTTTAACGCATACCAGCATAGCCATCCGAGATGCGCTCCTTGCAGCTCAAGTACCATTCATCGAGGTTCATATCACTAACATCTATGCGCGCGAGCCCTTTCGCCGCCATTCTTATCTATCAGACATCGCGGTAGGTGTGATCTCTGGTCTTGGCACCAACGGCTACGAACTGGCGCTGGAGGCCATCGTGCATAGGCTTACCCAGACCAAAGATTGAGACCCGCATCCAGGTCCACGGCATGCTCCTCAATTCCTCGCCGCAAGTCCGTCATCTCCGTCACGTAAACGATTCTGCGCTGTACTACATTTGCGCTGCCACACTTAGCTATGCTCCCAGGCAGATGAAGGCCGGCTATGGATATACGCAAAATTAGAAAACTCATCGAGCTGTTGAACGAATCTGGTGTTGCCGAAATCGAAATACGGGAAGGCGAAGAGTCGGTACGCATAAGTCGCGAGCGATCTCCCGCGATGGGCGCCCCGATCGTAATATCAGCGGGCCAGCCGGCGCTCTATACGGCCGAGGAGGCTTCCCGCGTCAGCGCACCGCCGGCCGTGCAAAACAAGGCAACGGAATCCGCAACTCCCAGGCATGTCGTCACTTCGCCGATGGTCGGCACGTTTTACCGCGCGCCATCACCGGGAACCAAACCGTTCGTGGACATCGGTCAACATGTCGAGGTGGGCGATACGCTATGCATCATCGAAGCCATGAAGATGTTGAATCAGATCGAGGCGGACAGAGCGGGGGTGATTGCGGCCGTGTTGGCGGAAAACGGGCAACCTGTGGAGTTCGGTCAAACTTTGTTCATTATCGAATAGTGTCGGTCAAAACCGCAATCCCGAATCGCTTACCCATGCTTGATAAGATCGTCATCGCTAACCGTGGCGAGATCGCGCTACGCATCCTGCGCGCCTGTCGCGAACTCGGCATTAAAACAGTGGCTGTGCATTCCGACGTCGACCGTAACCTCATGCACGTGAGATTAGCCGATGAGTCCGTGTGCATTGGACCGGCTCAGGTACCGGAGAGTTATTTGAACATTCCCGCGATCATCAGTGCCGCCGAGGTGACTGACGCCGTGGCTATTCATCCCGGTTATGGCTTTCTGGCGGAGAACGCCGATTTTGCCGAAAGGGTAGAATCCAGCGGTTTTACCTTCATCGGACCACGGCCGGATACCATTCGCCTAATGGGTGATAAAATCTCCGCGCGCGATGCCATGCGTAAGGTGGGTGTGCCCTGCGTGCCCGGCTCGGAAGGCCCGCTGAACGACAATAAAGACATCAACCTGCGGCTGGCCAAGCAGATCGGCTATCCGGTGATCATCAAGGCCGCCGGCGGCGGGGGTGGACGCGGCATGCGCGTTGTGCACGCCGAGGGCGCGCTACTTAATTCCATTGCACTGACGCGCGCGGAGGCACTATCGGCCTTTGGCGACGACACAGTGTATATGGAGAAATACTTGGAGAGACCACGGCATATCGAATTTCAGGTCTTGGCCGACAACCACGGCAGCGTCATCCATCTGGGTGAGCGTGATTGCTCAATGCAGCGCCGCCATCAGAAGATCATCGAAGAGGCACCCGCGCCAGGACTTACCGAGCGGCAGCGTGACAGACTAGGTAGTCTAGTGGTAGAGGCCTGCAAACGTATCGATTACTGTGGAGCCGGCACGTTTGAGTTTCTTTTTGAGGACGGCGAATTCTATTTCATCGAGATGAACACGCGCGTGCAGGTGGAACACCCGGTGACCGAGATGGTGACCGGTATCGACATCGTCAAGCAGCAACTATTGATTGCGGCTGGCGAGAGGCTTGAGCTTGAGCAGAAAGACCTCCTAATCCGCGGTCACGCCATCGAGTGCCGCATCAATGCCGAGGATCCGCACACCTGCATGCCCTCACCTGGCACCATTACACACTTTCACTGCCCTGGCGGACCGGGTATCCGGGTGGATTCACACGTTTATAACGGCTATTCCGTACCACCTTACTACGATTCCATGATCGGCAAACTCATCGCCCTCGGCGACAACCGCATCGCCGCCATCAGGCGCATGGACGGGGCGCTGAGTGAGGCGGTGGTCGAAGGCATCAAGACCAATATCCCGCTACACCGGGACATCATGAACGACGCGAACTTTCAAGAGGGTGGAAGGGACATCCATTATCTTGAAAAGAAACTGGGGCTCTAGCATGATTTGGGAAAGCGCGATGCAAGCGTGACAGTACCACTGATCACGGGCGACGCCGTAGCGCACAGGTCACGAATGCCAAGGTAAACAGGCAAACGCAATCACAGCACGATTTCGGGCGAGTAGCGGTAGCGAAATTGCGGTTGCACGATTAGTCCTCAGCATGATCCAAATCTCTGTCACTACCGACCGTGCGCGCCTGGACCGGGTTGAACAGGTGCTGCGGGAGCATGGTGCCCAGTCGGTCACGTTGCGCGATGCCGCCGAGGACCCGGTATTGGAACCGCTGCCAGGAGAAACACCGGTGTGGCCCGAAGTCATCGTGAGTGGTTTGTTCAACGATGATGTCAGCGCCGAGATGCTGCGCCAAGCGCTGGACGGGCTCATCCACACCTCTGTGTTTGAGGTCATGACTATCGTCGAGCGGGATTGGGCAGACGCGTGTTTGAATGACCTCAAGCCGTTGCGCTTTGGTCGGCGCTTGCGTGTCTGTCCTAGCAGTTATCGGGATTTGGAGCCCAATACGATTACCATATGGCTCGATCCTGGCCTCGCCTTCGGCACCGGCACTCATCCGACCACTGCATTGTGCCTTGAGTGGTTGGACGCAAACCCGCTTCATGAAGCTGAGGTCATCGATTACGGTTGCGGCTCGGGTATTCTCTCTCTGGCGGCGATCAAACTAGGTGCGAACCACGTACGGGCCGTGGACATTGATCCACAGGCCCTGGCCGCTACGCTTGATAATGCCGCACGCAATGGCATCTCCCACCGGCAGATCATGGCCTGTCCACCCGCTGAGTTGTCAGATGCATCAGCCGATCTGTTGCTCGCGAATATCCTCGCGCGCCCCTTGATAGAACTGGCGGAGAATTTTGCAAGGCGGTTAAGAACCGGTGGACGGTTAATACTATCCGGCATGCTTACCTGCCAGACTGCGCAGCTAACGTCGGCTTATGCACGGTGGTTTGACTTCGCCCCAGTTCGAAGCCATGACGGATGGGCACTTATGGAGGGGACTAAGCGCTAGCGCAGGCATCGGCAGAGTGATGCAAACGCGATGTTTCGCATGCCGGTTGCTATTTCAGTGGCTCACGTGGAGCCTTCGATGGCGGCGGGCAGGTACGCTGCAGCAAGTACGGCACGGCTTTTTAATGGTAACGAAAACATGAAGCGTGTGATGGTACTGGCGCAACTCAGCCATAGCGAAAGAGCGGACGTTTTAGGGCCGCATCACAACCGCTTGTCAATTGCGAATGTCGATTATCGCTGACTCGTTCAGTGGCAAAAAGAATTTTAATAGGGCTTGGCAGCATCCGGCGCGGGTGCCATCATACCAGCTTTGATCACGCTTTCACTCAACCACCAACATTACAAGAGCCGCCACAAATCACGCGAAGCAAGCTGGTATGTCGTTTGTTTTTGAGCAGTTTACGGATAGCCTTCGAAACCAAAGCAGCCGATTGGGCGCCTGCATCTTTAAGCTTTGCGTGATTGAGGGTGGCCGGAGATATCAAGTATGCGAATGGCTCAACCTTCCGCAGCGACCCTACCCGACACTGAACGACGCAAACAGCCCCTGTGCAGCGCGGTGCGAACCGCCATGGGGCTTTATTTCAATCAACTGAACGGACACCAACCGGAAGGGTTGTATCGATTAGTTATGGAAGAGGTTGAGCGGCCGCTGCTTGAAGTGCTGATGGAGCGTTGCGCCGGCAATCAGACCATGGCCGCGCAATGTCTCGGTCTAAACCGCGGCACATTGCGTAAAAAGCTAAAGTATTACGGGCTGGAGTAGCCCGCGTGCAACAGCATCGTCTTCACAGTCAATGCGCCAATTGTCGGCTTGGCCGAACTACGCGTGAGTAAGTCTTTAATGCGGCCCGGGCGCGCGTTGATCAGCGTATCTGACAAGGCGGGCATTGTGGACTTCGCCCGCCGCCTGCGAGACATTGGCGTGGAAATCCTATCCACGGGTGGCACGGCCAGATTACTGCGCCAGCACGACATCGCGGCCATCGAGGTCTCCGACTACACGGGCCACGCCGAGATCATGGACGGGCGGGTAAAGACGTTACACCCTAAGATTCATGGCGGCATCCTCGGCCGACGCGGCATCGACGATGCCGTAATGAAGGACATGGACATTGCGCCCATCGATCTGGTGGTCGTAAATCTGTATCCGTTCGAGCAGACGGTCGCCAAACTCGATTGCGGACTCGAAGAAGCCATAGAAAACATCGATATCGGCGGCTCTACGCTGTTGCGTGCCGCAGCGAAGAACTATACGTCGGTGGCGGTGCTCACCGATCCTGCTCAATATAAGCCGGTGCTCTATGAAATCGAGCGCGAAGGCGCCATCAGCGCTACGATGCGCTTTCGGTTGGCGGTCGAGGCCTTCAATCATGTGGCGAATTACGACGCCGCGATCAGCGATTATCTCTCCGCGCTCAAGGCCGACGGCACACGCATGCAGTTCCCTGCGCAGAGTAACGGCCGTTTCGTAAAGCTGATGGATCTGCGCTATGGCGAGAATCCGCATCAACAAGCCGCTCTTTACCGGGACTTGCATCCTGCCCCCGGCACGCTCGTTACCTTTCGGCAGCTTCAAGGCAAGAAACTTTCGTACAACAATATCGTAGACGCCGACACCGCCTGGGAGTGTGTGCGGCGATTCGAGCAGCCTGCATGCGTAATCGTCAAGCACGCCAGTCCCTGCGGCGCCGCCCTGGCGGATGATATCAAGGCCGCTTACGAACGTGCCTTTCACACTGATCCCACTTCCGCCTTCGGCGGCATCATCGCCTTTAATCGGGTGCTCGACCGCACCACGATCGAAACAGTCATAAGCCGCCAGTTCCTTGAAGTGCTGCTGGCGCCAGGCTACACGGTTGAGGCGCTGGAGGCGATGCGCGCGAAGACCAATATAAGGGTATTAAAAATCCCGCCTGGCGACGGCTGCAATACACATGACGTAAAGCGCATAGGCTCGGGCCTTCTAATCCAGACTGCTGACAAACGTGAGATTACTGAGGCAGAACTCAAGACCGTCACGCGACGTGCGCCCAGCGAACGGGAGTTAAGGGATCTCTTGTTTGCCTGGCGAATCGCCAAATTCGTCAAGTCCAATGCGATCGTGTACGCGCGCGAGGAACAAACCTTAGGGATCGGCGCCGGTCAGATGAGCCGCGTCTATTCGGTAAGGATCGCAGGCATCAAAGCGGCCGACGAGGGCTTAGCTCTGTGCGGCGCAGTGATGGCCTCGGACGCCTTTTTCCCGTTTCGCGACAGCATAGACGTGGCGTTCGATGCTGGCATTACCGCCATCATTCAGCCAGGCGGCGCACAGCGCGACGACGAGATCATCGCCGCCGCTGATGCGCACCATTTGGCAATGGTGTTTACGGGGATCCGGCACTTTCGTCATTAGCAGGAGGGATACAAAACTACCCAATTCCTGAGCACTAGCGGCCAAATATTCACCGCGGCACTTGGCTGAATCCTTACTTAGCGCTCGTAGCGAATGCCCCTCCGTTTGCAGCCCAAGCGTAATCACCATAAAATTCATGTGCGCGTGCGTCTCGCACCCGCTTAATCTTCGATGCTTTTAACCCGCATCATTGAGATCGTCCTGCCCATCTTCTTGGTCGTCGCGGTGGGCGTGGCGTATGGGCATTATCGCCGGCCTGCGATGGAGGTCGCCAATCGCATAAATCTGGATATATTCGTGCCGGCGTTGGTGTTCTCCGCGCTCTCTAAACAAACTTTTAACCTCGCACTCTTAAAGGTCGCTGTTGGCGGCGCGGCGATTATACTCGGATCCGGTCTGGCTTCATTGCCACTGGCACGTCTTGCTTCTATTCAAGTCAAGACCTTTGGCCCGCCCATGATGTTTCGCAATGCAGGCAACATGGGCCTGCCGCTTTTGGTATTGGCCTTCGGCGATGCGGGCCTGCCCGCAGCGCTGATCTTATTCCTGCTCGGCAACCTGGCACACTTTGGATTGGGCACTTATATCCTGGATCAGCGCGCGCGGGTGCTAAGCGTATTCAAGCAGCCGGCGATTCTCGCCGCTATTGCCGCGCTCGCGGTGAGTTTCGTCGGCATCACTATACCTAAAGCCATCGACTTGCCCATTGAGATGCTGGGCCAAATCGCGGTCCCGCTGATGTTGTTCGCCTTAGGTGTGCGGCTTACGGACGCTGACTTCAGCGAATGGCGCATCGGCCTGTTAGGCGCGGTGTTTGCACCCGTCATCGGCGTTTTAATCGCCACTTTGATGCTCGTGCTGCTGAATCTACCGAAGACGCAGGCCGGTGTCTTATTCCTGTTTGGCTGCTTACCACCGGCGGTGCTGAATTTTCTGTTCGCCGAGCGTTATAACCAGGAGCCCACCAAGGTCGCCTCCATCGTCATACTCAGCAACCTGGCCAGCGTTGTCACCTTGCCCGCGGCGCTCGCCTATGCATTGCCGAGATTTACTTGAGAAGGGTCTCATCGCTTGCGCCGGGGGATTTATCGAGCTTGCAACTGCGATTTTGAGCAAGCGTCATAGCCTGCTCGCAACAAGTCGAAATGCGCATCGCAAAATCGGAAGTTAAGATCCTGGCGTTTGAGCTTGCGCAAAGATCGCAGCAATCGCGCTAGATTGGCCTGTCGCCAGCGAGTTCCTGTTTTCCTGAATCTTGCTCCGTCGAAATCGATCAATACCACGGCGCCTTCGGAATCAAGCAACACGTTATTTGCGTTGAGATCAGCGTGCCAAACACAAACCTCATGAAATCTTCGGATCACGCGTCCAATTTCGCGCCAAGTGTCGGGCGGCAGCGCGCCGGCCTTGAGCCTTTGCGCCAATGATGATGCAGCCGGAATGCGCGCGGTGATCAAATCCGCACGATAAAAGAGGCCGTTGCGAATCACGCGCGCGGCGAGCGGGCGCGGCGCGGGTAAATCAAGCTCTGTCAAGCGCGCCAACAGACGCCATTCGCGCCAGGCGCGATTACTATTAATGCCCGTCCACAAATAACGGTCGTTGAACAAAGGCCCTATCTTGCCCCCACGCCGGTAATGACGCAGGACATAATCAGTTCCGTTATAGCGAAAAAAATGCGCATAACCACGTCCCATTGCGCCGCCGATAAGCCAGCCGCGCGCGGTAAGCCGTTTGGGTTCAAACCAGTCATTTAGCGCGTAGGCAACGACATCGGCATCGTATAGGATACGCGCGTTATCTGATTTGGCCTCGGCCTCCCGCATCTTGACCCAGATCTTGAAATGAGACTTCCTTTTAGAATCCCGCCGGAATCGCTCTGCTTGCTGCGCCTCTCCGCACTGGGCGATGTCACGCACGTCGTGCCCATCGTGCGAACCCTGCAATCACACTGGTCGCAAACACGCCTCACCTGGATTATCGGGAGACGTGAGGCGGAGTTGGTGGGCGATCTGCCGGGGGTGGAGTTTATCACCTTCAACAAGAGCGCAGGCTGGGATGCGTATCGAGAGCTGCGTACACACCTGCGTACGCGGCACTTCGACGCATTATTGAACCTGCAGGTCTCGTTGCGTGCGAACTTGGCGAGCCTGAATGTGAAGGCGCCCGTGCGTCTGGGCTTTGATCGTGCCCGCTCCAAAGATGCACATGGCCTTTTTGTCAATGCACGCATTCCGGCCACGCATGGCCAGCACGTACTGGATAGCTTTTTCAGTTTTCTGGAGGCCCTGGGCTTACGCAAACGCGAGCTGCGCTGGGACATTCCGATCCCCGCACGAGATCATGCTTTGGCCGAGCAACAAGTTGCGGCCAAAAAACAGGTGTTGGTGATTAGCCCCTGCTCTAGTCATGTGTTGCGCAACTGGCGCGTGGATCGTTACGCGCAAGTAGCCGATCATGCCATCGAGCGATGGGGTATGCGGGTGTTACTGTGTGGCGGGGCCACAATTGGTGAACGCCGATATGGCGACGCCATTGCGCGCCACATGCGCCACACGCCTGTTGATCTAATCGGCAAGACCACACTCAAGCAGTTGCTTGCCTTGCTGGCCCGCGCGCGTGTATTGATCAGCCCCGATTCAGGCCCGGCGCATATGGCCACCAGCGTAAACCTGCCCGTAATAGGACTTTACGCCGCGACCAATCCCAAGCGCGCCTGTCCTTATCTCAGTCGTCAGTGGTGTGTTGATAAATATGATGTAGCCGCGCGCCGTTATCGCGGCAAACCGGCATCCAAACTGGTCTGGGGAACGAAGCTTGAATATCCGGGCGTTATGGACCTGATCGAAGTGGGCGAGGTTGTCGAGCGGCTCGACGCGCTAATGAGCCATGCGCATGCGCGGCCACGCAACGATTATCTTGAGGATCGTGTGTGATTATCGTGCGTTGGAAAGCGGCGGTACTTCACCCGAGGCGCGCTAATCAACGTTAGGTATATAGCCTTAGCGTGATGGTGGGGGTGGGTAGTGGTTGTTGGCGATGCTGATGTTCGAAGGCGGGCACCCCTCCTTGCGGCCCGCACGAGGGCTTGGTCTTGAGCCTCTAACCTGCTGGTGCGCCAGCAGTCGCTCGAGGGCTTTGTGTCAGGCGAGAGATCTCAGATCGTGGCACACACCACATCGGAGAAGGCCTACTTAGGCACGTTGTCATAGGCCTTGACCCCAAACACACACGCTGCCCCAGCAGCACCGCCAAATCCCGCAGCACATCAGACCGC
>DATACK010000322.1:0-4309 GCA_036259115.1 Gammaproteobacteria bacterium | reverse complement strand
TAGCCAGCTTGGCTGGACTATGATCACGCGCCACATGGCTGCGTCTAAGGTTAAGATGACTGCCTTCAACCATTGGCCTCGGTCGTGATCACACTCTGCGTTCGATACAAAGTGTACCTCTCAATCTTGCAGCCAGTATGGCTAAATTGCGTTCATTAAAAAGCCTACTGCTCGCGTATCAAACGAGCTTTTTGTTGCTGGTCATCATCACCGGCGCGATAGGCGGGTTGTGGGCCTATTTCTGGCAACAGACCTCGCACGAATCCGTACGACTCAATGCATTACTATTCGAGGCGCAACAGGTGCGTGGTGATCTGTATCGACAGCTCAAGGAGAGTACCCGCGCGAGCATAGTCGGGGATCCTGCGGCGCTGGATCAATATTGGCGACATTTATATCACATAGACCAAAACTTCTATGCCTTACAGCAAAACGCTACAACAGCGGCCGAAAGGCGCACGATAGACAGCATGCAGCGGTCTTATACCTTGATGCAGGCGGAGATGAATAAGCTCCTGGCATCTCCTATGAACGACGCAGCCCGTGCCCGGGTGTTAGATCCGTCTTATGAGCAATGGATGTTGGGCGAATTTGAGCACGCGTTCGCCAGATTTTCCCAACTTATCACCAAGCAGCGACACGCGTTGGAACAGATACTCGCGTATTGGACGCGGCTCGCCCCAATATTAATACCGGCGCCAATCCTCCTGGCGATCGCGCTGCTAGCATTCTCTCACCGCACCTTCACACGCGGCTTCGTCAAGCCGATGGAACAAGTCGTAGCCGGTTCCCAGCGGATCAGCCAGGGACGTCTGGAGCACCGCATCCCGGTGCAGGGCGTAGCAGAGGTCGCGCAGCTCGCGCATTCGATCAACAATATGGCCCGTGATCTGGAGACAAGTCGCGATGCGCTGATAGAGAAAGAAAAGCAAGCTGCGTTGGGCGCGCTGGTGCCGGTGGTGGCGCATAACATACGTAACCCATTGTCTTGCATACGCGCCACGGCGCAGGTGATGGATGACATAGGTGACGCAGACGATTTGCGCGAAGCCCGGCAAGAAATCATCGATACTGTGGATCGACTGGAGCGCTGGATCACGTCGCTGCTATCCTATCTGCACCCATTAAAACCACACAAAAGCAGGTCCGCGCTTACGCCCGTGATAGAAGGCGCTTTGGCCCCGCTTAAGCCAAAATTGGAGGCCAAGCACCTGCACATCGCGAGGGTCAACTGGCAGCAGGACAAGGAATTGTACGTGGACGTGGATCTGCTGGAACAGGCGCTCTATGGTTTGATCAATAACGCCGTGGATGCGTCGCCAAGAGGCGCCGAGATCACGTTGACGATCGAATCTTCGCAACACGAAGTGGTTCTAATGATTGATGATCAAGGGCCAGGTATGCCGATGAATCCAGATCCCAAGGGACTTGCGCCGGTGCCTTCAACAAAACGCCTGGGAACGGGCTTAGGTATTCCCTTCGCATTCAAGGTCAGTCACGCCCACGGTGGCAAGATAGCCTTTTCGCAATCACCAAGCGGCGGTACGCGCGTGCGCGTGTCTTTGCCCGCACAGGAGCTTACGGAGTTGGAGGCGTGAAATTTGAGGTAACATCATGAGCGCCGAGACTGAACACCGCGCGGCTACGCATATTGACTCACACGAAATTCAGATTCTTATCGTGGAGGACGAAGCGCTGCTCGCCAAGGCGATCTCCAAGCGCTTTCGTAGGGCAGGCTACGCGGCCGAGATCGCGGGCACGTTAGCGGAAGCCAAGACGCAGCTTGCACGCGCCCAGCCGGATCTAATCCTGCTCGACATGCGGCTGCCGGATGGCTCCGGCCTGGATTTTCTTAGCCAATTGCGCGAGAGCGATGCTGCGGACGTTCCTGTGGTGGTGATGACCGCGTACGGCGAGCTTGAGGATGCGGTCGCGGCCTTGAAGCTCAAGGCGCTGGACTATCTTAAAAAGCCGGTGGATCTGGACGAGTTGCTGGTTATCATCGACAAGGCACTCCGACAGGTCGAGGTTCATCGCAGCCTGAATTATTCGCGCCAACGTGATGGTCGTGCACTGGCGTCAGCGCAACTATTAGGTGAAAGCCCCGCGATGAGGCGCCTGCGCGAGCAGATAGAGCGTCTGGGTAAGATCAGCGCAAGGGCCGACGAGGCCCCGCCTACGGTCCTTATCCTTGGTGAAACCGGGTGTGGTAAAGACTTGGCGGCTAAGCTTTTGCATTTGGCAAGCAGCCGACGCGACCGGCCTTTCGTGCATGTGGACTGTGCTGCATTGCCCAAGGACCTCATCGAGGCAGAGCTGTTCGGCCATGAGAAGGGTGCGTATACCGGTGCGCACACCGCCCGCACAGGTCTCATCGTGGCCGCCGAGGATGGCACGGTGTTTCTGAACGAGATTGCGGAAATGCCATTGGAGTTGCAATCCAAGCTGCTGACAGTGCTCGAGCGGCGTATGGTAAGGCAGGTGGGAAGCCACCGTGAGCGGAAGGTGCCGGCCTGGTTTATCGCGGCAACCAACCGTGATCTGGAAGGAATGATCAGGGAGGAGCGCTTTCGCTCCGACTTATATTATCGGCTTAAGGTGCTAACTCTTGCCATGCCGCCGTTGCGTGACCGTGGGGATGACGTGATTTTGCTGGCGCGGCATTTCATCAAGCAGACTGCGCAGCGCTACGGCTTGCCTGAACCGGAACTTGCGCCCGAATTGATCGAGTCGATGCGGCGTTATACTTGGCCCGGCAATGTGCGTGAATTGCAGCATCTAGTGGAGCGCGCGGTGCTGCTTTCTGACGGGACGCGCCTTACATCGGCCTCGATGAACTTGGGTGGCGGCCACGCGGATGAGGCGCCCTCCGCTCCGCCTAGCAAGTTGCAGGATATGACCTTAGAAGCGGCCGAGTATCAGCTGATCAAGCAGGCCTTGGAGCGCGCGCGGGGCAACGTATCGGAGGCCGCGCGCCGCTTGGGCGTGACCCGTATGGCGCTGCGTTATCGCATGCAGAAGTATGATATTCCGGCGGATCGCACGTAGGTCAAGTTACCGTTTGGCTTCAATAGCTATATCGCGCCCATGTCCTGCACGGGTTTGATTCTCAAACCGCTGAGAGTTTTAGAAGATATCGCGGACCAGATACGTCAAGCGATCGCCGTTCTTCTTCATCTATAGATGTGCTGCTGCATGCTGTAACGCATTAAGAGTCACATCATGGTTAGAAACAAATTCCCTAGGCGAGATAATGCGGCTTTTATTTAGCGCCCATCCTTTGATATGAGCCCCAGCTGCGACGTGCTCTAAAAGCATTTCCGACAATGCCGTTTGTCAGGAACAGATTATCAGTACATCTTGCATCTCAACCATCGACAAACCTGTATAAGGGTCCTTAGCGGCACATCCGGCTTGCATAGTCTGTGATCTGATTGGCGGCCTAACAGAAAAGAGGGTGGGGCACTGGGCTTACCCACAGGTATGCCACGTTTGGCTTGCTTTTAAGGAACGTTGAGCCTGATCTCGCAGGCTGCGGCCGTATCGACGCCGCCGCCGTTACACTGAACCAGACCCGAACGGCCATTGATCTGGTCATTGCCCGCCGCCGCGGATCACGTCGTTGCCTTCCAAGCCGAAGATCTTATCTGCGCGCCCAGTGCCTTGATCACGTCCAGCCCTGCCCGACGTTCCGTTGAAGGCCTCGGGGCTCACGGTAGTGACTATGGTAGCGATCAGGCCGTTGCACTTAGGAGGGCCTACAGCTCCACTTGTATCGTCATCGGCGATGTCTAGTACCGTAGCACTCTGGGTACCCGGCATCACGTCGACTGGATTGCTTAACTCTAGATTTACCGTCTCACCTCCTACAACGTCGATCTCGTTAATGATCGATATGCTGATGGTCTTGGGGGTTTCGCCAGCGGCGAAGGAGACAATGGCTGGAGGCACGACGAAGTCGGCGTCTGTGGTAGCGGTGCCTCCGCTCACCGCAAATCGGCCGACGCCGGACCGGTGGCGGCGCCCGCACGTGTGACGCTAATGGTAGCGCTCCCAGCGGCTTCATCGACGTTGAAGGTTGGGCGCGCGACTGCAAGCCGCTTGACGGAGGCATTACTTGAAGCTCAAAAGACCCGATATCGCAGGCGGCACCCGCGGGCGTGTGCCCCCGCGCTGATCCGTGGCGGCGGGCAATGACCAGATCAATGGCCGTTCGGGTCTGGTTCAGTGTAACGGCGGCGTCGATACGGCCGCAGCCTGCGAGATCAGGCTCAACGTTCCTTAAAAGCAAGCCAAACGTGGCATACCT
>DATACK010000321.1:0-2048 GCA_036259115.1 Gammaproteobacteria bacterium | reverse complement strand
CTCAAAAGCCCCGCTGTTAGCTCGCGATAAGAACCTGCGGGACATCCGACGTATGGGGTGTGCTGCTTGGAAACAGAAGCTTGGTTATCACCGCCGTAGTTTGGCTGAAACGGTGGTGTTTCGGATCAAGGCCATCTTCGGTGATCGGGTGCGCTCGCCACTGTTCGAGGCACGGGTACACAGATACTCATCCGCTGCGCCGCATTGAACCGCATGAGCCACTTAGGCATGCCAGATAGTTACGCCGTGTGAAGCACGCTTCACAACCAGACAGTCTGCCTTGCCCAAGATTTATGCAACAAAGCCCTCCAACGGCAAGATTTTAATCTTGCAAAGATCAGCTACCGCATGAAATAGAACATCCAACCGATCCGCCTGGATATCACCTGTTATTGCGCAGGACGCACCATATCGCCAATGCGAATCTCACCGCTCATCAGTAGCTGCGCAGCAATACCCTGCCTACATAGAATCGCGTGTTAGCTAGCGCATATAGATTGATGCCAGAGATCACCAGATTGCGGCGCAATAGCTTAGGTTGGACTTCACGCAAATCAATAAATGCGGTGATGACCGGCAGATGCACTGCTTGAATTAACGTGACCTGTCGTTTACTGCCAGGACGTGAACGTGCGTGGTCGCCAATAACCCCCTGCCCCGCAACTACATCAACCTGCTTGACTGCTTGGATCGGCTTGCGGTGGCCAGGGCGCACACCTATCCATTCGAGCCGCCCCTCTCGGGCAAAGCTATTCCTGGTAGTGGTTAGCTCCGGACACATTTACACACCTAGCACGTCCATACCACCAACATAGTCTTGCAGCGCCCGTGGAACATGGATGCGGCCTTTCTCATCCTGGTAATTTTCCATAATCGCAGCCAAAGTACGGCCCACTGCGAGACCTGAGCCATTCAACGTATGCAGCAACTCAGGCCTATTGGTGTCAGGATTCCGCCAGCGCGCCTTCATACGGCGCGCCTGAAAATCGACGAAATTGCTGCAAGACGAGATTTCGCGGTAGCAGTTTTGGCCTGGCAGCCAGACCTCGAGATCGTAAGTCTTGGCGGACGCGAAACCAAGATCTCCGGCGCACAGGGCGACGACGCGATAAGTCAGTTCCAACCGCTCTAGGATCACTTGCGCATGGGAGGTTAATTCCTCTAATGCAGGCCATGAATCCTCAGGTCTCACGAACTGCACCAACTCTACCTTCTCGAACTGGTGCTGGCGAATCATGCCGCGCGTATCCTTACCGTAAGAACCCGCCTCCGAGCGAAAACACGGAGTATGGCAGACGTATTTAAGTGGTAAGCACCGCGCATCGATGATCTCATCGCGCGCCAGATTGGTTACTGGCACCTCCGCAGTGGGCACCAGGTAATAACCCGTCTCGCCGCATAGCTTGAACAGGTCCTGCTCAAATTTGGGTAACTGCCCCGTGCCGGTGAGGCTATCTGCATTGACCATATAAGGCACGTAAACTTCTTCATAACCGTGCTCACGCACGTGCACATCAAGCATGAACTGAATCAATGCGCGGTGCAGCCGCGCGAGCGCGCCACGCATCACGACAAAGCGCGAGCCTGTGATTTTGCCGGCGGCCTCGAAATCCAATTCTCCGAGTCGGACACCTAACTCAACGTGATCCTTAGGCGCGAACTCAAACGCACGCGGCTCTCCCCAACGGCGCAGCTCCGCATTCGCACTCTCGTCGTGTCCATCCGGCACCGATGCATCGGGCACGTTTGGGACTTCCATGAGGATTGCTTCCAGTCGTGCTTGCGTCTTTCGCAGGTGTTGTTCGATGTCCTTAAGTCGATCGCTTAGGTCTGCCAGCTGCGCGCGTAGTGGTGCGATGTCTTGACCTTTAGCCCTAGCCTGACCAATCGCCTTCGAACGGACATTACGTTCATTCTGCAGTGCCTGTGTCTCCACTTGCAGGCGCTTGCGTTGCGCCTCAAGCTCGCTTAAGGCATGCACATCTAGTCGATAGCCGCGGCGCACTAGTGCGCTAGCGGTTCCATCCAAATCGGTACGCAATCGTTTT
>DATACK010000320.1:0-13490 GCA_036259115.1 Gammaproteobacteria bacterium | reverse complement strand
CGCGACCATCAGTTTATAGAACCTGTTCACCTGATGATCGCGCTACTCGATCAGGACGGCGGTAGCGTGCGGCATCTCTTGACTCAGGCCGATGTCAACGTCAATTGGCTGCGCTCGCAACTGGGCGAGGCGCTGGACCGTTTGCCGCAGGTGCAAGGCGTACCGGGCGAGATACATGTCTCTAATGATCTTAATCGCTTGCTGAACGTCACGGACAAGCTCGCGCAAAAGCGGAAGGACGAGTACATCTCATCCGAGCTGTTCGTGCTGGCGGCGCTGGAGGATCGCGGCACGCTAGGTGATATGCTCAGGCGCGCCGGCGCTAATAGGGGTGCGATTGAAAAAGCCATTGATTCGATGCGCGGTGGCCAGACAGTTAACGATCCGAATGCCGAGGAACAACGCCAGGCGCTGGAGAAATATACCATCGATCTCACCGAACGCGCCGAGCAGGGCAAGCTCGATCCTGTGATCGGCCGCGATAACGAGATTCGCCGCGCAATTCAGGTCTTGCAACGGCGCACCAAGAATAATCCTGTCTTAATCGGCGAACCGGGCGTGGGCAAGACCGCAATCGTCGAAGGGCTTGCGCAGCGCATCGTCAACGGCGAGGTACCGGAGGGCTTGAAGGATAAGCGCGTGCTCGCACTCGATATGGGTGCGCTGATCGCAGGTGCCAAATTCCGCGGCGAGTTCGAGGAGCGTCTTAAGGCGGTGCTGAATGATCTGGCCAAGCAGGAAGGCCGTATTATTCTCTTCATTGACGAGATCCACACCGTGGTTGGCGCGGGTAAGGCCGAGGGCGCGATGGATGCCGGCAACATGCTCAAACCCGCGCTGGCGCGCGGCGAGCTGCACTGCATCGGCGCGACCACCCTGGACGAATACCGCAAAAACATCGAAAAAGATGCCGCGCTTGAGCGGCGTTTTCAGCGCGTGCTGGTCGATGAACCAACGGTAGAAGACACGATCGCTATCCTGCGGGGCTTGAAGGAGCGCTACGAAGTACATCATGGGGTGGAGATTACCGATCCTGCGATCGTGGCCGCTGCGACCTTGTCGCAGCGCTACATCACTGATCGGCAGTTGCCGGATAAGGCCATCGACTTGATCGACGAGGCGGCCTCGCGCATCCGCATTGAGATGGATTCCAAGCCAGAAGAGATGGATCGGCTCGATCGTAGGCTTATCCAGCTCAAGATTGAGCGCGAGGCGCTAAAAAAGGAAACTGACGAAGTCTCGAAGAAACGTTTAGCCACGCTTGAAGAAGATATCGCCAAGCTCGAGCGCGAATACTCCGATTTGGAAGAGGTCTGGAAGGCCGAGAAGGCGGCCTTGCAGGGCACTGCGCATGTCAAGGAGGAATTAGAGCGCGCCAAGGTCGAACTGGAAACCGCGCGTCGCGCGGGGGATCTCGGGCGTATGTCGGAGCTTCAGTACGGCCGCATCCCGGAACTTGAAACGCAACTCGCGCAGGCCAGCGAGGCCGAGCAACGGGAGACTAAGTTGTTGCGCAATAACGTCTCGGCGGAAGAGATCGCCGAGATCGTTTCGCGCTGGACGGGTATTCCCGTCTCCAAGATGCTAGAAGGTGAGCGCGAAAAACTGTTACGTATGGAACAGGCGTTGTCGGAGCGCGTCGTGGGGCAAGAGGAAGCCGTCAAGGCAGTATCCGACGCGATCCGACGTTCGCGCGCCGGTCTTGCCGATCCGAACCGGCCAAATGGTTCATTCCTGTTCTTAGGCCCGACAGGAGTGGGCAAGACCGAGCTGACTAAGGCGCTAGCCGCGTTCCTGTTCGACACGGAAGAGGCGATGGTCAGGATCGACATGTCCGAGTTCATGGAGAAGCATTCGGTAGCTCGATTGATCGGCGCGCCGCCAGGCTATGTCGGTTACGAAGAAGGCGGTTACTTAACCGAGGCCGTGCGCCGCAAGCCTTATTCAGTAATTCTGTTGGACGAGGTCGAAAAGGCACACCCGGATGTGTTCAACGTGCTGCTGCAGGTGCTGGATGATGGACGTCTGACCGACGGCCAGGGCCGCACGGTCGATTTTCGCAATACGGTCATCGTCATGACTTCCAACCTGGGCAGTCAGGTAATTCAGGAGTTGGCCGGCGAAGAGAACTACGACCGGATGAAAGCGGCGGTGATGGAGGTCGTCGGGCAATATTTCCGGCCGGAGTTCATCAACCGCATCGACGAGATCGTGGTCTTCCATCCATTGGGCAAGTCACAGCTTCGCGCCATCACCAAGATTCAGCTGGATTATCTGCGCAAGCGGCTCGCCGAGCGTAACCTGGCCCTGGAGATTTCGGATGAGGCATTAGACAGGCTGGGTGAGGCCGGTTTTGATCCGGTGTACGGTGCTCGGCCCTTGAAGCGCGCGATTCAGCAGCAACTGGAGAATCCGCTCGCGCAGCAGATTCTGGCCGGCCGATTCGCACCGGGCGATGTCATTGTCGTCGAGCTGGACGGTGATCGTTTAAGTTTCAGCAAGAACCGGCACGCGGCGGCCGCGTGACCCAACCTTGCGGCGATTTTAAGTAAATTGGATTTCGTAGTGCCTTAATAAATGCTTGCCGCGAACTGGCGGTTTCTTTACAGGTGGCATTAAAAAGGCGCGTCCCCTTACGGGGATGCGCCACAGGCACAGCACTCAGAGGGTCTGGGCGCTTAGGAGGGAGGAAGGCGTTATCCTTCGGATATTGCTGAACCAGGGAGGACACGCTGACGCTCAGCTCGCGCTGCGGAGATTGCGAAGTAGAGCGCGGTGATCCACAGGATTATGGCGGCGGCGTATACTGGAATGTTGATGCCTTCGTTGAACCCCGCCGCTTTCAAAAACGTGTTCGCGTTCGTGAGAATGATCCAGCCGCCTACTGCGGTACCCAGTATCCGTGCATCGAGGTGACGCACAATCCAGGCCGCGATAGGCGCCGCGATTACACCGCCTATCAGCAGTGCGCCAACTACTTCGAACGGTATTTCAGCAAGGCTTAGGCCCAACAGGAAGCCGATGCTCGCACACATCGCGACGATGAACTCACTCGTGTCGACAGTGCCTACAACCTTGCGCGGTTCCATACGTCCCGACGCCAGCAACGTTGATGTGCCAATCGGTCCCCAGCCACCGCCACCTAGAGCGTCGATCGTGCCGGCGATCAGTCCCAAGGGTGCGAGAAAACCCTTGGGTATGGGGCTTGTACCCACGACTTTTTTGGCGCGGCTGAAGGCAAAGCGTGCCAGAATGTAGACGCCGAGCCCAAAGAGGATGATCGCGACCACGGGTGCTGCGGCCTCAGCTGAGAGTGAACTGAGCAGCACCGCACCGACGAACGCGCCAATGCCGCCGGGAATGCCTATCCACAGGATCATCGACCACTCAACGTTGCCGAACCGCCAATGTGAGAAGCCCGATGCCAAGGTAGTGCCGACTTCTGCTAGGTGCACGCTAGTCGAGGCGAGCACCGGTGCGACGCCGACCGTAAGTAATAGGGTAGTCGAAGTGACGCCAAAGGCCATGCCCAACGAACCATCCACTAGCTGGGCAATAATGCCTGCGATCACGAGTAAAATAAGATTTTGCATATGCTATTCTCTCCTAAGTCGGCTAAGTCCACTTAATAGGTAAACAATACAGACTCTATGCGCTAAACAGGATTTGTGTCAAGCCTCTTATTGACGGCAATGTGAACGAAGTCCAAAAACCACTAAAGTCAGAATTCGTCTAAACGGTGGTATTGTTTGATTGATGGCAGACAGGAGAACCGAGCATTGCAGATTTCCGCGCGGGTAGATTATGCGTTACGCGCCATGACCGCGCTGGCGGCGGCCTCACAGGAGGGCACGCCGGCATTGCGTGGTGTTGAAATCGCCACCGCACAATCCATCCCTAAGAAGTTCATGGAGAATATCCTGTTCGATTTAAGGCGCACAGGCCTGATAAAGGCCCGGCGTGGGGTGGGAGGGGGTTACCAATTAGCGCGTGCTGCGGATCAGATCACCTTGGCCGATATCATCCGGACGGTAGAGGGGCCGCTGGCCAATGTGCGCGGCGAATGGCCCGAGGACGTGCAATACAGCGGTCCTGCCGCTTTGCTGCAGACCGTGTGGATCGCGGTGCGTGCGAACTTAAGGGCGGTACTGGAGTCGGTGACCTTGGCCGACCTGGTCAGAGGGAAGCTGCCCGCGTCGGTGGACAAGTTGACGAAGGACGCGGAGGCCTGGCGGCACCATTAACCAACCACCCGTGCAGGGCGCTTTGTCCCCATCACAAACTGGAAGAAAGGTTCTCTACCAACTCATGCAGGTTAAGATTTAGACGGCAATTGCACTTTCGGAACTTAAGCTGCGTTTCTATACTCTGTACCAATGGGTCATTATTTTCACGCGGCAGAAAATAAAAATAGGTCGTACAAGCATATATCTATGATCCTTCTTTATCATCGCTGCATACGCCGGGTCATAGCGGGGCTTTTCCTGGTTATCTTCGGGTTAGTTCCGCTTAAGGCGGTGTTTGCCTGCGCAATGATCGGACAGACGCTGGAACATTGTTGCTGTCAGCACTCTTGCAAGGCCGATTGCGAATCTTCACGGACGCGTGTCGGTAAGTGCTGCCATATGATTTCCTTGCCTCAATCGTATGCTGAAGGCGTTCCGGTTTCCGATCGCGTCCTTGGATTTCTGTTCCTCGATCTGGGAAAGCTCCCGCTCGTGTTGCCCCCGCGGGAGGTCGGTCCCGATCCGCCGGCTTTGGCAGATGCCGCTCAATCACCTTATCTTTCACGTCCCCCCGCCTGGCTCCAAGGCGCCGACATCTACCTTCTGACGCTACGCCTGCGTAATTAAGCCGCACCTCCGTTCGGGCGAGCAATGCTCGGTCCCCCTCGCTAATTTTGGGTTCGTTTCAAGGGTGAAAACGGAGGTATCCCCATGCGCAATGCGCAACACTTTGCAGCTATTTGCCTGGTCGCGAGCTGTGCCTTACCGGCAATGGCCGCTGATTCCTTGTTCGGCACCGAAACGCTCACAGCGCAGCGGTTAGTCAAGACGGTTTTGGTGCGCAATCCGAGCCTCCCGGCCCTGCACGCGGCAGCATCAGAGGCGGCCTCCCGAGTTGAGCCCGCAGGGACGCTAGATGATCCCATGCTCTCCTACACCTTCGCGCCCGAGACGTTGGATAGCCTTCAAAATTCTAATGGCCCTGATCGGGGACTCAATTACAGCGTCGATCTCAGCCAGGCAATTCCCTGGCCCGGTACGTTGGCGCTGCGAGAAGCTGAGGCGTCAAGTATGGCCGAGGCTGTCAATCAGGATCTCACGGATCTGCGGCTTCAGATCATCGCCGCTGCGAAGGTGGGCTTTGCAGAGTGGTATTACATCCATCGTGCCTTGCAGATCAACAGGACCAATCGGCGCTTGTTGATCGACCTGCGCCACGTGGCCGAAACGGAGTACGCCGCCGGCCGGGCCACCCAGCAGGATGTCATTCAGGCCGAACTGGAGCACGCAAAACTTCTAGACGAGGCGCTCGCGCTCAAACGGGAACAGCGCTCCATACAAGCCCAGCTCAATGGCTTGCTTAACCGTGCACCACAAGCGTACTTACCACCGCCCGCAGAGCTGGCACCCCCCGCTTCGCCACCGGACTTGCAGGTCTTGCAAGAGACTGCAATCGAAAATCACCCGGCACTCAAACGGCTCCAGGCTCAGCTCGACGCCAGCCGTTCGCGCGTTGGCTTGGCCGAAAAGAATTTCTACCCGGATTTCAATTTCTCGGCCGGCTACGACAACTTCTGGGATACGCCTGAGCAGCGCTTTACCGTTGGCGCCTCGGTCAATGTGCCAGTGAATCGCGGCAAGTATCAAGCACTGCTGGATGCTGCCCAGGCTGACGCTATGCGGGCGCAGTGGCGCCTTGTGGACCGTCGGGCACGACTGCTTGTGGCGATAGGTCGCGTCCGGGCGGGGGTGGCCGAATCCGTGGACGTGATCGAATTACACCACGAGCAATTAGTCCCGTTGGCACAAGACAATCTGAACGCCGCGGAGGCCGATTATGAGGCGGGCGTCGGCGATTTTCAGGACGTGATCACCGCTGAGAATCGCAAGCTCATGATAGAGCTGGAGTTCGCGCGCGCGCAGGCGAACTACATACGGCGGCTAGCACAGCTGCAACGCTGGACCGGCGCCTACCGACCGGGCGGCGGTAACGAGGAACATGCCAATGATTAAACAAAGATGGATGTGGTTTATAGCGCTGGTGGCCCTGGTATTGGGCATCGCTATCGGCATCCAACTGAATGACCTTTTAATCGCCAGCTCCGATCATGCGGAATTGGTCTCACAAGGGATCAGGGAGGACGCGCCGGTGTATCGGTCCGGCCCATTTAAGGTGAGCGTCGCCGTGCAGCCTGAAGCACCCCAGGTTGGCGATAACAAGCTGATGGTCAAGATCATGGACGCGCAAGGCAAGCCTGTAGAGGATGCACAGATTCAAGCCTTCGGTCTGATGCCGGCGATGGGCGCGATGCCCGCTATGCGGGCCCCGGCCCAGCTACAACAGGTCGCGCCGGGTGAATATGTGGGCCCTATGAAACTTGAGATGAGCGGTGAGTGGCCCTTGGCCGTGAATATCAAGAAACCCGATATGGGCGCGGCCGCCTTGAAATTCGACATGGCCACCGGCCGTTCAGGGCTTCAACTGATCTCCGGCGGCACGAAGGTGGCGTCGGGGCATGCGGGAGCCAATGAGCCGACATACCGTGCCGGCCCTTTTAAATTGAATGTAGCTGTTGAGCCTAGCAAGCCGCAGGTCGGCAAGAACCGCCTGGTCATTAGCCTCAATGATGAGGAAGGCGAACCAATATCCGGCGCGAAAGTCCGTGCCATTGCCACGATGCCTGCGATGGGTGCCATGCTGGCGATGCAGGCGCCAGCCATCTTCGATGAGGCCGCGCCCGGGCGCTATGTGGGTACCTTTAAGTTACCGATAGGCGGTGCATGGCCATTGTCGGTCCAGATCAAGAAAGAGGGGATAGGCAGTCAAAAGATCAGCTTTGACATGGCCACGGGTCGCCCAGGCTTACAGCTCGTCTCTGGTGCGGTGGCTGAGGCCCAGACCGGCAGGCAGGTCGAGCCGGCTCCGCCAGGCACCATTGTCGTAGACAGCCATCGTCGTCAGCTCATCGGCGTTACGATTGGTAAGGCCTCCTATCGGCATCTCACGCGCGACATCCGCGCCGTCGGCCAAGTCGTCTACAACGAGCCCAAGCTTTCTGATGTCACCCTGCGCTTTAATGCCTGGATTGGTGAGCTCTATGCCAATTACGTAGGCAAGCACGTTAAGCAGGGGGACGTGCTCTTCACGGTCTATGGCCCGGAGTTACTGGCCGCCCAACAACAATACCTGGAGGTCTTGGGAAGTCGCAGTGACCTGAGCGACGGACTTATCCAAGCCGCGCGCAAGCGGCTGCTGCTGTGGGATATGACACCCAGCCAAATCGACGAACTGGAGCGCCGCGGCGAGCCGCTGGACTACGTGCCCATCCTGGCGCCGCGCAGCGGCACCGTGGTGGAAAAGAACGTGGTAATAGGTACAGCCAATCCGGCTGGCACGCGTCTGATGCGCATCGCGGACTTATCAAAAGTTTGGGTCGAGGCCGAGGTCTACGAAGGCGAGCTGCCTCTAGTGCAGGAAGGCATGCCCGCTTTGGTAACCCTCCCGTATCTTCCGGGCAAGGCCTTCAAAGCTACGATCGATTACGTCTATCCCACTCTTCAAGGCATAACCCGCACCGGCCGCATCCGGCTGACGCTTGATAACGCAGATGGTGTCCTCAAGCCCGACATGTACGCCGAGGTCAAGCTCAAGGCGAATTTGGGACGGCGCCTCGTGGTGCCCGAGGGAGCCGTTGTATTCGCAGGAGATGATCGTGTGGTGTTTCAAGATCTAGGCGGCGGACGCTTAGCCCCCCGCAAGATTACGACAGGACAACGTAACGAGAACTACATCGAAGTCCTGAAAGGGCTACAACCCGGCGACAAGGTGGTGACTTCGGGCAACTTCCTGATCGCCTCGGAGACCAGCCTCAAGGCGGGGATACAGCAATGGTAGCGACACCCAACGACGAGGCAGAACAGCACCGGGAAGGTTTTCTCGAGCGCTTGATTGCCTGGTGCGCGGCCAACTGGCTCTTAACCATCATGGTAGTCGCGGTTGCGGCATTCTGGGGTTACCGCTCGCTTATGGGGACGCCCTTAGATGCAATTCCCGATCTCTCGGACGTACAGGTCATTGTCTATACCGAATGGGAGGGACGCAGCCCCGACTTGGTGGAGGATCAGATCACCTATCCGCTAGCTACCACGCTGATCGCTGCACCCAGGGTCAAGTACGTACGCGGCCAGAGCATGGAGGGAAACTCTTTCCTGTATGTCATCTTTGAGGACGGCACGGACATCTACTGGGCGCGCTCGCGGGTGCTGGAATATCTGAATACTGCAAGGGGCCGGCTGCCCGAAGGCGTGCAACCGACCATCGGTCCTGATGCCACCGGTGTCGGCTGGGTGTACGAGTACGCCTTAGTAGACAAGAGTGGTAGGCACAGTCTAGCGGAGCTTCGCAGTATCCAGGACTTCAATCTCAGATATGCGCTGGCGTCAGTGGAAGGCGTGGCCGAGGTGGCCTCCGTCGGCGGCTACGAGAAGGAATACCAGGTCGATGTGGATCCCAATAAGCTAGCCTCGTTCAACATCCCGTTAGACAGGGTAGTTAAGGCTGTACGCGAGTCAAACAACGAGGTCGGCGGCCGGGTGCTGGAGGTGAGTGGTTATGAGCAGCTCATCCGTGGGCGTGGTTACGTCAACTCCACGGAAGATTTAGACAAAGTCGTGCTCAAGGTGGATCGCGGCGGTGTGCCAGTGACCTTGGATCAGGTGGCCACCGTTCAACTCGGCCCCGCGTACGAGCTAGGGCAGGTCGATTTAAACGGCCAGGGCATAACCGTTGGCGGTATCGTAGTGATGCGCTATGGCGAGAATGCACTGGATGTAATCGGACGGGTCAAGCAGCAGCTTAAAAAAGTCCAGGCGACCTTGCCTAAAGGCGTCGAGATTATCCCTACCTATGACCGCTCGTCATTGATCAAGCGTGCGATCGATACGCTTAAACATACCTTGACCGAGGAGATGATCATCGTCTCCCTAGTAATCATCGTGTTTCTGCTGCATATGCGCTCGGCCCTGGTGGCCATTATCACGTTGCCAATCGCCGTGCTGCTGGCCTTTATCCCCATGTATTACCAACATCTGACGGCCAACATCATGTCCTTGGGTGGGATCGCGGTCGCCATCGGCGCCATGGTCGATGCCGCTATCGCCATGGTGGAGAATATCCACAAGCGTTTGCACACGTGGCAGGAAGATGCAGCGGACCAGCGCCCACGCGCTCAGGTGATCATCGCCGCCATGCAGGAGGTGGGGCCCAGCATCTTCTTTGCGCTGCTGATCATCACTGTCTCATTCCTGCCCGTATTCGCCCTGCAAGGCACGGAAGGCCGGCTGTTTAAGCCGCTCGCCTTCACCAAAAGCTATTCCATGTTCTTCGCCGCGATCCTCGCCGTCACTCTCGTTCCGGCATTGGCCGTGTTGGTCATCCGCGGCAAGGGGCGCGGCGATGCGAGCTGGCTTAACCGTGCGCTTATTGGCGGCTATATGCCGGTGGTTCGACTTGCGGTAAGGCTTCGATGGCTAGTGATCGGTCTCGCGGCAATCGCACTAATGGCTGTCGTGCCGATGTATCGGACGCTTGGCAGCGAGTTCATGCCGCCCTTAAACGAGGGCACCATCCTCTACATGCCGACGGCCTTGCCGGGTATCTCAATCGATGAGGCGACGCGGGTCATGCAGACCATGGACCGTATGCTAATAAAGTTTCCGGAGGTAAAGCGAGTATTCGGCAAGGCCGGGCGCTCGACCAGTCCCACCGATCCCGCGCCCCTTTCCATGTTGGAAACTACAATCATGCTCAAGCCCAAAAGCAAATGGCCAGCGGGCATGACCTGGGACAAGCTGATCCAGAAGATGGATCAGACGATGCAGTTCCCGGGCATGCCCAACATCTGGTGGATGCCCATCCAGACGCGCACGGAGATGCTGGCCACCGGAATCCGCTCGACTTTAGGAATCAAGGTCTTCGGTCCTGATCTTGGGGGCATTCAGAAAACCGCGATTCAGATCGAGCGGGCACTTCAAAAGGACCCTCGTACCGGGCCCTATACCCGCAGCGCCTTTGCCGAACGCACCGCTGGCGGTTACTTCCTCGATTTCGACATCAATCGCAAACACGCCGCGCGTTTCGGGCTCAACGTCGGCAACGTACAAGATATCATCGTCGCCGCCATGGGCGGTGAGGTGGTATCTCAGACCGTGGAGGGACGGGAGCGCTACAACATCCTGGTGCGTTATGCGCGCCAGTTCCGCGACAATATTCAGGCGCTTAGGCGGGCATTAATCTTCACGGCTAGTGGCGCCCAAATACCTATTTCCCAGGTGGCGGCCATCAAGTTCCGCACGGGTCCATCCATGATCCGTAGCGAGGACGCGCAATTGGTCGGTTTCGTAAACGTGGACGTGAACGAGAACATAGGCATCGTCGATTATGTCCATAGAGCCGAGCAGGTGGTGGTCGATAAAGTGAAAATCCCCAATGGCTATCGTCTAGACTGGGCGGGGCAGTTCCAGTATTACGAGCGCGCCAAGGCGAGCCTCACGATCCTGGTGCCGCTGACGATCTTTTTGATTTTCTTCATGCTGTACATGCACCGCAAATCCCTTGTGGAGACCTTGATCGTCATGCTCGCGCTGCCGTTTTCCTTGGTGGGCAGCGTGGGCCTGCTCGCCTGGCTTCATTACAAGCTCAGCGTGGCAGTCGCCGTGGGCATGATCGCGGTGGCGGGCCTGGCGGTGGAGCTCGGCATCCTGATGATGCTTTATCTGGACATTGCCTGGCGTCGACGCTGTGCGGAGGGTCGCCTCAGGAGCCGAGCCGATCTGATGGAGGCCATCATGGAGGGCGCCGCGCAACGCCTGCGGCCCAAGCTGATGACGGGCCTGGCGTTGTTCTTAGGGTTAGTCCCAATCATGTACTCGACCGGCACCGGCGCCGATGTCATGAAGCGCATCGCCGCGCCCATGCTGGGGGGCGTAGCCTCGTCATTGATCTTAGTATTAATCGTATTCCCCGCGATCTTCGCATTCTGGCGGGGACATAGATTACCCAAAGGCGAAGCTGGCTCGGCAGGTGGAGCATCTTCGTAAACTTGGGATGCATAATGTTGTTGGGCTAGTCCATGAGGACGCGCAGGAGGTAAATATGAGCAACTTGACTATCAGCACGACGCCATTTTTGACGGCTGCGCTGCTCCTTTTGATCTCGGGTTTATTCTAACCTGTCGATAGCAAGGCCGGCATGGCATGATGCATGGGGAGGACATGCTCATGGGCGGCATGTGGATGATGATGGTGGTCTGGATATTGGTCCTCATCGTGCTGCTTTTAGGTGCCGCGGTCTTGACCAAGTATCTATTTTCCACGCGGTAATTCCTGAAATCGAATGTGTATCCGTTAGGCTGGACGCTACCTTTTCCAAGCATCACAGTCTTGTGTCACAAGCTGTAAGCGAAGCCGCGTGTCCTGCAAGAAGGTGGCATCTATGGCCCAGAGCAATCAATGCCAAGCATCGCCGCTATTGACTCTGCCGATCAATCGACGGAGTTGGATGTCAGGAACTCTCGGATGATATTAGCGACCTCATCGGGAAATTCCTCGTAGACTAATAGTTTGCCTACCGACAGGTGCACAGTTTTCACATCTGGTACCGCGGCTAGCACCTCCATCTCCGCCTTCGATCTGCGCGGTGCATTCTCAGCGAATACGTTAAGCATCGGATTGACGATGTGTCTCGCTACGGCAAGCTGCTCGTCTCGGCTTTGAAAGGGATCGAGGCAGCCTGTTATGAAACGCGCCGAGGCATGGCGGGCGCCTGATGCCCACACGACAAGAAGCTTCGCGTCCATGCGGTCTCCCATAAGCCATATGGCATCCGCATAGACATGGCCGCGCCCCACCATATGCGTCTCGCCGACCCGCCGTGTGGTGACCCAGCCGGGCATGTCTGTGAGCTTGCAGGCAAAATCAAGTCCCTGCTCCCGCGCTTCGCCCTCTAGCAGGCCGACACGCGCGAGCGCCGGAATCATGAAGACTACGCTCGGAATGCCAGTGTAATCCGACTTAATGTTATTTCCTTTAAGTACATTTGGGGCCACTACACGGGCTTCCAGCTTGGCAATTGGCATCAGCGGCGGTCCTGCCGTTGTCGTCACATAGCTGCCAGCCTTCGGTCTGAGTGAGGTCTGCCGCCCTAAGCGGCGACCTTGTTCATCTCCAGGATTGTCGCCTTAAGTGAGTCCCAGCCGTTCAGGGGATTTGAGATCATCATGCCGAGCCTACCAGCATGTATGTCCCGATAGTAATCATTGCGAGACCGGTTACTCGGGCAAGGCATTCAGCGCTGGGCGCTAACTTCTCGGCTACCACGAACAACGTGATCAATGCGATCCAACCAGGTTCCTCACACCGCCTCTACGAACAACACCGCATCAGCAGACCGCAGCACCCCATGCAGTAAACGCCATGTTCCAAGCCCATAAACAGCGCGCCACGTAGGGCCTTGCGCCAGCGAAAGAGAATAAAGTCCAGTGGCGAACGGCAGCGCTTGAGGCAGCCTGTTTCAGCGGTGTCCACTGATAAATTCCGGCTGCGATGAATATTATCCCTCCTAGCATTGAACTAGTGCTCCTCCATCATAGGCGATAGAAGGACCGCGTGACGCAACATGCTCTGTAATAAGGTGATGAAGAGACTAAAGCCTGTCCACATGGCAATATAGCCCAGAACGAACAGACCAGTTGGCAAAGGATCCACGGTGCATCTTGCGATTGATGGTGGAGGAAAGAAGGATCATGGGCACAGCCCCGGGAAGCATCATCCCGACCATCATCACTACCCACATTAGAAAGATCACGCCCAACTCCGCTGTTCCCCAGGGACATGAGCTCATCGCCACGACCATAGGCCCGACATATCCTCCATGTCTGCGGTGTCGATGAGGTAAAGCCAGGCGAGCCCCGTGATGCCGATGAGCGCGAAAAGCACTAGCGCTCTCTCAAGCTTCAGGATACGTTCGGGCGGCGTTCCCCTTGTCATGCCTGTGCGAGCGCTGAGGGCGCTCAGAGTTCGCCGAAAGCCAGCGCTTAGGCCAGACCCGTTGGCGTATGGTGCACGTATGTGAGCGAGCTATGGCGGTCAGCGGCATCGAACTTGATATCGCCTGTGCCTCTGGTCGTAGCGCTGGCGGTCTTGGCCCCAAAGTATTCGAAACCGTCGGGTATGCGCACCAGCATACGGCTAGGATCACCGGTCGCC
>DATACK010000319.1:0-8318 GCA_036259115.1 Gammaproteobacteria bacterium | reverse complement strand
TTCGAGACGAGGGCTTCTCATGCCTCGCAGCGCGGGAAACGGCAAATGCGTTGGGTCCTATCATGCTTATTACCACGCCGCACATTTGCAGGCGCTACAATGCGCCGTAATTTTAATGAAAAGAAACTTGCCAATCCACTTGGCGAATGAATGGACTTGCATTTGCACAGCTGCCGATGGATTTAGATTCGTGCGGATGATACTGTATTGATCACTATGGAATGCGCGCGGCATGGAGAAAGGTGGTTCTATAGCTTTATAAGAGGTGCAGGTACTAAGGTGCATGGCCTAGGACATATACATGCCGCCGTTTACGTGGAGCGTCTCACCGGTAATATAGCCCGCGGCGGGGGACGCTAGAAACAATACCGCTGCGGCCACATCGCTAGGCGATCCGAAACGGCCGAGCGGGATATCCTGCAACAATGCTTCACGCTGCCCGGTTGGCAGCTCACGGGTCATGTCGGTATCAATAAAGCCGGGTGCCACTACATTCACAGTGATGCCTCGCCCCCCAAACTCCCGAGCCAGTGACTTGGAAAAACCAATCATACCCGCTTTAGCCGCAGCATAATTACTTTGTCCAGCATTGCCGGTCAATCCCACTACCGAAGCAATGTTGATGATACGGCCTTGGCGGGCACGCATCATGCCACGCAAGCAGGCTTTGCACAATCGATACACAGAACTGAGATTGGTATCAAGAACAGTGTCCCATTCATCATCCTTCATGCGCAGCAGCAAATTATCGCGGGTTGTGCCAGCATTGTTAACGAGAATCGTAACCGGTCCGAACTGCGCGCTAATGCGCTCCATACCGTCATCGATGGATGCGGGCTGGCAGACATCCAGTTGCATTCCTGTACCCTGCACTCCCTGCTCGGCTAGCTCTTTTGCGATATTCATCGCGCCTTCTGCTGAGGTGGAGGTGCCTATGACGACCGCACCATTAGCGCCCAATGTGTGCGCTACCGCGCGACCAATGCCTCGGCTTGCGCCGGTTACGAGGGCAATCTGACTATTAAGGTTCATACTAATGTCCCAAATTTTGCCAGCGTCTGCTCTAAGCTGGAAGGATCGCGCACATACAGAGACTGGAAAGATCTATCAATGCGCTTGGCCAGACCGGTCAATACCCTTCCAGTATCAAACTCCAGAACCCTTGTCGCCCCAAGCGTGGCGAATGCTCGCACGGTTCCCATCCAGCGCACGGGGCTGTAGAGCTGCCGGACACGCGCATATTCGAGGGCATCAGCATCTTCGTAGCTTGTAGCATCGGTGCTGTGCACTACGCGGACGTCCGCAGATCGAATACGCGTCTCCGTTAGGTGAATAGTAAGCCGCCGCGCTGCTGGTATCATCAAATCGCAATGGGCCGGAACACTCACTGGCAGATGCATCACCCGTTTAGCCCCGATTTCGGACGCTAAAGTCATAGCGCGCCAACCGGTTGAGAGTCTTGGCCAGGAAAGGCGCAGGCGACTTTCCGCGGCTCGGTCATTTGGAAATCCAATGAGTCACAGCGTTTAGACGGGGCAACAATATAATGCAGATCAGGCGAGTAGCAACAGTTATAAACGTAAAGCTTTTGTTGCAGGATTGATTAGCAATTAATGATAATGATTGGTCTTAATAAACGTTACACTTGAGGACTTATGCCGAAAGAAGATCATATCGAGATGGAAGGTACAGTCATTGAGACGCTGCCAAACACCATGTTCCGTGTAGAGCTAGAGAATGGCCATGTGGTGACTGCCCACATATCCGGCCGTATGCGCAAGAATTATATTCGGATACTCACCGGTGACAAAGTAACAGTACAACTAACTCCATACGACCTAAGTAAGGGCCGCATCACTTATCGCGGGCGTACTCAGCCATGATCTAGCCAATGACTACCTAGATCCCAGCGTCTTGCAAGCCCGCATCACTGGGGTGATGCGCATCAGTGCACCATCTCTTCCTCCACCTCCAACACCAGTTCGCCATCCCTGACACTGACGTGGACTGCACCACCTTTGGTGAGGCGACCAAACAGTATGTCCTCGGCAAGCGGTTTTTTGATGTATTCTTGAATCACCCGCCCCATGGGGCGCGCGCCCATCTTTGGATCATAACCGCGCTTCGCCAACCAGGCACGCGCTGAATCGTCTACCAGTAGGCTTACCTTCTTGCCTTCGAGCTGCGCTTCCAGTTGGATGATAAATTTGTCCACCACATTGGCTATAGTACGCTGGTCCAGCGGCTTAAACTGAATGACCGCATCCAGCCGATTGCGGAACTCGGGTGTGAAGCTACGGCGAATCACCTCCATAGTGTCTGAGGCGTGGTCTTGCGTGGTAAATCCTACACTAGGCCGGCTCATTGCCTCCGCGCCCGCGTTGGTGGTCATGACTAGGATGATATTGCGGAAATCTACTTTGCGCCCATTAGTGTCGGTGAGCGTGCCGTGATCCATGACTTGCAGCAGCAGGTTGAATACATCCGGGTGAGCCTTTTCGATCTCATCCAGCAACAGCACTGCGTGCGGCGATTTAAGCACGGAATCCGTTAGCAAACCGCCCTGATCGAATCCGACATATCCTGGCGGTGCCCCGATCAAGCGCGATACGGTATGTCTCTCCATGTACTCGGACATATCAAAGCGGATCAAATCGATGCCTATGATCAACGCGAGCTGACGCGTCACCTCGGTTTTACCCACCCCTGTAGGCCCGGAAAACAGGAATGACCCGATAGGCTTTTGCATATCGCCTAGACCGGAGCGTGACATCTTAATCGCGGCAGCCAAGGTATCGATCGCTTCGTCCTGACCGAATACCACCATCTTCAGATTACGCTCTAGGCCCTTGAGCGCCTCCACGTCGGAGGCGGACACGTTCTTGGGCGGTATGCGCGCCATCTTGGCGATAATGTTTTCTACGTCACGCACTGATACGGTCTTCTTACGCAGTGAAGGGGGCTTCAGCCGCAAATGCGCGCCGGCCTCATCGATCACGTCAATAGCCTTGTCAGGCAGATGACGATCATTGATATAGCGCGAGGCCAGATCGGCGGCCGCGTGCAACGCCTTATCTGTGTAACGAACATCATGATGCTGTTCGAAACGCAGCTTCAAGCCCTTCAAAATACGATAAGTCTCTTCGACCGACGGCTCATTGACATCAATCTTTTGGAACCGCCGCGCCAGTGCCCGGTCCTTTTCGAATACACCGCGGTACTCCTGATAGGTGGTCGAGCCGATGCACTTCAGATCGCCCGAAGCCAATACCGGCTTGATCAGATTGGAGGCATCCATAACGCCACCCGAGGCGGATCCTGCGCCAATAATGGTATGGATCTCGTCTATGAATAAGATCGATCCTGGCTGACGCCTAAGTTGCGCCAGTACGCCCTTCAAACGCTTCTCGAAATCGCCCCTGTATTTGGTACCCGCCACCAACGCACCTAGATCGAGTGCAAAGATGGTACTCTTCAAAAGTACTTCGGGTACTTCGCCGTCGACGATCTTTTTAGCCAGACCCTCGGCAATGGCAGTCTTGCCTACACCCGCCTCACCGACGAACAATGGATTGTTCTTACGCCGCCGGCACAGGATCTGCACCGTGCGCTCAATCTCGTGCTCACGACCGATTAAGGGATCGATCTTGCCGCGCCGGGCCAACTCGTTGAGGTTGGTCGCAAAGCTCTCCAGCGGCTTGCGAGCCGCGGCCTCCTCGCCGGTCTCTTGTTCGCTGCCCATGCCTTCGTCATCTTGTTCCTCTGGCACTTTGGATATACCATGCGAGATATAATTAACAACGTCTAAGCGCGAGACATCATGTTGATTTAATAGGTAAACGGCATGGGACTCGTGCTCACCGAAGATCGCCACCAATACGTTCGCACCGTTGACCTCTTTCTTGCCGGACGACTGTACGTGAAACACCGCCCGCTGCAGCACACGCTGAAAGCCTAAGGTCGGCTGCGTGTCCCGGGTATCGCTGGACGGTAACAGCGGCGTGTTTTCCCTAATAAACTCGGCCAGTTCTTTACTTAAAGAGGCTAAGTCGACGCCGCATGCCCGTAGCACACCGGCCGCCGTCGGGTTGTCCGTCAGCGCCAGCAGCAGATGTTCCACGGTCATAAACTCGTGACGTTTTTCGCGTGCCGCCTTGAAGGCCGTGTTGAGCGTAAACTCAAGTTCTTTGTTCAACATAATGATAATGCACCTTGGCTTAAGCTTCTTCCATCGCGCACAGCAGGGGATGTTGGTTGGCGCGGGAATAATCGTTCACCTGCGCGACCTTGGTTTCTGCGATCTCACGGGTAAACACACCGCATACACCTTTGCCGCGTGTATGGACGTGGAGCATGATTCGCACAGCGGTCTCTGCGTCCATCTTGAAAAAAACTTCCAGCACATGCACGACGAATTCCATGGGTGTGTAATCATCGTTAATCAGCACCACTTTATAGAGTGGCGGTTTCTTGGTCTTCGGTTTTGATTCCTCGACCGCCAGGCTACCAATCGTGTGGGGTTTTTTCTGTCCGCTGTTCATTGGAATACAAGTGCGTCGATGACCCTATACCATGAGAAACATTATATACAGCTTGTCAGGCATGCGCATGCCGAATCCACGGAAATAATCACTGACGAACCAGATAATAATGCGGCATAACGCAGCATATTCAAGCTGATTTTGTCGCAACACTTTTTGACTCCGAAATGACCAGAAGTTTTATCACTGGCCGAGTGCTGTACGCGCGTAAGATTTTACTCAGCCTGTCACCCTTGCACGTAGTCCCGCCGCTGTGCGATTTACGCGACGAGTATGCTAAATTTAATACATGGGTTGGGCACCTCATGTCACCGTTGCGGCTGTCATCGAGCGCGCAGGACAATTCCTACTGGTAGACGAGGACGTTGGCGGTCGCCGCGTGTTGAATCAGCCCGCGGGTCATCTCGATGATGGTGAGAGTCTAGTCGAAGCCGTCATTCGGGAAACGCTGGAGGAAACAGCTTGGCACTTCGAGCCCACCGCGCTTGTGGGTATTTACCGCTGGCGGCATGCGCGCGATAAGGTGACCTTTCTGCGCGTTACCTTTTGCGGTGAAGCCACACGACATGACCCCCGCTTAAAGTTGGACGACGGCATCATCGGGTGCGTATGGCTGACGCGCGAACAATTAACAATGATACCAGAGCGCCTGCGAAGTCCCATGGTGTTGCGTAGTATCGATGATTATCTGATGGGCGCACGCCACCCTCTGTTGATTTTATCCGATATCCTGTAACGAGATACGTCCAATCATGTCCTCACGCGGCAGTGCGCGCGTTATCGTCGGCATGTCCGGCGGTGTAGACTCGTCGGTGGCGGCTCTGTTGCTGCGTGACCAGGGCTATGCGGTTGAAGGGCTTTTCATGAAAAACTGGGAGGAAGACGACGCAGGCGATTGCGCCTCCGCACAGGACTTAGCGGACGCGACCGCGGTATGTGCGCGGCTCGGTATTACCTTGCACCGGATCAATTTCTCGTACGAATACTGGGAGCGGGTCTTTAGCCTGTGCCTTGATGAATTTCGCGCCGGTCGCACGCCGAACCCTGACGTTCTATGCAATAAAGAAATCAAATTCAAAACCTTTTTGGAACATGCTCGCGCGCTCGGTGCCGACTTCATTGCGACTGGCCATTACGCTGGCATCACGCGCGATGGCAACGCACGCGTGATGCTTAAGGCACGTGACAAGGCCAAAGATCAGACCTATTTCCTGTATACACTGGGGCAGGCGCAACTCGCCCATTCGCTGTTTCCACTCGCCGGCCTTACCAAGCGTAAGGTGCGGGCGCTCGCCCAGCGCGCCGGGCTGGTCACTTTTGACAAAAAAGACAGCACCGGACTTTGCTTCATCGGCGAGCGGCGCTTTCGTGATTTTCTGGCGCGATTTCTACCTGCTCAGCCTGGAGATATCACCGGTCCTGATGGCCACTGGCTTGGCCGCCACCACGGTCTGATGTATTACACACTCGGTCAACGCCAGGGCCTTGGCATCGGCGGCCAACGCGGAATGACAGAGCAGCCCTGGTATGTGGTAGACAAGGATCTCAACGAAAATCGGCTTATTGTCGCGCAAGGCCATGACCATCCTCTGCTGTTCAGCCAGGGCTTGATCGCCGGACAGATACAGTGGGTGAATGGCTCACCGCCCGCCCTGCCCATGCGTTGTACCGCCAAGATACGTTATCGCCAGAGCGACCAAAGTTGCAGCTTGCACAAAGAAACAAGCGGCCAGTTGCGCGCCCATTTCGACCGGCCGCAGCGCGCAGTGACGCCCGGCCAATCGGTTGTATTCTATCAGGGCGCACGCTGCCTAGGGGGCGGAGTCATCGAGCGGCCGGTCGGCAGGGGCGCCGCCTGATGGCTGCCATCGGTAACCGCACCATCGCCTTGGCGGGATTGTATCAGAGCGTGGATCTTGTCACTCAGGTTGCGTGGCGTGGGCAGGCTGACGCGGCGCCGTTTAAGGCCAGTCTGGCCAGTATATTTAAGCGGGACGCGGTCAGCTACGAAGACGTCTTCGGCGGCGCAAGCGGCATCATGACGGGTCTTTATGTGTTGCGTGCGCAATTAGTCGGTGATGGCAGCAGGTGCCAGCCGGAGCACACTCGCTATGTCGTGATCTTGTTGCATCTGGTGAAGAAACTTTATCGCCAACCTTCGCTATTCACTACGATTGAACAGGGTATTGCGCGGGCGCGTGAGCAATTGACGCATTTCGAGCTGACGCATATCAACGTGATCAGCAGGCTTGCTGATACCTATCAAAGATCGATCATTGAACTCACACCGAGGATCATCGTGCGCGGAGAGGAAATTTATCTCTCCAATCCGGATAACGCCAGCCGTATCCGCGCTTTACTGCTGGCCGGAATACGTGCTGCGGTACTATGGCGGCAGGCCGGTGGCAATCGCTGGCGCTTACTTGTCGGCCGCAACGCGATGTTGCGTGACATCGAAGCGCTACTGTTCAAGGCCTAGTCGATGCAGGATTGCAGCCCGCCTCGGACAATCGCACCCATGCGCCCGTTCATGTTAATGTACTATTAACCCTCTCCACCAATGCCCATAAGCTAAGAGAAAAAACCCGATGAGCGATAGTTTTAAAACCCAGACCGTGCTTGAGGTCAATGGTGCGCAATATCAAATTAATGAGGTCCCGCGCCTGGGAAGGGCGGCTACTCGACTGCCTTACTGCCAGAAAATTCTCCTGGAGAATCTACTGCGCTACGAGGACGGCACTAGCGTAACCAAAGACCACATCGAGGCAGTGCTCAACTGGGATCCTGACGCCGAGCCGGAAACAGAGATCGCATTCCGTCCTGCGCGGGTGCTGATGCAGGATTTTACCGGCGTACCGGCGGTGGTGGATTTGGCGGCCATGCGCGATGCGATGCGGGCGCTAGGCGGCGATCCGACCAAGATCAACCCGCTGTCACCGGCTGAACTAGTCATAGACCATTCGGTGATGGTGGATCACTACGGCTCTCGCAATGCGCCGGACTTAAACGCTAAGATCGAGTTCAGTCGCAACCGTGAGCGCTACGCCTTTCTGCGTTGGGGCAAGCAGGCGTTCTCGAATTTTCAGGTCGTGCCGCCGGATACCGGTATTGTCCATCAGGTCAATCTAGAATATCTCGCTCGTGTGGTGTTCACACGTGTAGATAATGGCGTAACTCAGGCCTATCCTGATACCTTGGTCGGCACGGACTCTCACACGACCATGATCAATGGCCTCGGGGTGCTCGGCTGGGGCGTGGGCGGCATTGAGGCCGAGGCCGCTATGCTCGGCCAGCCGATCTCTATGCTGCTGCCACAGGTAGTAGGCTTCAAGTTGACCGGTAAGCTTCCCGAGGGCGCTACGGCCACCGACTTGGTGTTGACGGTTACCCAGATGCTGCGGAAGAAGGGCGTAGTGGGAAAATTCGTGGAATTTTTCGGTGACGGCCTGGATCACCTGCCGCTCGCCGATCGCGCAACCATCGCCAACATGGCCCCCGAATATGGCGCTACCTGCGGCATCTTCCCGATTGACGAAGAGACCTTAAGATACTTAGAGATTACCGGCCGTGCGCGTGAACAGATAGAGCTAGTGCGTGCCTATTTTAAGGCGCAGGGCATGTTTCGCGAAACTGGCAGCCTTGAGGCCGACTACAGTGATAGGCTGGAGCTTGATACGAGCACGGTCGAACCGAGCCTGGCAGGCCCTAAGCGGCCGCAGGACAGGGTATCGCTGTCCGCAGCCAAGCAAGAGTTCCGCGCCGCTTTGGCCGAACATG
>DATACK010000318.1:0-2420 GCA_036259115.1 Gammaproteobacteria bacterium | reverse complement strand
CGTTTAGCAGGCAGGCGGTTTCATGGCTTTCAAACGCCGGCCCGGGACCATGACTCGCAGACGGGATATAGCCGTCTGCAATCGCCTAGTGTTTTTTACCTATGCTCATGCTGATTTTCTCCTGTTCTGCATCACAGCCGTGCTCAATAAGGCGGCGCCCGCGCCGGCCAACGCAAGCCAGCCACGATGCTTAGTCGCCCATAGTTGCATGCTTTCGGCATAGGCCTCTTGACCAAAACGGCCGCGTGCGCCGGCATCGCCTTTGACCGGTTGCCACAGGTTATTCGGGCGATCGGGATCCACGGGCTCATCCGCTTGTTGCGCCCGATACCCGCTATGCGCCAGATAACGATCCAGCAACCCCGCCATGAACTTGTTAGCCCAGATGGTAGCGACCGAGGACAAGCCCACGTAAACCTGTCGACGCCGATGATGCGCGGCCCACACGATCGCCTCGGCGGCGACCTCCGGTTGAAAGACCGGGGCCACGGGTCGCGGGTGACGGGGGAGTCGCGTCATACACCAGTCGAACTGCGGTGTATTAAGCGCCGGCATCTGCACCATCGTTATGTTCACGCGGCTGCCATCGTGCAGCAGTTCGCTTCGCACCGCCTCGGTAAATCCCACAATGGCGTGTTTGGCGCCGCAATATGCAGACTGTAAAGGAATAGATCGATAGGCAAGCGCCGAACCGACCTGTACGATCGAGCCTCGATCGCGTGGCAGCATGCGCTTGAGCGCCGCCATCGTCCCATAGACTTGGCCTAAGTAAGTCACCTCGGTGGCACGTTTGAATTCCTGTGGACTGATTTGGCTAAACGGCGCAAAGATCGTCGTCATCGCGTCGTTGACCCAGATGTCGATGGGACCGAATTCGTTTTCGACCGCTGTTGCCGCGCGCTCGATTTGATCCGGATCGGCCACATCGGTGGGTAGCACTAAGCCCTTACCGCCGGCGGCTTCAACCTCGCTGTGCGCAGCTTCCAACCGCTCCTTTCCGCGCGCGAGCAGGCCAATATGAGCCCCGAGCTTGGCGAAGGCACGCGCGGTCGCACGCCCCACCCCGGCAGAGGCGCCGGTGATGACGACGACTTCGGGTCGCTGTTGAGTTTCCACGGTTATCTATCTCCGCTATCTAGACGAGCTAACCTAAGATGCTGGCGGCCTACACGTAGTAGTGGACTTACACACGGTGGGGTCTAGGCTTCAAGTCGTGCCGCCTGGCCGCTCGCGCACGGCGTGTCCACATCGAGTCCGCGGATGCGGTTAGGTCGTGAATACACGTTGAACCGATTACCGTGCAGGAATCCAGCCAAGGTGACGCCGAAGTCGCGGGCAAGCCGCACCGCAAGGCTGCTGGGCCGAGATTGCGCATACAATCTGCGCGCGTGCCATGATCGCCTTCTGCAACAACTCAAAACTCGCCCATCCACTCAGCAGCATGATGATCTTGTAGAGGCAACCCGTCGCTCAATATGGTCCAGCCATTGAGCTTGTCCATTGGCATTGTGCCGCCAACACCCGCGCGCAAAGCGCGCAGTTTTCCTTGCGCATCGAACAGCGCCGCCGCGTGCAGGCTGCTTGTACATTTGAACACGTCTTGCCGCGCGTTGCCGCGCAGGCAGATCCAGCAGTGTTTCAATGTCTATTATCTTCGGGCCTGGTGGCAGCGGCGGCAGCGCCGTCAGCGCTTCTAGATTGAGTTTTGCCTTGCCGCATAAACCGCAGGCGCTAGTGGACAGCGACGAAAGTTTAAGCCACGCGGCCCGGATTTTAGCCCGCGCCCTTAAGCCCACGCGCACTGCATCATTGAGGCGCGCGGTATGATCGAGCGCAATGATGTCTTCCCGTCCCTTGATCACCCCCTCGCCCAGCAGCAATCCCGCCGTGAACTCCACAGATCATGCCCCGGTGTGCACATGGTGGCGATCGGCGCGCTACCAGTCACGCGGATCTAGCGGCACCTCGGTGGCCAACAGATCGTCACGCGACGTGATCTCGCCGTCATCGACCGTCGTCTGACCGTATATTTTCGCTTTGGCTTTAGAGATGATGATCATTAACACGTGAGTCGTAAGTAGCGTCGTAGCGCTGCACCGCCAAGTTTGGGCTCGGCATCACCGTGCGTCGTTTGCCTTATCAATAACGGTATGCTTGATACGGCAACTTGGTAAAAGAACGTACTGACTAAGTTGCTGAGGTGAAAGTCTCTGGTAAGACCGAGCAATATCCATACCTCGCAAACGCATTTGAATATGCCTGCGCCGTGCGTTATCAATCATCCGTGACAGTGCCTTGGGCCTTTCACAATCTTGGCTCGAAACAGCGCGAGTCTGAGTGCGCGGACGAAGAAGTGTTTTAGACTCAACAATCAACAAGCCATCAAGGCATGCCGCAGTTCGAGTAGCACTAGTTAATAC
>DATACK010000317.1:0-5470 GCA_036259115.1 Gammaproteobacteria bacterium | reverse complement strand
CTGCGAGACCAACAGATCGTCCACGTTCACGCCCAGCTTGCCGGCGTAATCCGGATCGAGCGCATGCTCTGCATCGATAAATGCCGCCGCACCGCCCAATCGCTGGCATTCGGCTATAACTTGCAGCGCAAGCGTGGTCTTACCCGATGACTCGGGCCCGTATATCTCAATGACACGCCCTCTAGGCAGTCCACCGATGCCGAGCGCCATATCCAACGCCAAAGAGCCGCTTGAAATTACGGCCACATCGCGGGCGACACTGCCGTTGCCCATACGCATCACAGCGCCCTTGCCGAACTGGCGCTCGATCTGGCCCAGCGCAGCGGCCAAGGCCTTTTTTCGATTCTCGTCCACTTAATCTACCTCTGAATCGTTCGGTCGCGATTCCTGCGCGCCCGTGTTGTTAGCTCCGGACGATTATCGCATAGAACCGAACGTGTAAGAACAAGTGTAAAAAGGGCTTATTGCGGCCGCGCTTGTGCCTTAAGAATGCAGGTTAAAACCTTGCAAAATTTCGTAGCGCGCCCCTTCAGGCCTGGTGTGTGATTGTACGAGATGAAACTTTTCCACCTGCCAGTCGATTGGCCTGATCTGGCCTTTTATTGGCGCCGGTTCGGCGTCGCGCAGCAAGGTGATGTGCGGCCGGTAAGGTCTAACATCGGGCCTCAAGCCACAGTTTTCAAGAGCTGCATGCAATTGACGCACTAAGTGCATCAAGGTCGCGGGACATACATCGGCGCCGAGCCAAAGTATCCGCGAGCGTGCAAAGTAGCCGATGCGATTAAGCTTAAGCAGACAGGCTTCTGCCCTGATTTGAGCCGCCTGCGCACTCAGGCGAGTATGCACCTCGGCATCGACGGCACCAACAAACGCCAGCGTGATATGCAGATTCGATGCAGGTATCGGCCGCCCTTGCCGACGAGGGAGACTACGCTCGATTCGGACGAGGGCCTTACGCGTCTGCTCATCTGGCCACAACGCGAAGAACAAGCGCCGTCTGCGTTCCCGATCACCGGACAAAACGGATTAATCCCTGCAAGGCCTCGACGACCGCTGCTCGACGTATGCGGCCTCGATCGCCATTGAATAGATAATGCGCGCTTAGCATGCGCGCGTCCCGCCGCGTCCAGGCTATCCATACGGTGCCGATGGGCTTAGCGGCCGTGCCGCCATTGGGTCCAGCAATACCCGTTATCGCCACGGCAACATCGGCGCGGCTATGTGCAAGCGCGCCTGCGGCCATCTCGCGCACCGTTTCTTCACTGACTGCACCGTGCGCCTGAAGCGTCTCAACACGCACCCCGAGCAACTCCATCTTGGCTTCATTGCTATAGGTCACAAACCCGCGCTCGAACCAGGTGGAACTGCCGGCGATATCGGTGACAAGCTTAGCCAACCAACCTCCGGTGCAGGATTCGGCCGCAGCGAGCTTTAATTTGCGAGCCCGTAACAGATGCCCAACCGTCTCCGTCAGCGATTGCACTGGAGTCTTCACCAGATTTAATAATGAGATAAATTATTTGTACATTCCAGCAATTCCCGCGACCTTCAATATCGCGAGGCACCTCAAGTGCGTCGATAGCCGCCTCCATCCTGTCGAATGCGGCAGCGCAAGAAGGCAGGATCGACATCACGTGTGCAGACCAACTGCAGCTGCCGCAACTGTGCGCCTGTCGCGCGCTCCAGGAAGAATCAAAGCTAGGTCAAGAAGCTGTGAATCTACAAAATATAAGTCTAACGTCTTAATGTGAGATGTAACGCGTGCGAGAACCTAAGCCTCTGGGAGGAACAATGGACAAAGACCGCATTGAAGGAATTGGTAAGGAGATTACCGGCTCGATAAAGGAAGGTATTAGCAAGGTCACGGGAAACAAGCGACTTGCAAACGAGGACTAAAGTTGAAAGGTTGGAAGCAAGGTGCAGACCACAATTGGCAAGAGCAAAGATAAAGTGCGTGATACCTTTAAAAATAAGGTGTAGGCGGGAGTCGTGGATGAGCCATTATCTACCTTTGTAAAGCTTGAGCCTGCCTGCCCTCGGCGCAAGATGACGATATATAAACCACCTTGCATTATTCAGTCTGGGCCACGATTCGCTCTGGTTTCAGGTCGGGGTCAATAGATGAATTCCCGCCGATCATCGCATGCGCTAGCCCTTTAGCGCCGCGAGACGATAGCAAACAATCACCGGCGCGACACGAGCGAATTCCACATTCGCCTCTAGGCGAGCACCGATCCCGCTGCAGGGCATCACACGGTTGTATCTTCTTACTTGCGGCAATTGCAGCTGATCACGACGAGATAGAATTTACAATCACTATTGTAAAAATTACGTAGCAGCATGCGCGTGTTATTGACGCGCACTAATCGCTAATACGGCGGGACTTCCGGTATATTCATCACCTGGCGCACTGCCGGGCCAGCCGGTTGCCTACGGGCACTCGTAGTTGCTCAGATGGCCGGTCAACTCACTACCGGATGAGTCCTACAGCGTAGGCCGGCCTGTAAAACGTGCCCAACGACTGTGGTTTAAATGGAGCATAGATCTTTGAGTTTGAAACATGAACCTCTTTAGTACTGTACCTCATCGCTGGCGGGATGCCGTTGCCGCCCGGCTTAATGCACGGGAGACGGTATTGGCCTGTTTAGAGCCGGATCTGGATAAGCATTTGCGATATGCATCCAGTTTAGTGGTGCTGACCAGCCGCCGATTACTGACTACAGAAGCGCATGATGCCGGCTGGTGCGAGTGGCCGTTGAGGGAGGTAAGTGGTTTACAGGCTAAGAAACATACCGGCAGCGGCGTGCTCGAGCTGCGGGGCGCCCGCGGCCTGCTAGCCCAGTGGCATTATACGGCGGCGCGTAAGGCCTCAGTAAGGCAATTCGTTCAGCAATTCGAGGCCTCGCAAAATGGAAACGGTGCGGCGATACGAAACCTAAACCAGGAAGCGGTGCAGTCTACTTACAGCGAAGCTTCCAATCGCCCGCCGCCGTCCGTACCACAGGCGACTTCGGCGCTGTTTCGCCTCGCACGTTTTGCGCGGCCGCGCTTCGGCATGATCGTGGCCGCGTTCAGCGTGACATTGGCCGCAACCGCATTCGGTCTGGTGCCACCCTATCTAACCATGCCGCTGTTGGACAAGGTGCTGATTCCGCATCAAAACGGTGACCCCGTGGACGGTAGCCTGATCTGGTGGTACTTAGCTGGGCTGGCGGGCGCATCGCTGTTGGCATGGTTGCTCGGCTGGGCGCGCAAATATCTGGTAGCCCGGGTGAGTGAGCGCATCGCTGTTGACCTGCGCAACGAGACCTATGCGCACCTGCAAGGCCTGTCCGTGGAATTCTTCAATGCCAAGCGTACCGGTGATTTAATCTCCCGCATTGGCGCCGATTCCGGACGTATCTGCGACTTTCTGTCGATCAACCTGGTTGACTTCGTGACTGACCTGCTGATGATTGCAATGACCGCTGTAATTCTCTTTAGCATCAATCCGTCGTTAGCGCTGATCGTCTTGTGCCCTTTTCCGTTCATCGCTTGGCTGGTGTTCAGTGTACGCTATCGCCTGCGGCGTGGTTTCCGGTATTCCTTTCGCGCCTGGAGCGAAATGACCAATGTGCTGACCGATGCCATTCCCGGCATTCGCGTGGTCAAGGCCTTCGCGCAGGAAACTCGTGAGATCGAGCGTTTTCGCCAGGCGAATCATCATGTTCTGCGCACCAACGATCAGGTCAACCGAATTTGGGCCTTCTTCGGCCCCATGTTGGTATTGATGACCGAGAGCGGTGTGCTGGTGGCCTGGGGCTTTGGTACCTGGCTGGTCATGCGCGGCCAGGTTACGGTTGGCGTATTGACTGCCTTCATCGCTTACATCAGCCGTTTTTACGGACGCCTGGAATCGCTCTCCCGTATGGTACAAGCAACTCAACGTGCGGGGGTAAGCGCTCAGCGGATCTTTGACGTGCTGGATTGCGCGCCTAGCGTGCCAGAGGCGACGAATTCGGTTCACCCTCACCGGCTGCGCGGTCAGATCGAATTTCGCAACGTGGGCTTTTGTTACGGCAACCGGCCTGTAATCCAGGACTTGAATCTCAACATCCACGCACAGGAGATGATCGGTTTTGTCGGGGCTAGCGGCGCCGGCAAGACCACACTGATTAATCTGGTCTGCCGGTTCTATGACGTAGATAATGGTGCGATCCTAATCGACGGCGTCGATGTGCGCGATTTCGCATTGAAAGAATACCGCAGCCAGATCGGCTTGGTGCTGCAAGAGCCCTTCCTATTCTTCGGCACCATCGCGGAGAATATCGCCTATGGCCGCCCCGATGCCAGCCGTGCCGAGATCATCGCCGCCGCGCGCGCCGCACACGCGCATGACTTCATCCTCGATCTGCCCGATGGTTATGATTCGCTAGTCGGCGAGCGCGGTCAGATGCTCTCGGGCGGCGAACGTCAGCGTATATCCATCGCCCGCGCACTGCTCGTCGATCCGCGCATTTTGATCTTGGATGAGGCGACCTCGTCGGTCGATACCGAGACCGAACGCGAGATTCAACTGGCGCTGAAAAATTTGGTGAGAGGACGAACGACCATCGCCATTGCGCACCGCTTGAGCACGCTCAAGCTCGCCGATCGCTTAGTGGTACTGGAACGCGGACGCATCGTTGAGATCGGCCGGCACCATGAATTGCTGGCGCGCGGCGGCGTCTATGCCCGATTACACCACGCGCAAGCGGAACTGGCTCAGGGGTCGGCGGTATGAGCGTGGAACGCTTCAAACCCGCGCGCGGCAAGCGTGCCGCCGATTGGCGCTCAATCGCAAGTAAGATCAAATTGGAGCACAACCCTTGGGGACAAGTGGTCCTGATCGGAGCCGATGGTCAGCGCTATGTCATAGAACCGGTGCGAGCATTTCCGTTTTCAGATCCAGAGCATTGGGTCTCGCTGCGCGATGCGCACGGTTGGGAGTTACTCTTCATCGAAGACCTCGCGATGCTGGATGCGCGGTCGCGCGCGGTGCTCGAGGCTGAGCTGGCGCGGCGCGAATTTGTGCCGATCATCCAAAGCATTCAGCACATAAGCGCCGCCACCGAACCCTGCGAGTGGCAGGTCACAACCGACCGCGGCATGACGCGCTTTATATTAAACAGCGAAGACGATGTCCGCGCCTTAAGTGCGTACCGAGTGCTGATTACGGATGCCAGCGGCATGCGCTATGTCATTCCCGACAAGCGCGTGTTGGATGCCGCCAGCCGCCGGTGGCTTGAACGTTATGCTTGAACGATGGCACGAGAAAACAGTCACCTGCGTGGCGTCATAGGCGAGATTTGCGCGAAGTGTAGCCGCCGCGTACGACGTTCATTCCAGCGCGACCACGGTATGGCGCCGGTGCCTGTAAATCAATCTGCACGCTTTGCTGAGTGCGATCAAGGGATCACAAATCCGCGCGAGGCATTGGTTACCGGCTGGC
>DATACK010000316.1:0-8530 GCA_036259115.1 Gammaproteobacteria bacterium | reverse complement strand
TTAAGCATGTATTGCGCGAGGAGCGCAAGACGCATCTCTTCCGGTTGATGCGCTCGTGGTGCTGCCAGATTACCTGCACGCGAGCTGACATCACCCAGGATGATGCGAGCTTTTCCGGAACATGGATGCCCATTAAGGCGTAATTTTCGGCGGCGCGCCGCTGACTGAGCCTCAACCCGCCAGCCGTGCCACAAGGGTGAGCGGGGTATATGGCAGCGGGTTTCTGGGAGCATCTTATCCGTGATAAGCGGGACTATGCAAGGCACGTAGATTACATTCACTCTAACCCCCGTCAAACACGGCGACGTCACGCGGGTAAGCGATTGACCGCATTCGACTTCCATCACCTCGTCAGTAAAGGTATTTACCAACAGAATTAAGCGGGAGAAGGCGATCTAAATGTTGTCGCCGGCGATTCTGGTTGATGGGCTGCACCCTATCTACGGGCTGACGAAGATGGCCACGGTTTGCCCCTTTTCTCTCGTGCCATGAGACATCGCTCACGCTGGGAAAACGATACGTTAAGTACTGTTTTCACGGCTCACCCATTTGAGGTCTAAATCGCGCGCGGCGCGCACCTCATCGAAACGTCGATTGGTCAAGGTGTAAGGCGCGCCCTGCACCCGCGCGGCCTCCGTTTCTGCCTCGGCGCGAATGGCGATCATAGCCTTGACGAAGCTGTCCAGTTCTTCCTTGGTCTCAGTCTCCGTCGGCTCGATCAACAGGCACTCAGGGATGAGCAGGGGGAAATACGTCGTGGGTGCGTGAAATCCATAATCGAGCAGCCGCTTGGCATATTGGGCGGCGGTCACGCCTTGCGTCGTCGCCTGGCGTTTAAGCGTGACGATGAATTCATGGGTGGCGCGGCGATTCGGAAACGCCAGATCGAAGCCCGCTTGTTTCAGCCTCGCCATGAGATAGTTCGCGTTTAAAGTAGCGAAATCCGCCACGCGCGAGAGACCCGCGCGGCCTAACATGCGGATGTAAACGTAGGCACGCAACAGCACGCCGGCATTGCCCGCAAAGGCGGACAAGCGGCCGATGGTTTGGGGCAGATCTTTCTCTGTACGCCATACGTATTGCGTCCCTTGCCGGCCGACCACGGGTATTGGCATAAACGGCAACAGTCGGGCGCTGACACCAATGGCACCCGCGCCCGGACCGCCGCCGCCATGCGGCGTGGAGAAGGTCTTGTGCAGATTCATATGGATCACGTCGAAGCCCATGTCACCGGGCCGGACCTTGCCTAGAATCGCATTTAAGTTGGCGCCATCGTAGTACAGCAGACCGCCCGCTTGATGCACGATGGCGGCAATCTCGGTGATCCGGCGTTCGAACACACCCAAAGTCGAGGGATTCGTGAGCATCAAACCAGCAGTGTGTGGTCCCGCAGCCGCTCGCAAGGCGTCCAGATTCACATCACCTGACTTATCGGTGGGAATCTGCCTGATGGCGTAGCCGCACATAGTCGCCGTGGCCGGATTCGTGCCGTGCGCTGCGTCCGGCACGAGGATTTCACGGCGCGCGGTATCGCCGCGGGAATCGTGATAAGCGCGGATCATCGCCACTCCCGCGAATTCGCCTTGTGCGCCGGCCATGGGCGTGAGCGACACGCCCTGCATGCCAGTGAGGCTTTTGAGGATTTCCTGCAGATCGTACATGCAGCCTAAGAAACCCTGACTTAAAGATTCGGGTGTATAAGGATGGCGATGCAAGAAGCCCGGCAGCATCGCGAGGCTGTTACACGCCCGCGGGTTGTACTTCATGGTGCAGGAGCCGAGTGGATAGAAGTGCGTGTCAATAGAGAAATTCTTGCGCGACAGCCGCGTGTAATGGCGCACAACCTGTAACTCCGATACCTCCGGCAGCGCAGGCTTACGCGCACGCCAAAAACGCGGCGGCAGGCTCTCAGTCTCGGCGCGCTTGAGCGGCGCCTGCGCTGTACTACGGCGTCCCGCACGCCCAAGCTCGAAGATCAGCATGCTATTGAACGCCAAGACTCTTCATAACCTGGCTAATCACAGGGGTTCTGAGATCACGGAGATGGCCGTGATTAGTGCTTTAAAATACCTTGCACATCCCGCGGCTTTGCAGATGCAAGAAATCAGGCCATCGCCTCCATTGCCGCATCGTAATTCGGCTCTTGGGAGATTTCCGGCACCAGTTCCGTATAGATGACCTCATTTTCCTCGTCTAACACCACCACCGCGCGTGCGGCAAGCCCCTCCAGCGGCCCGTCTTCGATCAGTACACCGTAATCTCTGGCGAAGTCGCGCGAGCGCATCATGGACAACGGAATAACACGTTCCACGTGTTCGGCCCCACAAAAGCGGCTTGCCGCAAACGGCAGATCGGCGGAGATCACCAGCATCACCGCATTGCCCTGTTCCTCGGCGAACTCGTTGAACTTCTTGGTGGATGCCGCACATACTGGCGTGTCGATACTCGGCACAATGTTGAGCAGTTTCTTCTTGCCTGCGAAATCGGCCAGCGAGACGTCTTTCAAATCCTTATTCACCAGCCGGAAATCAGGCGCTTTATCACCTACCTTGGGCAACTCGCCGCTAGTATGTATTTCCTGACCTTGAAATGTGACAGTGCTCATCGTGATGCTCCTCGTCGTAAATTGTACTTCTAAGTATCTCAGCAAATACTCGGACGCGCATACACTGATGTAAGCGCGACTTCAGCCGCGGCAGCGACATCACGCGACTAAGCCTGCCCGGATCCCTCCGTCTCGTCCGGGATAGATTCTCTGAAAGGATCGCTCCTATGATCTTAACGCTTGGGTGAGCGCTTGCACATAATGCTCCAAATCCCGCGCCGTCTTGGTCTCCGTCGCACAGATCAAAAAACAATCATCAAGCTCAGGATAGTCGCGGTGCAGCGGATAGCCACCCAGAACATCGTATTCAACCAGCGCCTTCAGCACCTGCGTTACCGGCCTTTCTAAGCGCAGCACTGTCTCGTGAAAGTAATCGCCGCTAAAGGCGCGCCGCACACCCTCAATATATTGCAATTGTTCGGCCAACGCGTGGGTATTGGCGTAGCAACTCGCCGCGACATTTTCCAGGCCCTTGGGGCCTAGCAACGCGAGGTGAATAGTGGCCGCCGTGACCATTAGGCCTTGATTGGTGCAGATATTGGAGGTTGCCTTGGCGCGGCGGATGTGCTGTTCGCGTGCCTGCAAGGTGAGCACAAAGCCGGGATTACCGTCGGCATCCACCGTGCGACCCACGAGACGACCAGGCATGTACCGTACGTGCTCCTGCTTGCAGCACATGATGCCGAAATATGGACCACCGGAAGATAACGGCGCGCCTAATGGTTGCCCCTCGCCAACCACGATGTCCGCACCTTGGCGTCCCCATTCACCTGGCGGCTTGAGCAAGGCCAGTGATATCGGGTTCACCACCGCAATGGTCAGGACATCGTGGGCCTCGGCCCACGCGGTAAGTTCGTCCACCTCTTCCAAAACACCAAAGAAATTGGGCTGCGGGATTATCAGTGCAGTGATGCCCGCATGGATATAGGCTTGTAATCCATCAATTCTAGTGCGGCCGCTCGCGGAATCATTAGGCGCCTCGATCAACTCGATGCCCTGGTTGCGCACGATGGAGTGGGTTGTAGCGCGGTACGCCGGGGGCAGGCTGCGCGGCATCAACACACGCTTGGGCGCAGAGTTCGGTCTGCGGCTCATGCGCATCGCCATCAACACGGCCTCGGCTAGCGCAGAGGCGCCGTCATAAAGCGAGGCGTTGGCGACATCCATGCCTGTAAGCGCCGCCACCATACTTTGGTATTCGTAGATCACCTGCAAGGTCCCCTGCGAGGCCTCGGCCTGATAGGGAGTATACGAGGTATAGAATTCCCCGCGCGTGGCAAGCTGCCAGACCGCAGCCGGAATGTGATGCTCATAAGCGCCGGCCCCAATGAAATTAAGCGGGTGCTTGTCGCGCGCCGCGGCATCACGCATCAGGCGTGTAACCTCCATTTCGCTCAAGCCCTCAGGCACGCGCTCGGGTGGACCTGTCCGCAGGTTCGGTGGGATCTCATCGAACAACTCCTCGATGCTATCGGCGTCAATGGCTGCCAGCATCTCGCGGATATCGTCTTCGGTGTGGGGGATGAAGGGCACGATCAGTGGTGAAGCATTTGGCCGGGGGCTGGCAGCTAGCGGTCGGAATATCAGTCGCTGGCTTGTATATGGGCCTGATACGCCTTGGCATCCATGAGTTCTTCGAGCACGGTCGCATCCTCGGGCTGTATTCTAAACAGCCATCCCTCGCCGAAGGCGTCCTGATTGATGATTTCCGGCGTCTCGGCCAGCGCCTCGTTGGACTCTATGATTTGTCCGGTCAGTGGTGCATATATGTCGGAAGCGGCCTTGACCGATTCCACCACCGCACAGACCTCGCCGGCGGCAACCGTGGTATCGGGCCGCGGACACTCCACGAATACGATGTCGCCAAGCTTTTCCTGCGCGTGGTCGGTGATACCGATGGTCACGGTGCCGTCGTCGTCTAAGCGCGCCCACTCGTGCGACTGGGTGTATTTCAGGTCGGCTGGTAGCTCACTCATCATGTTCTCCGGTGATCGAGGGCTATGGAGGTAGGACGTTACAGATAGCTTATATAGAGTATCGAGGTCCGCTTATTGTGCAAGGCAAAAATGGGTTCGATGAAAAAGGCTCATCGACCGCACCCTCGATGGCGCACGAATGGCAGTCTTGCCACGCGCGCCTTGAGCCGTTGGCCGCGAATCTCGATCTCGCACGTCGCGCCTGTTGCCGCCGGTACACGCGCCAGCGCGATGGGAGCTTTCAAGCTCGGTGAGAACGTACCGCTGGTCACTTCGCCCGCACCGAGATTATCCACAATCACCCGCTGATGCGCTCGGGGTACGCTGCGGCCTTCGATAATCAAATGCACCCTTTTGCGTGCGATGCCGTTGGCGCGCTGTTGCATGAGCGCGGCGCGGCCGATGAAGTCCCGCGCGGATTCTAAAGTCACTGTCCAAGCAAGCCCGCATTCAAGCGGTGTGGTATCTTCATCCATGTCGGCGCCGTACAGGTTCAAGCCGGCCTCCAGACGCAAGGTATCGCGCGCACCAAGACCTACAGGCGCCGCATTGACAGCGATCAAATCTTGCCACAGTGTCGGCGCTTGCGCGTGGGGTAGGATGATCTCGAAGCCGTCCTCGCCAGTATAGCCGGTGCGAGCCACCCACATACGACTCAACTGGGCAGCCTCGAAGGAACCCAGATTCTCAGCGATGGCGCGGTCGTCTGCATCCAGCAGAGACAGCAACTTGGCGCGCGCATGCGGGCCCTGTACCGCAAGCATGGCTAAATCATCGCGCGCGGCCAGCGCAACTTCGTAGTTGCGCGCGTGGGATTCCATCCAAGCCAAATCCTTAGCCCGCGTGGCGGCGTTGGCCACTACGCGGAAACAATCTTGAGACAGGTAGTAAACGATCAAGTCATCGACCACACCGCCTTTATGATTCAGCATGCAGGCGTAGAGCGCCTGGCCGGGCGCTTCGAGCGCAGCCACGTCCGCGGCCAACAGATGCCTCAGGTATGCGCGTGCACCGCGCCCCTCTACGTCAATTATCGTCATGTGCGACACATCAAATACACCTGCAGCACGGCGCACCTGGAGATGCTCCTCCAGCTGTGATCCATAGTGAAGCGGCAGTTCCCAGCCGCAGAAATCCACCATGCGAGCACCACGCGCCACGTGGCTAGCATAAAGTGCTGTCTGTTTGAGCGTCATCTTATGGATGCATCGGGTGCGCCGGCACGTCGGAGATCATGCCGGGCGAGGTCATGCGCCGTGTCGATCAAACCCAAAGGTTAGCCTGACGTATATCGCCATCGCAACCGCGCCTTCAAGATACAGCCGGGCGGCACGACAAACAGGTATAGCAGACATTATCATGGCGATATTCGTATTGTTCACCCGCTTGGAGTCGAGCTATGTTTATCCGCTTTATGTTTCCGTTAATCATTGCAATATTCGGCAATTACGCAGGCGGTGCCGAAAGCGCTTTGAGCGTGCACACTGGTTGGATTCGCGAAGCGCCACCGACTGCATCCGTTTTGGCGGGATACATGGTGATCGAAAACGATGGTGCTGAGCCGCGCAAACTGGTCTCGGCCAAGAGCCCTGCGTTCGAGTCTATTGAGCTGCATCGCTCAGTGGTCAGAAACGGAATCGCCAGCATGGTACCACAAGCCTCGGTTACCATTCCTCCAGCCGGCGGTCAAGTCGCGTTTAGGCCCGGCAGTTATCACCTGATGATGATGAATCCCACTCGCTTCCTGCGCGCCGGCGATAAGGTCACCGTCATACTCAGTTTCAAGAACGGCGAGCACCTGGAGACGATGCTACCCGTAAGAAGAGCCGCGGGCGGCGAATGATACGAACCCGGCCAAAAGCAGGCGCATCGGCGGACATACCACCGATGCACCCTAAATGTTCGTTAGATGGCTTCTCGCAAGCGACTCGTGCGTGACCCGAAACAATGTACCCGCGGCCAAAGAGCCACAGCCGCTGCATTTGGCTGATCTATCTTGTTTATACTACGGATTTGACGTTATCTCGACGCCTAGTCATGATACGACAGGATTGATCCTTATACGCGCTTATCATGAGCGAGTTCTACTCCGCATTGACGACCTCGACACGGCTGATCGTCAATTTCGATCCCGATCTGACCGAGATCGTCTTACTGTCACTCAAGGTTAGCCTGACCGCAGTGGCACTGGCCGCCGCAATTGGTCTGCCGCTCGGTGCGGCCGTCGCGCTTTTTCGTTTCCCCGGCCGTGGGTTGGTCGCGGCGTTGCTCAACGCCTTTATGGGTCTGCCGCCGGTGGTCGTCGGGTTGGCGCTTTATCTCGCATTATCACGCTCCGGACCACTTGGGGCACTGGGTCTGTTATTCACGCCCGCCGCTATGATCATCGCACAATCCATACTGATCACGCCGATCATCGCGGCCCTCACGCGGCAAACCATTGCTGATCTTAATGAAGAATACGACGAACAACTGCAGGCGCTGGGCGCGCGGGGGTTGCGCAAGATGTGCACGCTGCTCTGGGATGGTCGTTTCAGCTTACTTACGGCCATCCTGGCCGGCTTTGGGCGTGCCAGTGCGGAGGTCGGCGCGATATTGATCGTAGGGGGCAACATCAATCACGTCACGCGCGTGATGACCACTAGCATCGCCTTGGAGACCAGTCGAGGCAATCTCAGTCTGGCGCTTGCGCTGGGTCTGATCCTGATTGCGCTATCGATCAGCGTCAACGCCGCCGCAATGGCTGTTCGGGATGTCGCATATCGTTACTATCGCTAATCAACGTAAAGACAATTTTGCGGACGACGCGATCGCCAAGGCGCGTACGCCATCACCCGTGCTGCCGCTGGTGGCGCGCGATGTCTGCTATCGGGCAGGGGATGGCGAGCCATTGATCCGCAATATCTCGCTCGTTCTGCAATCAGGGCCTTGCACAGTATTGCTAGGGCCTAATGGCGCCGGTAAAAGCCTGTTGCTACGGCTTTGCCATGGTTTAATTAAACCGAATCAGGGCGCCATTAGATGGGGCGGACAGAGTCCTGCACGCGCGCATCGATGGGTGGCGATGGTATTCCAAAAGCCCGTGCTGCTGCGCCGCTCTGCGGCCGCCAATATCGACTATGCGCTCGCGCTCAAAGGCATTCCGCGCCGCAGCCGCAAACTGCGGGTGGAAGAGGCGCTAACGCGCGCCGCGCTTGCCGCTATTGCCAATCGGCCTGCTCGCGCGCTGTCCGGCGGTGAGCAACAGCGTGTGGCTATCGCGCGCGCCTGGGCGACTCAACCGCAAGTATTACTGCTGGATGAACCTACCGCTAATCTAGACCCTATAGCGACTTATAGAATCGAGACGCTGATTCAAACCATCCGCGAAGCCGGCACGCGTATCATCATGAGTACCCACGATTTGAACCAGGCGCGGCGCTTAGGCGATGAGGTACTGTTTCTGCACCAGGGTCGCCTACTGGAACATACGCCGGCCGAAGAATTCTTCGCGCACCCGCAAAGCGCACAGGCCGCGGCGTTTATCGACGGAAAGCTAGTGTATTAGCGCGGCTATAACCCGAACTAAGGCGCGTTGTATATTACCTGGCCTAAGTCCGCGATGTTGTAACCGCTTAATTCCCTCGCGCGTTCGGCGAAGCGTGGTGAGCGCGCGAATCGCAGCAGTTGTTGGAACGGCGACTCGAAATAGTCGTGGCGTGAGAGGACCAGATCATAGCGCTCGCGATGCAAGGGTAGAAAATCGAGCCGAAATTGGCGCGCCGCTGCTGCAATGCCGATGCCCGCCTTGCCCTCCAGCACGGCCATTGCTCTACGTCCGGCTCACTGCGGGCCCGCCCCTCGATCAAATTGATATCCTTCGACATGCCAGCGCGCTTCAGCAACTGTGTACATAACTGCCGGCGGCTTGTTGACGATCGACAAAGCGCAGACTTCGGTTGCGCAGATC
>DATACK010000315.1:0-2463 GCA_036259115.1 Gammaproteobacteria bacterium | reverse complement strand
TCATGCTACCTGCCGTTGGCCGTTGTGGCCCCTGTAGGTCATACCCTCGATCGTGCGCTTAGTCAGTGCCATGTGCCTTTTACCTTGCAATCAGTTATTCCTGAGAGTCACCTATAAGTCACCATGGAAGGGAGTAAACCGCGTTGTGTGAAGGCAGTGAAGTGATCTACTAGAACTTGATTTACAGGGCTTATAGTATGGCCGAGCAGCGCAGAGTAGTGACGTAAGGTGATAAAAACTCAGTCGCTGGCGCGTCGTTCAAAGCCACAAGAAAATAAGGTGTCATCGCTGTTATCTCCATTACCTCAGCCCCAGCACGTCCTGCATGTCGAATAGACCGCGCGGTCTATGCACAATCCAGCGCGCCGCGCGCAAAGCACCATTGGCGAATGTCATACGGCTGGTGGCTTTGTGGCTGATCTCTACCCTTTCGCCAATGCCTGCAAACATCACCGTATGTTCGCCAACGATATCGCCGGCGCGTATGGTTTCGAAGCCTATGGTTTTGGGATCGCGCTCGCCGCTCTGACCTTGACGACCATATATCGCGCACTTGCTCAATTCGCGTCCCAGCGCGCTCGCCACCACCTCACCCATGCGCAATGCGGTGCCTGATGGCGCATCGGCCTTGTAGCGATGATGTGCCTCGATGATCTCGATATCGACGGTATCGCCCAATACGCGGGCGGCGATATCCAAAAGCTTCAGGCATAAGTTGACGCCGGCGCTCATATTAGGCGCGAGCACGACCGCAGTGTCCTTTGCAGCTGCCTCTATCGAGGTACGCTGTGGCGCGCTGAAACCCGTAGTGCCGATGACCATGCGCTTGCCGTGCCTGCGGCATATTGCAAGGTTATTGAGCGTCGCTTCCGGACGCGTAAAGTCGATCGCCACATCCACCTTGCCTATAATGCCTTCCAGATCGGGCACAATGGCGATACCTAGTCTTCCGATGCCCGCCATCTCGCCGGCATCCGCACCGATTAGCGGACTTTCCTTATGTTCAACGGCGGCGGCAAATTCAAGATCCTCTCCCGCTTGGCACGCTTCAACGAGCGTACGGCCCATGCGGCCGCCGGCGCCGAGGATTGCGATGCGAATGGATTTGTATGGGCTATTTTCTGGCATGGGGATAAAACATCCGTGGATATAATTGGGCGGATAATCCACTCCATCAGTAAACTATGGGTGAGTACGCTACTGTTAGCCTCCACGTGCAGCTTAGGCGCATGGCGGTATGCTTATGCAATTTCCTATATAATTAGTGGACAAAATGTTATTTCACGCCGCGCCATGCTTCGGCTAGGATGCCGCAACTTCCAAGAACATTGCCGGGACGCAACCATGACCGAGCAGAATGACATTTTTGAATGGGACTTAGGGCAGACACCACAAGCCGCAATCCTGGACATCGTTCAAGCACTAAAGGGCATCCAGTACGGTGCGGTTGAGATTGTCATACACGAAGGCCGCATTGTTCAAATCGAGCGCAAGGAAAAACTCCGTCTGGACGCACCCAGCCGGATGCGAGCCAATCATTAAGACTTTCACACTTTACCAGTCCACTGGAGGGTTTCTAACCCTAATTCATCAACTCATCATGCGCTAGGCTGACCGGCCTTCCGGAGGCGATGATGCGCAAAAGGAAATGCAATTGTGCCTTTTAATATACTTAGTAGATCGACAATGTTCCTAGTTGGCGCCGTGGTATTACCAGGTACCGCGGCTGCAAAACCAGCAACGCAGGAACAGGTTCATGCACTGGATCAGAAAATCCGCATGCTCGAACGCAAACTCGAGATCGAGAAGGGAGAGGAAGCCGATGCATCCGAAAAAGGCACCACTCTCTCGGCTGGAGACAGCGGTTTCATTATCGAGTCAAGCGACGGCGCATTTGAGTTTAAGTTGAGAGCGCTTGTGCAGGGCGACGCGCGCATTTACACAGGCGACGAGAACGCCGTCAATGACACCTTTCTAATTCGCCGCGCGCGCCCAATTTTCGAAGGCAAGGTCGGCGACTTTGTCTCGTTCAGGTTGATGCCGGATTTCGGCGGCACCGAAATTACGCTATTCGATGCCTATGTCGATCTCATCACCCCGCTGCACTACCCAGACAGCGCAGGCGAGAGCGTGCCACTGGCCGTCATCCGAGGCGGCAAATTCAAGAGCCCAGTGGGTCTGGAGCGTCTGCAGTCCGCCGCCTGGACACACATGATCGAGCGCGGTTATCCAACGGAACTCGCGCCAAACCGCGATATCGGCGCGGAGGTCTATAGCGGCGATCTCATCAACGGTAAAACAGGCAACCCTTTTAATTATGCGTTTGCCTTCACCAACGGTGCACCGGATGGCCGCAATTCTCCGTTAGCCAATCCTGATGATAACTTTGAATACGCCGCGCGCCTAGGCGTAGAGCCCATCGAGAACTTAGGATTCGGCATCTCCGGCACCATCGGCGATAAA
>DATACK010000314.1:0-1579 GCA_036259115.1 Gammaproteobacteria bacterium | reverse complement strand
ATGCCTTTGAATCCGGCGCTGATGTGCCGGTGCACAAGGGCGCGGTGATCCGCGGCGAGGCCGAGATCTCGATAAGAGTCGGCGAGGACGTGACTGCGGACTGCACGCTTGAGCAGGCGCACGCCGCCATCGCCTCGCTGGGGCCTGCGATTGAATTGATCGACATCAGCAAGCCGGGTCCAGATCTCGCAACGATATTGAGTCACAGCATCTATCATGCCGGCGTGGTGTTTGGCGAGGAACAACCGTCCGACACGTTACGGAAGGTCGAGCCTTATTGGCCACGTGCGTTTCGCAATGGCAAGGCTGTGCGCCAACCGGAGCCGAAGTTGATTCCGGAGGACTTAGGCAGACTGGTCGAGCTGGTCGCCAAGCTGCTGCCGCGTTACGGTGAATCCTTGAAAGCCGGAGATCGCATCATCTCCGGCTCATTCGTCACGCCCATGATCGGTGAACACGGCGATACCATGAAAGTCGACTTCGGCGCGCTGGGCACAGTGGAATTGCGCGTGGTGATTGAAGAATAGAATGTTTTGATTTGGGCGGCCGCTCGAACCGCTATGGTCGAAAAGCGCTCATCACCATCGATGTCGACGATCTCGACGAACGGATAGAGTTCTACACACGCGCCTTCGGCCTTCGGATAGGGAGACGTCTGGGCGCTAACACCTCGAGCAGCTTGGTGCCCACTTACCTGTCTTCTCTCTGTTGGAAAATCCCGCTGCAGCGTTGCTGTCGGCGAGACGGCGTTGAGTCGCGACTAGCAGCATCATTGGACGCCGGTGCATCTCGACTTTGTGGTCGACAATCTTGCGGATGCCGTAACGACGGCACAACCAGCGGGCGCGCGCCTGCCTGATTTCTTCAGCCCTCTGCACGGGCTCGCCAAGACCGTTACACTGGGCGTGGGCTTAGCGTTGTTCGCTTCGATGCTTTACTTCAGCGCGCGGTCCCAACGTAAGCGTACATCATTTGTTGATCTCGATCTTTCTATTTCTCACCACCCTGGTCAGTACACACTTGATGACCAAGGCGGGTCTGCACTTAGGTATAAGAACGGCGGGTAGCCGCTCGACGACTGACAGTTCGCACGAGGAGCATTAGCTAGTTGTCGGTATGCCCCTCATGCTCATATTTTTATGCGCGCCCATTGATCGAGTGCTGCTGCTGATCGCGTGCCTCCAAGCTGCACATGATTAATTGATATCGTGAGACGCTCTGCATAATAGCTGCTATTTAAGACCATAGTCTGGCGCCTGGCTTCGTTCCTGATCGCTGCGCAACTGCGTACTTGTCGTCCAGCAGCGAGTCCAAGAATGTACTTGTTCGCAACGTAGATCACAGCCAAGATTTTATGAGAGCGCCATAAACGACATAATCTCGAACGCCCGCTGATGAACCGGCGCCATCTTCGAGCCAAGGAATACACAACACGGGAGACAGCTTTGGAGAGAAATAAAGATAATAAGCAACAGGTGCTCATGGCGCGGATCGCCTTCGCCAGCTTTATCGGCACCACCATCGAATACTACGACTTCTACATCTACGGACTCGCCGCCGCGCTGGTCTTTCCGGCTTT
>DATACK010000313.1:0-5264 GCA_036259115.1 Gammaproteobacteria bacterium | reverse complement strand
GTGGCGGCACGGCCAGTTTAGTCAAGCTCACGCCTGAAGAGCGTTCAGCTGCAGTGCGCGCAGCTCGCAAGATCGGCCTTAACGTGGCTGGCGTGGATCTACTGCGCTCCAATCATGGGCCCGTTGTCATGGAGGTAAACTCTTCACCTGGCCTAGAGGGCATTGAAAACGCGACCAAAAAAGATATTGCCGGCCAGATCATCGCCTTCATCGAAAAGGAGGCAAGGCCGAATAGAACTAAGACGCGAGGCAAAGGCTGAACCGGGAATTGATGCCCTGTGAACATCGATTTCCGGCGAGCGCCGAAGGCAGGGTGAGCTGGGCAGCAGTGAACGGGCGCACAATGTGCGCCTTGGACTTGCGCGCGGAGCAGGAAAGCGCTGCGATGAAAGCCCGCCGCTGGTCTTCTTAATGAGGAGGGATAGCCAAAGCTATAAGGAGCGGGCCACAGCCCGATATCTAGAGCGAACATTCGATTCGGCCAAACGACCCGTTATGAACAGCTATGCGTGTATTGAATGGGCTCCTGCGCGTGCGGGAATGGCGGGGGAAACGCCGCAGATGACACGGCCAAATAGGCCAACCAATGGATCATTTTCTGTATTGCAATAATTAGCGATTGATGACTATGTCTGAACCACTCGTCATCCAGCGGCGCACCGTGATGCCCGGTAGCCGCGTTACCTTGGAGCTGCCGCTGGCGCAGCTTTATACCCATACTCCCCTAACGTTACCCGTGCATGTGGTGCACGGCCGCAAAGATGGCCCAAGATTATTCATCAGCGCCGCGATTCACGGTGATGAGCTGAATGGCGTAGAGATTATCCGGCGACTGCTGCGCCACGCGAGCCTCAAGCGGCTACGCGGCACCTTACTCGCCATTCCTATCGTGAATGTCTATGGCATCATTCAGCATTCGCGTTATCTTCCAGATCGGCGCGACCTCAACCGTGCCTTTCCCGGTACTGAGAGCGGTTCGTTGGCCGCACGCCTGGCTCATCTGTTCATGAGCGAGATTGTTGCAAAATGCACGCACGGCATCGATCTGCATACCGGTGCGATTCACCGTAGCAACCTGCCGCAGGTCCGAGCCAAAATGGAAGATCCCGAGACGGCGCACCTGGCGCGCACCTTTGGTGTGCCGGTGGTGATTAATGGCGAAGTGCGTGACGGCTCGCTTCGCGGTGCAGCCGCCCAGTGTGGTGTGCATATGCTGGTTTATGAGGCCGGCGAGGCCTTGCGGTTTGACGAATTAAGCATCCGCGCCGGTGTACAGGGAATTATCAATGTGATGCGTGAACTCGGTATGCTATCGGCCAGACGCCACCCTCGCACAGGCAAACCATTCGTGGCGCGTACCAGCGCCTGGGTGCGCGCGCCGGTAAGTGGTATCCTACGCGCCATTGTTCCGTTGGGCGCTCACATCAAACGTAACGAAATATTGGGATATATCGCTGACCCTTTTGGTGAAGCGGAGGCCGAGGTCACAGCACCAGCGGGCGGCATCGTGATCGCTCGCACTAATATTCCGCTGGTACATGAGGGCGAAGCCTTGTTTCACGTGGCGCGCTTCGAAGACGTGAAAGGTGTAGCACAGCAGGTGGAATCGTTTCAGGCGGAACAGGTAGACGCATTGTATATTGCCGAAGATCCACCCATTGTATGAACAACAATCCTAATAACGATTAGACTAGCTATCCGCTGATGTCCAAGCTGTTTGGCGATCGCCGAAACAATAAAGACTCTGATTAACTCAGGGCTTCAATAATCGCACGATAGGTTTCAAGACGAGCTACCAACAATGCTGGTGATAAACGCCGTGACAAGCGGCGCACATTGCCTCTAAATCATCTCTAATTGGCGCGCCGTCATGACAGGAACCAGATTCACACTCGAAGTTCAACCGGTAATTCCTCAAGGCCTGAAAGGGCTCAAGGAACTGGCCGAAGACCTGATGTACAGTTGGGACCGCCAGGTGCGCCGACTGTTGTGGCGCTTGGATCCCGAGCTATGGGAAGCCTGTGGGCATAATCCCAAGGTGTTCCTGCGTCGCGTCTCGCAAGTGAGATTGCTCGAGGCCGATCAGGACAGCGCGTTCAAAGGAGATTACAACCGGGTGCTCGCCGCCTATAACACCTACCACAAGACAGCTGCGCGGCCGGCTTTGGAATCTCTGCTCGACCCCGGCATGGACTTAATCGCCTATTTTTGTGCTGAGTTCGGTTTCCACGAAAGCTTTCCCATCTATTCGGGGGGGTTAGGCATTCTGGCTGGCGATTATTGTAAGGCCGCCAGCGACCTCTGTATTCCCTTCGTCGCGGTAGGCCTACTCTACCGCCAGGGCTACTTCACCCAGACAATCGATGCACACGGCAATCAGATTGCCCATTACACACCGATGGAATTCGCCGATCTGCCGGTGACGCCGGCTACTGGCGCCAATGGCGCACCGCTGCAAGTTGAAGTGGAGCTACCCGGGCGCGAGGTAGCGCTCAAGGTTTGGCAGGCGAAAGCGGGTCACATCAAGTTGTACTTGTTAGACAGCGATCTACCAGCCAACAGTGAAGAAGACCGTGCGACCCTGCATCGATTGTACGGGGGCGATCATGATACGCGTATCAAGCAGGAGATCCTGCTCGGCATCGGCGGCGTGCGGGCGCTGCGTGCGCTAGGGTTGAGACCTACCGTGTGGCATATCAACGAGGGTCATGCGGCGTTTCAGGTCCTGGAACGCTGCCTCGAACGAGTGGCTGCCGGCATGAAGTTCGAAGACGCTCTGGAGATTATCGCCGCCGGCACCGTGTTCACGACCCACACGCCGGTGCCCGCAGGGCATGACATCTTCGACCAGGGCTTGATCATGTCCTATTTTAAAGACTTCATCAGCGCCTTGGGCATCGATGTTAACGAATTTATGCGCTTAGGCAGTTTTGGCGAGCATTATCACAGCTTCAACATGACCGCGCTGGCGCTGCGTGGCTCACGCTTTCACAACGGCGTGAGCCACATTCACGGCGGTGTGGCCTCACGCATGGAGAGCTATGTATGGCCGCAGATTCCCCCTGAAGAAAATCCCATCGGATACGTCACCAACGGCGTGCACCTGAGCACCTTTCTCGCGCGAGAATGGGGCAACCTTTTCGACATGCGTTTCAGCGACTGGCGCAGCCAATTGCTCAACGCGGATTACTGGCGCTGCATTGATGATATTCCCGATCATCGATTCTGGAGTCTGCGTCAGGAGTTGAAGACCCTCATGCTTGAGGATCTTTACCGGCGTGTCGTGCGGCAGAGTCGCCGTAACGGCTACAGCGACGCCCAGATCAGACAGATGACGCGCTACATCTCGGCACCTACCAATATCTTGATACTCGGATTCGCGCGCCGCTTCGCCACCTATAAACGGGCTGCCTTGCTGTTTTCCGATGTCGAACGCCTTGCACGCCTGCTGAACGATCCCAAGCACCCGGTGCTGCTCGTGTTCGCTGGCAAGGCGCATCCGAATGACAGACCGGGACAGCACCTCATCCAGACGATTCACGAATATGCAAGGCGCCCTGAGTTCCTCGGTAAGGTACTCTTGCTGGAAGGTTACGACACGGCGCTAGCGCGCCGGCTGGTCGCCGGTGTCGATGTGTGGATCAATACGCCGGAGTACCCACTGGAGGCCAGCGGTACCTCGGGTCAAAAGGCAGCGATAAACGGGGTAATTAATCTAAGCGTTTTGGATGGTTGGTGGGCAGAAGGGTACAACGGAGAAAACGGCTGGGCGATCACGCCGCACGGTCCTCACATAGACGCGCACCATCGCAATTACGAGGAGGCGCGGGAGCTGATGGATATTCTGGAAAGAGAAGTCGTGCCCCTCTACTACGACCGCGATCACTACGGCTATTCAGAGGCCTGGGTGCGGATGTCCAAGGCGTCGATGAAGTCGATCATCCCGCGCTTCAACGCCCAGCGCATGGTCATGGACTATGTCACAGGCTATTACACAAAGGCCCGTGATCGGCGTCAATCTTTGGTCGAACGTGATGGCGCCCCGGCGGTGGAATTGGCCCGCTGGAAACGTAAGGTGCGAGAGCTTTGGCCGGGTGTAAAGCTGCGGCGGGTGGACAAAGCGGCGACGGCAATCACCTACGGTCAGAACCTGGCGATTCGTGTCAGCGCCTATTTAAATGGTCTGATCCCTGAAGATGTCACAGTGGAGTGCTTGCTGGGCAAGCTGTCTGATCACGAAGAGTTCAAGGTATATGAACGTCTTTTGCTGAACCCGGAGCAGATCCAAGATGAACACGGTCATTTGTTCTGTCTGGAGATGCGTCCGAACCTGGCGGGCCTGCAGTACTATGAATTGCGCATGTATCCTCGTCACCGGCTGTTGTGTCATCCCTTTGAGATGGGGTTGATGGTGTGGTTATAAGGTATGTTCGGCGCGCCCGGGCCGCATCACGCCACCCATCTCTGGCGTGCCGCCACCGTAGGTACATGGCGTAGACAGATAATCGGGTAGAGACTAACCAAGCAGTCGTTGAGATAGGTCAGATTGAGCCTATTCAGGAGATCGGAAAGCTTAACTGCGGCCGGCGGATTGTAGGGGCCGAACCACCAAAATACATCCGAGCCGTCGCAAATTACCAGTTGTCGCTCAGCACGGCGCGCGTCTTCGGCATTAAGACGTGAAGAGGCTACGACCTTGTCGAAACAGTGCTCGACGTCGCCTCGCATATCCAAGTGCTACTCTTGTCAGGGAGTTCTGGCAGAAACACATTCGGCTGGGCCTCGCGCGCACTTTCTATACTTAGCAGCAGCGGTACGATCGGGTGTGCGTAAGGCGTGACGGATAACTCGACCCGACCCCTTTCGGCAAGCCGACGATACCGGTCGATAATCGACGCCATCAACTCGCCGATGATAGTAAACAACTCGCGCCGTTGCTGCAGCGCATAGTCCGCACCTTTGGCGATCAGTCGCTGCGGCGCACGGTCTCGCCCAACCAGGCGAGGTAATTTCAAATTCTACGATCGGCTATGAATTGGTCATGCAGATAACCAACCGCATACAGCCCATCGCCCACCCAGGCGGCCAGGTCTGCGAGTCGCTTAAAGGCGCGAACACCATTTTGTGCCAGCACAGCACGACCTTCAACCGTTCAGCCATACGGGCTATTCTGCCCCAGCATCTCAGGCACAACCAGCGTGACGCCCTGCGGCGTCACATAGAAACGTTGGGCATCCTGCTCGCGGTGTTCGCCGATGATCATA
>DATACK010000312.1:0-3891 GCA_036259115.1 Gammaproteobacteria bacterium | reverse complement strand
GCCTTGAGTGTCTTTCTGGTGTGCTTCTAGCGGGTCTATGCCACTATCTATAGACACTAAGTGCTTGCGCGCCAGCTTGCGCGCTTGGTCTACGGTATATTGGCCATAGCTACCAAGGGTCATCAGCCGCTTGCGCCCGGCTATACGATAAGAGAGTACAAATGCCTTCTTACCGTTCGGGTAAACTCTTACTCCAAACCCAGGTAGTTCATCGTCCCATGCTACTTGCCGCTGACCGTTGTCACCCCTGTAGGTCATGCTGTCGATCGCGCGCTTGGTCAGTGCCATGTGTTTTACCTAATAGCTTTTCAGGAGAGTCACCTATAAGTCACCATGCAAGGGAGTAAATCATGTGAGGTGAAGGTAGTCAAGTCACGTCTTATACTAGGATTTACAGGGGCTTAGAGCATAGGCAAGTATCACAGAGTAGCGACGTTAGGTGATCTTCATTCATCGCCCGCAGCGAGCAACTCGGGGGCCTGCTGTGGAAAATTTACTCGCAAAACGCGCGTGACGTCATCGGCAAGCTTGTCAAGCCCCAGCTTCCGATACGCGGCGATCATCGTGCCAAGCGCCTGGGGCATCGATTCGCATCCCTGATAGTGTTCGATCACGTACTTGGCACGGTTCGCGGCCGCGACCCATGCGCCGCGCCGCATGTAATAGTCGGCCACATTCAGCTCATATTCGGCAAGCTCGTTGCGCAGGTAAATCATGCGCTGGCGGGCGTCTTTTGCATAGCGGCTATGTGGATAATTTCTGACGAGATAACCGAAGTCATCGAAAGCGCGCAGCAACGGTGTGGGATCGTTTTGGGACGGATCACTGGGAACGATAAAATCGAAGTAGTCCTTTGTGCGGTCGAAGTTCACCAGTCCCTTGAGGTAATAGGCATAATCTACGTGCTTGTTTTGGGGATGTAGCTTGATGAAGCGATCGGCGGCGGCGATGGCCGAATCGGGTTGATAGGATTTGTAGTAGGCGTAGGCTACTTCGAGCTCGGCTTGTTGGGCGTAACGCCCAAACGGATAACGCGCCTGGAGACTCGTATAATAGTCTATAGCCGTTTGATAATTCTTGCTGTTCAAGGCGTCATTGGCCTCTTGATAAAGCTTCGCGGCCGACCAGTCCGCGGTCGGATCATCGTCTAAGCTAGCGCAGGCGCTCAACGTCGTGATAATCGATAATATCAATAAGGGCTGAACAATCTTCATACGCAAATCCAATGTCTCGGTATCCGGTAAATGGCGGGCATTATACCTAACCAACCTCTCCGGTCGAACGTGGCCGAAAAGCTTCATCTGACTGGCATCATCGCACAGGACGCTGCAGGGCAGCGCCTCGATCGGGCATTGGCTAGATTATTTCCGGCCTACTCGCGCGCGCGGCTTCAGCAATGGATCAAGCAAGGTTGGGTGCGCGTGGATGGCGGTGTGCCGCGCGCGCGCGATGCCGTGCGCGGCGGAGAGCGGGTGGTCATCACCGCACAAAAGGAAGCTCAGGCGTGCTTCGAGGCGCAATCCATCGCGCTAAACATAATATTCGAGGACCAGCACCTGCTGGTGATCGACAAGCAGCCAGGCATGGTCGTGCATCCAGCCGCAGGCAACTGGCAAGGCACGGTGCTCAACGCGCTACTCCATTATGCGCCACAGCTAGAAACCGTACCCCGCGCCGGTATCGTGCACCGGCTGGATAAGGACACCAGTGGGCTGATGGTGATCACAAAGACCCTGGAAGCGCATAAGCAACTAGTCGAGCAGCTCAAGACACGCACCATTGAGCGCGAATACCTGGCGGTGGTGGCGGGATGCTTAATTGCCGGCGGCACGATAGAGGGAAATATCGGCCGCCATTCGGTCGATCGCAAGCGCATGGCAATTGTGGATGGTGGCAAGCCGGCGCGCACGCATTATCGTGTCGAAAAAAGATTCCGTGCGCATAGCCTGCTGCGTGTGAGGCTTGAGACCGGCCGTACGCATCAAATCCGCGTGCACATGGCGCATATTCGTCATCCAGTAGTTGGCGATCCTATCTACGGCGGACGTCTTAAGCTACCGGCCGGCGCATCTGAGGCTTTGATCGAGGCGCTGCGTCGTTTTAAGCGACAGGCCTTGCACGCCGCGCGCCTTACGCTTGCGCATCCGTTCAATACCAGACGGGTACGCTGGCAGGCGCCTATGCCGGCCGATATGCAAGAGCTGATAGATGTTCTTGAAGCAGATAACAAGGCGCTTGAATGATGGAGAAGATTCCACCTTCATGGCTTTATCCGGACTGGCCTGCGCCCGCCAATGTATGTGCGGCTTCCACTAGCCGCGAAGGCGGCGTGAGTCGACCGCCGTACGACAGTTTCAATCTAGGGAGCGACGGCAATGATCGCGCCAGCATTGCCGAGAATCGTGCGCGGCTTAAGTCTTGGCTCGCGTTGCCTAGCGAACCTATATGGCTGCGGCAGGTACACGGCGCGCGCGTTGTCAATGCCGCGGAGGCAGCAGCGAATCTTGAGGCGGATGCCACGGTGGCATTCGAGCCAGGTGTGGCCTGCGCGGTGCTGACGGCCGACTGTCTGCCCGTGCTGTTTTGCGATCGCAATGGCACGCGCGTGGCCGCGGCGCACGCCGGCTGGCGTGGGATTTTAGCTGGCATATTGGAGGCTACGGTTAAAGCGTTGGCTACGGCTAGCGAGGAGCTAATCGCTTGGTTTGGCCCCGCCATCGGCGCTACTGCTTTCGAGGTGGGCGCGGAGGTTAGAGATGCCTTTATCAAAAGCGACCCAGCATGCGCGGATGTCGTTACCCCATCGTTAACCGGCAACTGGTTGGCCGATATCTATGCACTCGCGCGCATTCACTTGAACGCCGTAGGGGTGACTGCAATCTACGGCGGTGGACTTTGCACCTACAGCGATGTTGCGCGATTTTTTTCCTATCGGCGCGATAAGAAAACCGGCCGCATGACCAGTCTTGTTTGGGTGAGCCCTGCCGCGAATGTCCAGCGAACATTCGTATATTATGGATGTACGGGCCGAACGCCGAAGGCAGGGTAAGAAGGAAGCAGCTGAAGCAATGCTTCAGCGCCGCCGAACGGATGTGCAAGGATGCACACCCTGGACTTGCGAGCGGAGTACGGATGAGTGACGGCCCATGCGTCACGAACGCCCGCATAGGAGTGAGCAGCGCTTAAGGCTGCGAACGTCATATCAGGAAGGCATGGCTGGTCTACCCAGCGAAGCTGGGAGCAAAGCTGAGGCAGTGCGGGCTGGACTGCAAGCAAAGCAGGATAAGCGCAGCGCAGCAGGCGCAGCGGCGCAAGCCCTTGGTTGGCCTTTTTAGTGAGATCGGGATATTGAGCTTAGGAGGAGCCGGATCAAGAAAACGTTATCTAATGTATTGTTTCCCCGGCGAGTACCTGGCCGTCCTCTGCCTGCGCTTGGCCGCTGACGGATGCTTGAATGTTCCGCTGGCTGATCTGCTACCTTGTGTCCGATAAGGGTATTCTGCGAAGCAACTTCACAGCGACCAACGCGAGCTAGGATTACGCAAGGCTGGTTGGGCTTATGCAGGATTTGCTCGACCGGGCGCGGTACTCTTTGCCGAAGTCGCAGACTTGATTAACGGCGCCTTACCATCGCCCATATCTTGCGCGGGCGGTGTGATGAGCGACAATGTCGGTACGGCCATCGCGATGCCGGCCTTATCGAAACGCTTCTTCAGCCGCAGATTAAACTCGCGACCGACACGCCATTGCTGCAGCGGGCGTGTCTTAATGGCGCCCATGATGACCACGCCTTCGGGCGCGAACTGATCCACGCCCCAGATCTCGAGCGGCGCTAAGATATCCCATATGAAATTGGGGTCAGCCTGCAGCTCTTGCCCGACCTCACGCATA
>DATACK010000311.1:0-1925 GCA_036259115.1 Gammaproteobacteria bacterium | reverse complement strand
TAACCTATTGAAAACGTGATTTTCAGATCGGCACTTTTGGCGCGAAGATTACGATAAGGCCGGGTCCAGATCTATCGTAAACCATCGAGGGGGAAATGAGGACGCCGGACGCGCAGCGGGCGCAAGGGTCAAGCGCTTATTAACTGCTCCGTCCCAGAGTTTGCAGACTAGTGATGCTGCCGCTGGGTTTCGATGATGAAAGACGACAACGCCAGATCTCCGGAATCCATCGATCTGCTGATCTTGACAGGCATTGCTGTGCCGCTGATAGCGGTCGTGCTACTTGTCGTTGGGTTGGTAATGGGATGACATCGAGCGGCGGCGTCTTCCGCAGGCGCGGCCGTTCTCGTGCGCTGGTCGGCGGCAAACGCAAGGCGCGTAATCTTCTGGCAATCGTTTTCTGTCATCCTGGTGGCATCGCAGGTAGCCACACCGGACCCCGATAGGGGTGGCTGACTGCGCGCACTCCAAAACTTCGGCGCCAATAAGGCGCCGATTTTTTGGCTTCAACAGGCGGCGGCGTTCCTCGCAGGCGCCGACGCTTTTCGCACGCACGCAAGTGATCCTCCCCCTTTGAAGTGGTCCGCCCTGAGGTATGGCTCGTGCGAGCCGAAGGAGGACGGATCGATGGCGAGAAAGCGACACAAGCCCGAGGAGATCGTAGCCAAGCTGCGCCAGGTCGAGGTGCTGACAGCGCAAGGCACCTCGGTGGCCGAGGCGATACGGGCGATCGGCGTCACCGAGGTGACCTACTACCGCTGGCGCCAGGAATACGGGGGCCTGAAGAGCGATCAGGTGCGCCGGATGAAGGAGCTGGAGAAGGAAAACCAGCGGCTGCGCCAGGCAGTGGCCGATCTCACGCTGGCCAAGCTCATTCTGCAGGAGGCAGCCCGGGGAAACTCCTGAGCCCCGCGCGCCGGCGCGCCTGTATCGAGCAGGTGAGACTGACCCTAAAGGTTTCCGAGCGCCGCGCCTGCCGGGCGCTTGGTCAGCATCGCTCGACCCAGCGTAAACTGCCGCGGGGCAGAGAAGACGAAGCGCAGCTCACCGCCGATCTGATCGAGCTGGCCCGCCAATACGGCCGCTATGGCTATCGCAAGATCGCTGCTCTGTTGCGCGGTGCGGGGTGGCTGGTCAACGACAAGCGGGTAGAGCGCATCTGGCGCCGCGAGGGGCTCAAAGTGCCGGCCCGGCAGCCCAAGCGAGGGCGGTTGTGGCTGAGCGATGGATCGTGCCTGCGGCTGCGCGCCGAGCACCCCAACCACGTGTGGTCCTACGACTTTGTCGAGGACCGCACCCATGACGGCCGGAAATTCCGCATGCTCAACGTCATCGACGAGTTCACGCACGAGTGCCTCGCGATCCGGGTGGCTCGCCGGCTCAAGGCCGTCGACGTCATCGACGTACTCTCGGACCTGTTCATCCTGCGCGGTGTACCGGGTCACATCCGCTCCGACAACGGCCCGGAGTTCGTGGCCAGGTCGGTCCAGGCTTGGATCGCGGCGGTCGGCGCCAAGACGGCCTACATTGCCCCGGGCTCACCCTGGGAAAACGGATATGTCGAGTCGTTCAATGCCCGGCTCCGCGACGAGCTGCTCGATGGCGAGATCTTCTACTCGCTGCGCGAGGCGCAGATCATCATCGAGAGCTGGCGGCGGCACTACAATACGGTGCGCCCACATGCATCTCTGGGCTATCGCCCGCCGGCCCCGGAAGTGTTCGTGCCGGCCTCCGCCACAGCACCGGCCATATTACCCCGACCGGCTCCGCCAAACAGGCTCTCGGTAGCGCCCAGACCAACCCTCAACTAACATTCAAACTGGACCACCCAATGGGGGCCGATCACGGCCTATACCAGAGTTTGCGATAGGCCCATTTTGAGCGCTATGGAGACGGTTTAGGTTAGAGCTCAGGATCTTATGAAA
>DATACK010000310.1:0-1879 GCA_036259115.1 Gammaproteobacteria bacterium | reverse complement strand
AGAAAAGGACGTCATGGAGGACATGATGGCTGAGGGAGATCCGACCAATAAATGTCGTTGAGAGCCTGACAAAAAATCCCGGATGGCTCAAGATTGTCCCATTTTGCTAGCCCGGATAATTCATAAAAATCGCAGTTTCCTTGCTTAAATCGTTGTTTTATCTTAGGGATTAGCCCATCTCTAGGACGCAACAACGCCAAAGGAAACTGCTGTGACCCAACATATGCAATCGCCCCTGATCTTTGCAAATATTTCCGGCAAAAAAGTGCAGGCCGATTTTGATGCCGGTCCCCTATCAAGTGATGGCGGGGTGTTATTTCTTCGACCGCTTGAGGCTCAAATGGAACTCATCAAGCGCCTGAGCCAAGTTTTGGTCGATCGTCGCCATCAAAGCTATGTCGATCATTCCTATGCAGACCTCATGCGCCAGCGCGTCTTTCAAATCGCTTGCGGCTATGAAGATGCTAATGACTGCGATTTTTTACGTCACGATCCTGCGTTCAAAGCCGCTTGCCATCGCTTGCCCCTCTGCGGTGACCCGCTGGGTTCACAGCCGACGATGAGCCGCTTGGAAAATGGCGTTGGTGCGCGCGACCTCTATCGCATGACCCGAGCCTTGGTCGATCTTTTCCTCGATTCTTACCATCGAGCGCCGAAAGCGATCTTACTCGATATCGATGATACCAACGACACCACCCATGGCGACCAACAGCTCGCCTTGTTCAATGCCCACTATGGCGATTATGGCTATCAGCCCCTCCACATCTATGAAGGTCAAAGCGGTAAGCTGATTACCACCATTCTGCGACCGGGGCAACGTCCCTCAGGCAAACAGATCGTGGCCATTTTAAAACGCCTGCTGCCCTATATTCGAGCCCGCTGGCCCAAGGTGCAAATCTTGCTTCGCGGTGATTCCCATTTCAGTGCGCCTGAAGTTCATGACTTTTGTGAGACTCAGAGCGAAGAGGTCTATTATGTCCTAGGCCAAAGCGGCAATGCCGTCTTAAAGGCGAAAGCAAACAATCTAGTCGCTCCAGCTCAGACCTTGTACCGCTTGCAACAAGCACGACACTTGACATCTGATGCGTCTCATAAAATACGTCTGTTCACAGTCTTTCAGTATCCAGCCAACACTTGGCGTCAGCCGCGGCGTATCATCTGCAAAGTCGAAGCCTCAGCTCAAGGTCTCAACATTCGTTTTGTCGTGACGAATCTGAAACATCCTCGACCTCAGCAGCTCGACGACCTCATCTATTGTGGACGAGGTCAGATGGAAAATTTGATCAAGAACCACAAGACATGTTTGCATTCGGATCGGACGTCTTGTCAGACCTTCTGCGCCAATGCTTTTCGTCTCCTTCTGCATAGCACTGCTTATGTCTTACTCCACGCCTTTGCTGAGAAAGCCTTAGCAGGGACTCAGTGGAGGAACTCTCAGTTCAATATCCTTCAACTTCGGCTCTTGAAAGTGGCGGTGAAGGTGACGGAGATGGCCACCAAGATCAAGTTCCATTTTCCCTCGTCTTTTCCTCTGCGGTCGGTGTATGTCAAAATCATGGCCAATTGAACTGGAGCGGTGCCCTAGCCACCGGGTAGGATAGATAGGGCAGGTAAGAAAGTAGTGGTTTGGAACCCTTGACGATACCTGTGCGCCTGATGCAGATCGTCAAAGTGACTCGCCAAGACCCAATCCGCCTTCTCACGCCATCTTGATCGCAGATCTCATGCCAGCGGCCCTGGCACGCGATGCTGAGAGCCACATGACGGCATCAACATGGCTTGTCGGACCTTCGCGCACACCATTGATGAATTATTCAGGCTAAGGACATCGAGAAGAAAATGCAGCTGACTACACCCGATTGATCTGGTTAGGTTGGAG
>DATACK010000309.1:0-4518 GCA_036259115.1 Gammaproteobacteria bacterium | reverse complement strand
GCGCTGCAGCGGGACGGCAGCGTCCGACCCGCCTATGCTCGCTATTCGGCTTGGATCGGCAATAACACATTATCAAACGCCTGGAGAGTGGAAAGCCAAACGTCGCTGGATGACACCGTGATTCGAACGGTCGTCGCTGTGGCTGGCCGCTTGGGAGGGAATGCTTTCGCAGAGTTTTGGCCCGACGTAAGGCGCCGCATTCGGCGGCGGTAGATCTCTCGATCTTCTACTGTCCTTTGCGGTGGTTCGACAAGGATCGGACGGTACTGCAGAACTTTCTCAAGGCCCTGCAAAGCAGGGGACTGTGCGATCTCCTCAAGCTCTTCGATGGAGAACGGTTCAGGCTTTGGCTGCCGTTTGCCCATCCATCACCTCAAGCAGCTTCGCAACTGCCGATTGGCAATCCTTGTACGCTCGCGAGGATCCGTCATAGTCTGCGAGCATCTTGCGGGCACGGATTGCCTTTCCGACCGTCGTATCGATCCGACTCTCAGGCAAGACGGGAATGCGATAACGCTCCTCAATAGTCTTGAGCGTCGCGAGCGTGGACTGAGCCATCTGAAGCCGCCGATCAACTTGCGTTGGCAGAATGCCAACCACCCGGACATCGGTCCGGAGAAATTCGTTCAGTTGGTTCGCCGCGGTGATAGTCGCCATAGCACCCGTCACCGACAAAGAATCCATGTCGGTCGGGATCAGCACATTCTGCGTGTAGTACATTGCGCAGCTCTGTAGAATGCTGATGGACCGTGCGGAATCGATGAGAACAGCGTCGTAATTGTGCTCCTCGGGCTTGAGCAAGTGTTGGAGAAGCACCTCACGCGCTTGTGCGCCCATGAGTTGTTAGCCCCGGTTTAAAACAACCGCAGTTTCCCCGGTTTTGAAGACGGCGAGGTTGTGGTTTCCGGGAATCGGACACACCACGACGACAACGCCGGGAGGAGGAAGTCGTGGACGGGGCGCCAGTGGTTGCGAAGTTGGGCGGGAGTTGGATTAGTCGGTAGGCGACCCTCCCGCGCCGTCAGCAAGAGCAGGAACAGTGGAACGCTGGGAGTGTTTGGTGTCAGGGCGGACCGAGTCGATAACGAGGTACAGTCGGTCGGCACTGTTGACCTTGCCCGCTACGCAATAGGCCACGTTGGGCTGGATGAGCTGGGCTTTGGTGAAGTCATAGAGCCGGTAGACACGCTGCGTATCGCGGTCCTGCAACAAGAACACCGCATAATTCGGGAATTCCGTCCGTGTGAGCAGGAAAAGATGATTGGCGCTGAAGTTGAACATTGAGGGGAGAGCGGAGATGCGAGATCTCCGCTCCATCGTCAGCGCCGTTGAGGGGTTAGCCGGCGGACTCCTCCACCGGGTTATCGCACAGTGCGGCGCCTGACCAGAGCCGGATGGAGCTACTCTTCCGGCGAAGTGGAGTTCTTGCTGGCTTTGCGCAGACTATCGCCGCCCAGCAGGAAGATTTCGGAGTTCTCGACCAGGCGGTCGGCGATTGCCGTCGCAATGGTCGTGTTGAACAGGATGTTGCCCCAGTCGGAAAATGCTGTATTTGTGGTGATAATCGTGGATCGCTTTTGGCTGTGGCGTGTCGAGATGACCTGGTAAAAGAGATTGGAGGTTTGCTGGTCCAGCGAGAGGTAACCTGGCTCGTCGACCAGCAAAAGTGTGGGCTCGGTATAAAGCTTGAGCTTACGCACCAGCGAGTGATCGACCTGCGAGGCCAGCAATTGATTCAACATATCCATCGCTGTCGTGAACAACACGCGCTGATTCGCCTGGCAGGCCTTCCAGCCGATGATTTTGGCCAGGAATGTTTTGCCGACACCGGGATTACCGATCAGCACGATGTTCGTGCCCTGCTGCAGGAACGTGAGATCGAGCAGGCGCAGGATGCGGTTCTTCGCCTGGACGCGGCTTTTGTGATGGTGGAAGTGAAACGCGTCAATGCTCGGCTGAATCTGGAGGCGGGCGCACTTGAAGCGTCGTTCGATGGCACGGTGCTGGCGCGCTTCCAGTTCCATGTCAGCGAACCATTCCAGAGTCGCTGCCACGCTGAGGTTTCGGGCTGCGGCTTCAGCGATCGTCGTCTCCAGGTTCCGGGTCATCACTTTGAGGTTCAGTTGCTGGAGTTTCTGTTCGAGAGGCGTCATCGGATTCGTTTTCCTTTCCGGCTTCGAGGATGAAGGTGTCGTATTCGAGTAAGGAGATCGGGTCCGTGACCAGCGCGTTCAATCGCGGGTCGCGCAACTGCAATGGTGGTTGTGGTCGCCGTGGAGTCTGCTGTTGGCGCAGAATGCTGGCCACGTAATCAGCACCGAACGCTCGAGCCTCGGCCGCTTTCTCGATGGCTGCCGCGACCACGTCGGGACCATATTGGCGCATCAACTCGAGCAACTCGGACAACTGGCGGCTCAATGAGCGGTCGGTATCCGCCATGTCACGGATGTAGGTTTCAACGACGGCGCGAGAACAAAGACCATCGAGGGAATCGAGCAGTCGTTGCTGGGCTTGCGAGCGACGTGCCGCCGGACGCTCTTCCGCCAGTACGCGTTCAAAACGATCAGCGCCGAACGTCTGACCTCGGCGGTAGGAACGCGCATACGTGACCACTCCCTCGCCGCGGTTGTAGATTGCAACCGAGCCGGCGTCAGCCTTCACCGTAAGCCGGCGGCCAACAAAACGATGAGGCACGCAGTAGCGGTTGGCGTCGAACTGGATTCGCAGATCTTTATGGACCAGCGCCTCCACCGTGTCGCGGTAATCATAGGGGATCACCGGCAACGGGCGCAGACTCTCCGGTTGGAAGCGGTCCATGGGACGCTGTCGTGTTTCGCGATGTTCGCGCTGGTTGGCGACTTCGATCAGCCACTGTCGTGCCTGGCGATTCACGTCGTGAAGGTCGGTGAACTCACGCAGGGGCCAGAAGTTCTGACGGAGATAGCCGATAGCGCGTTCGATTTTGCCCTTTTCCCATCCGCTCGCCGGATTGCAAGCTCGCGGGAAGAAACCGTATTCGCGGGCGAAGGCGAGGAAGCGGGGAAGAAAGCGCACGAGACGGCCGTCATGTTCGGCGACTGCCGTAGCGAGGTTGTCGTAGACGATCTCCCGGGCGACACCACCCAGCGCCGTAAACGCGTGAATGTGGCAGCGGGCGAAAGTCTCAAAGCTCTGGCTGTGCGTGAACTCGACGTAGAGCATGCGGCTGTGGGCATCGACCAGCGCGAAGGCGTAGAGTTTACGCAGGTCGCCGGAATAATCCAGCGATCCGAAGTGGCCCCAATCCACTTCAAAGCGTTCGCCTGCGAGAGGTTCCATACGCACGAAGGCGCGCTGCGCCTTGAGTTGGGGGCGGACTTTGCTCACATACTCTTGCAGGATGCTGGAGCCACCGGGATAACCGAGTGGACGCAAGCGCTGCTCGATGACCGCAGCGGTTACACGAGGGTCTTTTTCCAGCCAGTCGGCAATGTGACCCTTGAACGGGTCGAGTTTGCTGACGCGCTCGCGCGTTGTTGGACCTTGAGCCGGGGCGTCCAGATACTTCCTGATGGTTTTCCACCCCATGTGAAGATGGCGCTCGATTTTGCGGATGGGCCAGCGTTCGGACCAGTAAAGCCGGTGCAAGTCGTTGATCTGCTCGGTCGTCAGCATTGCTCATCTTGTTTATCCGGCAGAAACGCCTTCGGAACCAGAAGGATGTTGTTTGCAAGGCAGCGGCGTCGTGCTTCGACGTGGCGCAAGTGCTTCTATTACCCACACTTGGCCGGGAGCTGAGGTGTTGTTTGCAAGACCGTCGGCTCCTGCTCCAACCAGCCAAATCTCTGCGGCGGAGTGCTTTAGGTCCCGAGCTAAGGTGTTGTTTGCAAGATTGCGCAGGCGTTGCTTCCGGTCACGGAGCTTCTGCTGTTCCCGATTTCGGACCACTGCGTCGGGGTGTTCGGCCCGGTATCGAATCCAATAACCGGGATTGCGTGCCCGCCACTTCCTCGGGCTATCGCGACAGACGTCGCGGTATTCGGGGTCGGCGGCAATCTTTTCCCGGTGATAATCGGTCCGGCGCTGACGTTGACAGACAGCATCGCTACAGACCGTCTGCAGCGGTCGGAACTTCGAAGTTTGAAAGGACTTCTGACAATAGCGGCAACGCCGTTCCCCCATAGCAGCCGTTGTCGCACTGCAGCCCGCCCGGAGACAGAAGCGTGCTCGACTCGGAACTAGTTGAACCTTGTTCTGTCTGAAAACAAGTCGCCGCCACGGCAGACCATCCCCCCAGATTTAGAGACTGTTGTAGAGTGCGTACCGCATCCCCGCCGATGTAATCTTCAACAACTACAAAGCCGGGGAAATTGCGGTTGTTTTATTCCGGGACTGACACATCAAGCAGTACCACAAAGAAGGGCGCGCACTGCGTACGGAAACCACCATCAACAACACGCGCGACTTCTGCATAGGCAAGCGCTTAAAGAACCTGCCCGCATTGCGGCAGATCGGCTTCCGGGCCAACCGACGTCTGCT
>DATACK010000308.1:0-3671 GCA_036259115.1 Gammaproteobacteria bacterium | reverse complement strand
TCTTGCAAGGCGGCGTGTTCGGCGATCATCGCAGCGGCCTATCTGAAACCTGGCAGGTGAAGCGAGACAAGCCCCCCACTGAATCCGAACGTGAAGCCTTCCGGCAACGCTGCGAGCAAGTCCACCAGGAACGCCAAGCCTAGGGAATCGCAACCCGAAAAGGCGGCACCTTGGCGATGATCCGGTGCTCGGTCAGTTCTTGGGCTTCTGCTGTTCACGTTGACACGAAGTAAATAAATGATGACGAACATATGATGATTGTCATCATCTAAACGGCAGTGCAGGCGATTTGCGCGCCACCACGAGATTGCCGACCATCATCCCTTTGGTAGCAGCTAGAGTATCCCTTGCTGGTAATACACCGGTTTATTCTGCTATCCCTGGCCATCACATGAAAGTTGCCCAACCGCCACAAAAGTTGGCTTACAAGCAAAATTTAAGCGCAGATCTATTGAAAATAGGACCATCTACATTGATGATATTGATGTAGATGGGCGGGGCAGTTTGGGATGGCGTGAGGCCGTTTTCCCCCCTTGTGCGGCCAAACGACCATACCTGGACTGTCCCCCCTTGTCCTCAGATTTTGTACTATCCGGCATATAACCTATGTGGATCTTCTTTGTAGTTTATACAGATCTGCTAGTGGTTCAAGCCTCTCTGCATCACGCTGGTTTGCTAATCAGTCGTGGGCGACATCGTTCGTTGATTCCAGTTCTCCCAGTGCCAAAGCAGAGGGTCGAAGAATCAAATCCTTCTCCGATTAACAATCAGTGTTAATGGTTGGGGCTGATTGTTAGCCTTCGGCTATGAGCAGAGGTGAGGAATTGAGCGACCAGCGATGGTAATTATGAGCTGCTAGTTCCACCACTGCTGCGGCGTGCAGGTGGGCGGGACCGACTGATCCAGCACGATGACCAAGCTGTATTAGACGGCACATTGTGTGGGTATTACGCACCGGCGCAGGCTGGGCAGATCTGCCGAAACATTCTCCTTCCACCTTGCAAGAAGCGTCGCTATTTGTGCCCCTACCCACTCTCCGTTTCCAGAACGGCATTCCAATGGTGCATCGGCAGGCTGACCCGCACAATCAGCCCCCCGCCAGGGCGATTCTCCGCACCTATGGTTCCGCCATGCGCGCGGATGGCGCTCTTTGCAATTGCCAGTCCAAGACCGTAACCACCAGAATGTGACTGTACAGATCGCTTGAATGGCTCAAAGATCGTTTGAATTTCATCGTCCGGAAGTCCTGGACCTCGGTCAGCTATGGAGACCGAAAGCACTCCCGCCCCTGCATCGGCTGCGATCAGGACTTCGATCTGTGACTGCTTGGGCGTGTGATGGATTGCGTTGCGCACAACATTCTCGAATGCCCGGTGCAGCAATTCGACGCTGCCTTGAAACACTAACTCCTCGTCCGTATCACCAAGCAACGTAATTTCGTGTGACGAGCCACACTCGAAGCGGGCATCCTCGATGACGGTTCTCAATAACTCAACAATGTCGACGTAATCCTCGGCCTGCACCGGTGCACCAGACTCTAAACGCGAAAGCGTAAGCACCTCGCCAACCAACGTGTCTAGCCGTTGCGATTCACGCTCTATCCGGAGCAATGCACTGTCGGTCTTCTCGGGGCTCTGGCGCGCTAAACCGATCGCGACCTGAAGTCTCGCTAACGGCGAACGCAATTCGTGCGACACCACATGCAGCAGGCGCTGCTGAGACTGGAGCAATTGCTGCAACCGATCCGCCATGCGGTCAAAGTCCCGTCCCAGATCCGCGATTTCATCACGGCGCTTCCCGATCGCAGGGCTCACGCGCGTCTCTAGGTCGCCCTGCGCCACGTTATCAAACGAGGTACGCAAGACGCGAATCGGTTGCGACAGGTACCAAGCGAGCACTGCGCTGAATCCAATGCTTGCAATCACGCCCAAGCCGATCGCGGTCATGCGATTAGGAATGGTCGGCGGCCCGCTCGCTCGCATCAGCAGTGGAACGTTGTCCGCGGGCACGAACATGAGAAATTCGCGGCCGTCCGGCCCGCGTACGAGGTGCGCACCGACCGCCTGCCGCGAGCCTGCCAAGAGTTTACGTGCAGCAGCTAGCGACGCGGCGGGCACTGACCGGCCCAGCACATCCCGCCCGCGCTCGTCTACAACCAACAGAGGTACCCGCGCAGGGCCGCCTGAACTTCTAATCAGGCGTTTGACAGCCCGCGCTCCACCGTGCTCAAGCGCCACGGCTGCCGTGGAGGTTAGCCATTGGGCGGGACGGTCGAGCATGATCTCGGAACTCTGCGGCGTCTTGTAATACAACACGGCGATTAGAGCGGCTCCAGCACCGTGTAGAAGAAGCGTCAGCCAAAAGCCGAGAAAAATCTTCCAGAAAAGACGTCCACCCATGCCTCATTCCGAAATAAGCTGATAGCCAACGCCACGAATTGTCTGGATCGGCGAGCGTCCATCGGATAGGACCCCCAATTTATGCCGCAGGCTGCTCACGTGCACATCAATGCTGCGGTCGTAGCGCGCCAGCGGTCGCCTCAACGCCTCTTGCGACAGGCTCTGCTTACTGATGACCTTGCCAGCGCCCTTGGCCAGCACCTCGAGCAGATTGAATTCAATGCTGGTGAGTTCGAGCGGGTGCCCCGCCCACTCGGCACGTCGCTGCTCGGGGCGCATCAAGAGCTTCCCGACCGTAAGTGGCCGCTGGACATCAATCGGACTGCCAGCGTGCTCGATGCGGCGCAGTATGGCGCGTATACGCGCGAGAAGTTCACGCGGTGTGCACGGTTTCGGCACATAGTCGTCAGCCCCCAGCTCAAGACCCACAATACGGTCCACATCGTCACCCCGTGCAGTGAGCATGACTACCGGCACGGCGCTGAATGTGCGGATGCGTCGCAAGGCCTCCACACCGCTCAAACGTGGCATCATGACGTCAAGTACGACGATGCCGTAATCGCCAGACAGGGCCTCGCGCACACCCGTTTCACCGTCGTGCACCGCATGCACTTCGAAGCCCTCCGCCGTGAGGTACTCGGACTGCATCGCGCACAGATCGGCGTCATCATCGACGAGCAACACTCTTGTCATGGATGGCAGCCATTGATTTCGCTGGGTCACATGATACCTCCCCCATGCGCGCCCGCAATCGGCGTTTACAGATCTTTACCTCGCTTTACGTTCTCTCGACAGCACTTTACATCTGCCCAGTGCACACTGTCCCTTAATCAGGTTGAAAAGCCGAGCGCTTGAGAACCAGCGGTGCATACGATGTACATGAGGAAAACAGCAATGAAAAGAATGGCAAAAAGATTTTTCAGTTCCGCCATAATGGCAGGTGGTTTGTTAGGTCAAAACACGACCTTTAGTATACCGATCATCGATGACAGTGACATCGAAGGAAAGGAGACAGAATCCGATCTCTACGCAATCAAGATAACGGTGCACCGGTTTAGCTCCCCCAGTACCGCAGTGGTGACCACCGCCGATAATGAGGCGGTCCAGCCCGTCGGTGTGGCCACTATCAAAGCCGACAACAGCATCACTAGTGAGACGATAAACGAAACAGCCGGTGTGGATGTGTTAGCGGCTTAGGTGGTAGCGATATTGTCAACAACCTGAGCGGTAATGATTACATCTGCGCACAGAAACCCAGGAGCATGTGCATAT
>DATACK010000307.1:0-15657 GCA_036259115.1 Gammaproteobacteria bacterium | reverse complement strand
GCCAGGGGCCGCGCCAATCCAGGACTGACAAGGGGGCTCACGCCGTGTGGCGCATCAAACAGCCAATATGGCTGAAGGTCGAGTCCTGTACCCGCAGTACTGACCTTTGCTTCAGACCGAGGTCGCCGGGCGGCGTTCCTGCCTTCCAGTTCCTTCAAGCGTCGCATCCATACTCGTGAATCGTCAAAGACACGCCTCGTATGCAGTACCCAAACGAAAATTGCAATCACCGTGCCAAACTGATAACCGTTACCCCAAGCGCGGATCGGCCTTAGTAGAAACTCCAGCTGTCGCCGATGGGCGACCTATCGTCAGCAGGGTTGAATTAAGCCACTGTTCCTACTTTAATAACGCCACGTCGCTGTAAGGCGACAAACAGCGCTCCATAGGGCCTACGAGTTTGCCAAACCACGCCTTCATTGATTGTGTAACGAACACGCTGAGTTTGGGAGACAATCCATCATTTAAAGGCAAACTACCAGTCTATATCGCACCCGGCACGCCAACTAGAAGCGCAGGCGTCGCTGGCGCTCTATCAAACCACAATGCATTATTTGGATGCCTTAAACAGCGCGGGATCGAGGTGGTAGCGGTTGAGCAGCTTATAAAATTCCGTGCGGTTGCGCTGGGCCAAGCGCGCGGCTTTGGTTACATTCCCACCGGTGAGCTGCAAGAGTTGGGTGATGTATTCGCGCTCGGCGCGCTGGCGCATCTCAACCAAAGACGGCAGTTCTCCCGGCGGTTCCCGTAATGCCCGCTCGGCCAAGGTGACAGGGATCAGTGGCGTGGTAGACAAGGCTACTGTCTGCTCGACGACGTTGTAGAGTTGACGGATGTTACCCGGCCAGTGATAACGCATAAGGCACTCCATTGCCTCGGGCGAAAAACCTTTGACACGAGGACCATATCGTTCGCTTAGCTGCTTGATGAAATGCGCCGCGAGCAACGGAATATCTTCGCGCCGCGCCGCTAATGGCGGCAGTTCCAGCGTCACCACGTTGAGGCGATAGTACAGATCTTCCCTAAAGCGACGCTCACGCATCGCCTGCTCCAGATTCTGGTGCGTGGCCGATATCAGCCGTACGTCGACCGGTTCGTCGTCGGTGCCGCCCACCGGACGTACCACGCGCTCCTGCAGCGCACGTAGCAACTTGGCCTGAAAAGTAAGCGGCATATCGCCAATCTCATCCAAAAACAAGGTGCCTTTGTCGGCGGCCTTAAACAGACCAAGGTGATCGCGCACCGCACCGGTAAAGGAACCCTTCTTATGGCCGAATAACTCGGACTCCAGCAACTCCGAGGGGATGGAGGTGCAATTGACCGCGACGAAGCGCTCCGCCGCGCGCGGGCTGATGCGGTGAATGGCGCGCGCTAGCAATTCTTTGCCGGTGCCGCTCTCGCCCTGGATGAAAACACTGGCGTCCGAGCGCGCGACCAATCGCGCCTGGCGCAGCAGATCCTCCATCAGCGGACTGCGGGTGATAATGTCGCGGCGCAACTCCTGATCCGGCTCACCAACGCCTTCACCGATGTCCATCTCGCCTGCCGCTTCCAGTGCCTTTTCCACCTGCGCCAGCAGTTCCTTGCTGTCGAAGGGCTTGGTGAGGAAGGTAAACACCCCACGCCTGGTGGCCACCACGGCCTCCTGAATCGAACCATGCGCGGTCAGGATGATCACCGGCAAGGTCGGATACTGCTGGTGCACGGCATCGAACAACGCCATGCCATCCATACCTTCCATGCGCAGATCAGTAATGATTACGTGTGGCTGAAATAGCGGCAGGCGTGCCAGCGCTTCACTACCGCTGGCCGCCGTATCCACCTCCAGACCAGCGGACTTTAGGCGCAGCGATAGCAGATGCAGCAGACTCTCGTCATCGTCTACCACCAGAATTCGATGCATCGTAGATCCTAGCGCGTTCAATCTCTTCAACCCTATTTAGATGCTACATGTAATAAGCGTCTCGCGTGGTTTCAACCGGTAGCAAAAGGCCGGACCATCGCTTTATCCACCATGCCCGCGAGCAGCCAAGCCCACAACACTGCACTGTGCGGTAAGCTAAACCTCAGTGGAGGGCATCTTGCGATATGAATGCAATCTCGCGCCAGCGGTTCATAGCACATCTTTGCGCAGGTCAAGCGGAAGCTCCACGATGAACGAGGTGCCCGTAGGACTTAGCCCCGACGGTTCGGTGTGCACGCTCCCACGATGCGCTTGCACATACTCGCGCACGATAGCCAAACCGATGCCGGTACCCGATCGCTTGCCTTCGCGAGCCGCCCGACCCTGATAAAATACTTCGAATATTTTCTCACGTTCATCAGGATCGATGCCGGGCCCTTGATCACTGACTATCAAACTGGCGTGGGGGTTTTGCTCGCGTAAGCGTATATCTAGCACGCCGCCGACGGGTGAGTATTTGATGGCGTTTGATAGCAGATTATCGACGACGTTCTTTAGCAACTCCTCATCGCCCCAAAGCCGTACCTTATCCAGCTGTTTATCCACGCGCAGCCGCCGGGCGCGCAAGGTGATCTGATGTTCCGCTAACACGCGCTCTGTCAGCGCGTCCAAATCCACCAGACGCGGATTGAGGGCGAAATATTGCCCTTGAATACGGTTATAGTTAAGCAGATTCTCGATTTGACTTTGTAGCTTCCAGCCGCTGATCTGCAACAGCCGAACAATCTCCCGCTGCTCATCATTCAGCTCACCCACCACCTGATCGGTCAATAATCCGCTGCCCTCGCGTAAGGATGCCAGCGGCGTCTTCAATTCATGGGAAACGGTGCGCAGAAACTTTTGTTTCTGTTGCTCTAATTCGGCCAATCGGCGCCGTAACCAATCAAGTCTTTCACCCAAATACTCGAGGTCGCGAGGGCCCCGCACCACCAGCGGCTGCTCGAATTTTCCGTCCCCTAGCCGATTGATTGCGGCATCTAACTGACGTATTGGGCGCGCGATCAGCCAGGTAAAAAGCAATACAAGCGCCAAGGTCGCCGGCGCCAGCAACGCGCTTGCCCACAGCAAGGTGGCCTGCAAAGAGTGGGCGGCCTCATCGAGCAAGCTCACCTTACGACCCACCAGCCGACTGCTTTTGAGCCATGCGTCCCGCGCCTCATCCCGAAGCTCGCCGAAGTCGTTCAGGGTCTTCGCCGATACCACTTTATCGTTAGCCGCTGCGTTCGCCAAGGTGTTGTACAGGGTCGCCTCGCGCGTTGCCAGACTTTGCACTGCCCTGATGATGGGCCGATCCGGCGATTGCATCAGGTCCTCAATAGTGGCCACAAACTGATTGTGCCCATCGCGATAAACGGAGAATAGAGACGGATCTTGCATGACCTGATACTGACGTGCCGCGCGCTCCATCCCGATGAGCTGCTCCATGAGAATACGGCTATTCTGCGTGGCAAGCACAGATTGATAGACGACCTGCTGGCTCTTGTCCGCAAACCGATTGACACCATATGCCGCGGCCAGCACGATGACGATTAACGGCACGGTCACTATCGCATAGCCCGCCAATACCAGCGTGCGCAACGAGCGTAGACCGCCATGCGTCCGGTCCGGAAGCGCATGTTCCTGATCATTGGCTCGCTCCGTTTGCGCAACGGGCTCAATCAACCGTATGGGCACTACGTTATATCGGTCGCCTACACGGCGGCGATTACTGCACACCATCATCAAAAGCCGGCACGGGCGCTGCGATCAAGACCCATTCCCCAATTCGCTAAACAGATCCGGCGCATCCTGCGCCCTTGCAACTGGCAACCCCAGGTGCAGGTACGCGGCCTTAGTCGCCATACGCCCGCGCGGGGTCCGCAACATGAAACCTTGCTGAATCAGATAAGGCTCGATCATGTCCTCAATCGTGCCGCGCTCCTCGCCAATGGCCACCGCAAGACTGTCCACACCAACCGGGCCGCCCGCGAATTTTTCTATCATGGTCAGCAGCAATCGCCGGTCCATATGATCGAAGCCGTTACCATCGACGTTGAGCATATCCAACGCCCGCCCGGCGACCGATGCCGTGATCCGCCCATCAGCCTTGATCTGCGCATAATCGCGTACGCGCCGCAGCAGGCGGTTCGCGATTCTCGGCGTGCCACGCGAACGGCGCGCGATTTCGGTCGCGCCTTCGGACTCCAGCTCGACCTTCAAAATACCCGCCGCGCGCCGCACGATTTCAGCCAACTCCTCGGTCGTGTAGAACTCCAGCCGCTGCACGATGCCAAATCGATCCCGCAGCGGTGAAGTTAAAAGTCCAGCACGGGTAGTGGCGCCGACCAGCGTAAATGGCGGCAGATCAAGCCTTATCGAACGCGCCGCCGGCCCCTCCCCGATCATGATGTCGAGTTGAAAATCCTCTAGCGCCGGGTATAGGACTTCTTCGACCACCGGGCTCAGACGATGGATCTCGTCGACAAATAGTACATCGCGTGCCTCCAAATTGGTCAGCAGCGCCGCGAGATCGCCAGGGCGCTCAAGCACCGGCCCTGATGTGTGACGGAGATTCACGCCCAGCTCGTTGGCGATGATATGCGACAGGGTAGTCTTACCGAGGCCTGGTGGTCCGAAGATCAAGACGTGATCCAGCGCCTCACCGCGCGCGCGCGCAGCGGAGATAAAGATCTCCATCTGTGCACGCACCGCAGGCTGACCCAGATAGTCCCTCAGTCGGCGCGGACGGATTGAAGTATCCACTGCCACGTCTTCGATATCTGGGGCAGCGCTGGTTAAACGCTGCACTTCTTTCATCGGATAAGCTCCTGTAGGTGGTCTTCATCTCGATTAATCGCGATCTAGCAATCGCCCTTATCTGTGTTTCTCGCAGTAAACGCCTTGCTTCATGTTAGACTGTTCTTCAGTGCCAACCTGATAATCTCTTCGCAGCTCTGATCGTGCGACTCCACGCGATTGACCATGCGGCTCGCTTCTTGAGGCTTATAACCCAGCGCGATTAGCGCGCATACCGCGTCGTCCAAGGGACTTTGCGGTTTTGCCTCAGCCGCAGCCTGCACAACAGGCATCGCAGCCAGCGCCTTGCTATCCAACCGATCACGCATCTCTACCACCAACCTTTCCGCGGTCTTACGCCCTACACCGGGCAAGCGAGTCAAGGCGGCGCTATCCCCGGCATGGACACAGCGGGCGAAGGCATCAGCATCCATGCCCGACAGGATTGCAAGCGCCATCCTGGAGCCTACGCCATTGACCTTCAGCAGCGATCGGAACAATCCCCGCGAGGCCTCGTCCGTGAAGCCGTAGAGGACATGCGCATCGTCGCGCACCTGCAGATGCGTATGTAGCGTGACCGTCTCACCGATGCCTGGTAAGGCATAAAAAGTAGTCATAGGCGCCTCCAATTCATAGCCGATTCCACCTACATCTAGCATCAGATGAGGCGGATGCTTTACGACCAACGCTCCGCGCAGGCGACCTATCATCTCAGCTTGCCGCGCACGGCGCCCGGCAAGCGATTGAGCGTGGCGCCGGTATGTGCATGGCACAGTGCTACCGCCAAGGCATCGGCAGCATCAGCACGTGGACTGCCACTTAAAGCGAGGAGGTATCGCACCATGTGCTGTATCTGCTCCTTAGAGGCGCCGCCGCGACCCACGACCGCCTGCTTTACCGAGCGCGCGCTGTATTCGGCGACCGACAATCCGTGGCTTACGGCCGCGCATATCGCCGCGCCGCGTGCATGGCCAAGCTTGAGCGCGGAGGCCGCATTGCGCGCCATGAACACCTGCTCGATCGCTAGCTCATGTGGGCGATGTGCCTGGATCAAGTTGTTTACCTCTTGGAAGACGACGTTTAGTCTGGCGGCAAGGTTTTCACCTGAGATCGCAACACAGCCACTGATCACGTAGCGACTGCGGCGACCATCACTGTCGATGATGCCGTAACCTGTGATCCGCGAACCAGGATCAATACCAATAATGCGGAGCATAGGATTGTAGGCGTTAAGCGCAAGGCCGTAAGATTTCTCACGCCCATACCTTAACTCTTTAACGCTCTTGCAGCACCTCGTCCGGAAAGTCTACGTTCGCATAGATGTTCTGCACGTCGTCCTGATCTTCCAAGGCATTCAGCAAACGGAGCATCTTTTCGGCCTCTTCATCGCACAAGGTAACGTATGTATCCGCGCGCATAGTGACCTCGGCATGCTCGGGCACATGTCCCGCGGCAACCATCGCATCTCGCACCGCGACGAACTGCTCTGGTGTGGTCAGTACGTCTATGCTACCGTCAGCTTGCTTCGCCACATCTTCGGCACCGGCCTCTAGCGCAGCCTCAATGATCGTATCTTCATTTGCACCCTGCGGATAGCTCAGCACGCCCGCCTCGTTAAACAGAAAACCGACAGAGCCGGAGGTGCTCAGATTGCCACCGTGGCGGGTAAACGCATGACGAATCTCGGCCACGGTGCGATTGCGGTTATCGGTCATGCAGTCCACCATAACCGCCGCGCCGCCGGGGCCGTAACCTTCATAGCGAATCTCTTCGTATTGGGCACCATTCAACTCGCCAGCGCCGCGTTTGATCGCGCGATCGACCGTGTCCCTCGGCACGTTAGCCGTCAACGCCTTATCCACAGCCAGCCGCAAGCGCGGGTTGGCGTCGACGTCGGAGCCACCCCTCCGGACCGCGACGGTGATCTCGCGAATCAGGCGGGTAAACAGCTTACCGCGTTTGGCATCCTGCGCCTTTTTTCGGTGCTGTATGTTAGCCCATTTGCTGTGTCCTGCCATGCGTGGAGCTCATCCATCTAAGTGGCTCTTAGTTTATCATTTTAGCGCATCGTCGGGGGTACCTAGCCGCTACGCACCACCGGCAAAATCGCCCGATCTCAAAAATCGGCAGATGGCTGCGGCCACCTCCGGCGACCACAACATGCCCGCATGACTGAAAGGTACACAAAGGTGTGCGTTCACTTCAGGTGAACACGTTTCGCTTACACGCACCGTACCATCGCTTGGTGATTCCAGTCCCCCGAACACCAGACTTCCCATCCCGATGCCTTTGGTGCCGGCGATCATCCCCAACTCACGCGGGGCTTTCCAGGCTGGTCGGTCTCCCAGCAGGCCGCGCACCACGCTGCGGCCCAACAACGGTCGGGTTATGACTAACCTATGCAGGCGCCTTGCGATCTCGCACCCGTTGAGTGGTGTACCCATCATCACCACACGACCGGGCTTCTGCAAAGGCGCTTGCTCGAACAAGTGCAGCACGACGATACCGCCTAAGCTATGCGCTACCAAATGGATAATATCGGCATCGATCTTTCTCAAGAACCGATCGAGTCTGGCCGCGTTCAACTGTGGCGCATTGATCAGACTGCGGTAGAAAAATTGATGGCATTCTAATCCGCAGCGTTGCAGATTGCGGCGCAGCGGGATCATTTCCAACCCGATCATCCAGATACCATGGACGAGCACCGCCACCTCGCGCATCGAATCATGCCCTCGCGTCTGACTAGTTGCGCGGGTCCGGCACCCATATCAGAATCGCATCGCGATTCGTGTAAGATGTTGCCAAGGCTGCGGCCTCATGCTTTGGAACCCAGGCGTATTCCTGATGTTCGGCACGATCGAGGACGATTTGACAGCGTCCATCTAGCGCTAATCGGAATACATGCTCCAGATTTTCTACGATGCCGGGTGCATACCGGTGTCGCCACATCGGATAGATGGTGAACATATGGCTATCTCCGCAGTCAATCAAACCATTATTATGGAGGCCGGTTTCCTCGGCGAGCTCGCGCCGCGCCGCCTGTGCAGGGGTCTCGTTCCACTCTAGGCTGCCGGTGACCGACTGCCAAAAATCAGGCGGGGACTTACGCCGCAGCATCAGCACCTCGCTGTCGACGGTATAAACCACCACCAATACGGATTCAGGACGTTTATACGCCATGCGAACAAAGGTAAGATAAGCTGCTAATAATATGCTGCAGGCCGAGTTTTATAAGTCATCTCATAGCTTCAGGTCGTTCCGATCGCCATTAGTATCTGCGTAGAATGCAGAGCACGAGCGTAATTGAAGTACTCGCACGACAAAACGCGCTTTTCGGATAGGTTCTATTACAAACTGGCGCTCCTTGCCTTGCTTGCAGCAGACAAACAACATCAGGTAGCTAATCCAGATCGCTTTTCAACTGTGACAGCGCGCATTCTTTGGGCGATTGCGCTCGTCATGTTGCTCAACGCCTGCGCGCAGGTCAACACCAAGCCTTCGATGCGGCCGCAGCCGGAACTCACCCCCGCGCAGATCAATGTGCTGCTAGGGCTGCGACATTGGCGCAATCATCACCCGCAACTGGCACTGGACAGAATCAACATCGCGCTAGAGGAGAATCCGCAACTTGCCAGCGCGCACAATGTCGCGGGTATGATCTACGAACGGCTGGGGCAGGCCGCTCTTGCCGAACAACATTTCAAGCGCGCGCTGGCACTGGACCCTAACGATCCTTCAGGACACAACAACTATGGCAAGTTCTTGTGCAATCAGGGCCGCTTGGCACAAGCAGAGAAACAATTTCTTAGTGCGGCGGATCATCCCCACAATTCATCGCCGGACGTAGCCTACACTAATGCCGGCCTATGCGCATTGCGCATACCCGACCTCGATCGGGCCGCTCAATATTTCACAGCGGCGCTGAACAAGAATCCGATCATGCCCACAGCTTTGTTCCAAACCGCGCGCATCAGTTACGAGAAGGGCCGCTATCCACAGGCGCGTCGTAATCTACAGCAGTATCTGCAGGTCGCGCGACACACGCCCGAGACGCTATGGCTGGCGGTGCAGATCGAACGCGCGCTGGGCAACGCGGCGCTAGCGCAGCGCTACGCTCAACGACTGCAAAATACATTCCCGCACTCAAAGGAGACGCATGCCCTGTTCAACTCGGAAGCACAGCTTGGTTATACGCGGATATCGCCGGATCAGGGCAGCGTCCAGGCCGGGCCTGACGAGGTGCAGGTCATTGCCACAACCGGCGATCCATTCAAGCACACAGACTGGGTACGCGCACAGGATCCGCGAGATTACACAGTGCAACTTTTCGCCAGCCAAAACGAACTGGCCATGCCCTACTTCCGGGAAAAATATAATTTATCCGGCGAGATGGCCTACTTCCCCGTGCGGCGCGGAAATGCTACGTGGTATTCACTGATATGGGGACGTTTCGACAACAGGCAGGAGGCTGAAAAGGCCATCAGTCAATTGCCTGCGGTGATACGCGAGGGGGCGGCGCAGGTGCGGCAGTTTGCAGGGATTCAGCAAGAGTTAGAAACCCAGGGAATGAGATAATCGTCCACGCTTGGGCTCAACCGTTTCGCCCCGGCCGGTGGACTCTTATATGCAGTTCTCTAAGTTGCGCCTCGTCGATCTGTGACGGCGCGCCGGTCAGCGGATCATGCGCCGTCTGCGTCTTGGGAAAGGCCATAACTTCGCGGATCGATTGGCTCCCAGTCATCAGCATTACCAGACGATCTAGTCCGAATGCAATACCGCCATGCGGTGGCGCACCGTACTTCAGCGCATCCAGCAAGAAACCGAATTTGTCTTGTGCCTCGCGCTCGGAAAGACCCAATACGCGAAATACCGCCTGCTGCATCGCCATCTTATGATTACGCACCGAGCCGCCCCCGATCTCGGTACCGTTTAGCACTATATCGTAGGCACGCGCCAGCATGCCTACGGGATCGGCCTCGAGCGCAGTGGGATCGTCAATCACGGGTGCGGTGAATGGATGATTCATCGCGCTGAAGCGCTGCTCGCGAGCGCTCCATTCGAACATCGGGAATTCGACCACCCATAATGGTCGCCAGCCGGCCTCGACGAGGTCGCGATCGCGCCCTACTTTAACCCGCAGGGCACTTAGCGATTCATTGACTATCTCTGCCTTGCCGGCACCAAAGAACAGCAAGTCGCCATCAGCGACGGCAGCACGTTGCAAGACGGAGATGATGACCTCGTCCGGCAGGAATTTGAGGATTGGTGACTGTAAACCCTCGCGTCCGGCACCAACGTCATTACATTTGATATAAGCCAGTCCCTTGGCACTATGGCGTTCGACCAAGGCGGTGTAGTTATCGATGTCCTTGCGCGAGAGCTCGGCGCCGCCTGGCACACGCAGTACAGCAACGCGCCCCGCAGGATCATTGGCCGGCTCGGAAAACACCTTGAATTCCACCCCACGCATGAGATCAGCAAGTTCCACCAGCACCAGCGGAATGCGCAGATCGGGTTTATCGGATCCGTAGCCCAGCAATGCCTCTTGGTAACTCATGCGTGGGAAGGGAGCGGGCAAATCGACACCTAGCACCTGCTTGAACAGGTCGCGTATCATGGACTCCATTAAGTCCATGATCTCCTGCTCGTTCATAAACGACGTCTCAATATCGAGCTGAGTGAATTCGGGCTGGCGATCGGCGCGCAAGTCTTCGTCGCGAAAACAGCGCACGATCTGAAAATAGCGATCTAGCCCGCTGATCATCAATAATTGCTTGAATAATTGTGGTGACTGCGGTAATGCGAAAAACGCGCCCGGATGCGTGCGGCTTGGCACGAGGTAATCGCGTGATCCTTCGGGCGTGGAGCGCGTAAGCATCGGCGTCTCGACGTCGACAAAGCCGTGCGCATCGAGAAACCTGCGCAGCGCGGCCGTCACGCGTGCGCGTGCACGTAAGCGCTCTTGCATCGGCGGGCGGCGCAGATCGATGTAGCGATACTTAAGGCGCGCTTCCTCTTGAACGTCCATCTCGTCGAGCTGAAAAGGCGGCGGTTCGGCCTCATTCAAGACCACGACTTGCCTCGCCAGTACCTCTACTTGGCCGGTCTTCAGCGCGGCGTTTTCGGTACCCGTCGGGCGCCTGCGTACCTGACCGGTGATCGCCAAGACATATTCGTTTCGCACCCGCTCCGCGGTAGCGAACACATCAGGCGCATTGGGATCGAATACCACCTGCACGACGCCCTCGCGGTCGCGCAGATCAATGAAGATCACGCCACCATGATCGCGGCGGCGATTGACCCAGCCGCATAAGGTCACCGTCTGGTCGAGCAGTACCTCGCTCACCTCGCCGCAATACTGACTACGCATGCAAATCGGTCCAGTAAATTAACGCCAGGATCAAAGATGCCGCATCCACGGCCAAGCAGACAATCAATTCGCGCATGATTAAAGCTGGATGGAACGTGAAGACTCAGTTTCAGCCTCTTCGCGCGCAATCTTACCCGTCGGCGACGGCAAGGTCACGCCCAGTGACATTATCATCTTCATAGCCTCTTCCACTGACATATCCAGTACGATGACTTCGTCCTTAGGCAGCAGGAGGAGGAAGCCGGAAGTAAAGTTGGGCGCGTGGGGGACGTACACGGTGACGGCTTCCTGGTCGATACGCTCATGGACCTCGCCTAAACCCCCGCCACCAGCCAGAAACGCAATGGACCAGCTTCCTTTGCGGGGATACTCCACCAGCAGCACCTTGCGAAACGCGCTGCTGTTGGTCGAGACTACGGCCTCTACCACCTGCTTGACTATAGAGTAGACCGTTCGCACCAGGGGAATGCGCGCAAGAAGCCTTTCCCAGGCGGCGACTAAGCGCTTGCCAATTAAGTTAGCGACCGCCACCCCGGTCAGAATCACTAAAATAAAGGTAAGCGCAAACCCAAGGCCAGGGATATCAATGCCGAATAGCTCCTTAGGGCGCCAAGCCGGTGGCAACCACACCACTGTTCGATCCATGAGATCGACCAGCAGGGTTACCACAAGCACAGTGATTCCTAGCGGCACCCATACCAGTAGGCCAGCGATCAGATAACCGCGCAGCCGGGCTATCAATCTACTCACGAAGGCTTATGGATGCGACGGTGGTAAAATAGACTTTGTTAATCGTCCGCAGCCGACAACGCTGCCGCGGTCTTAGGCTTGGCTGAAGTCGCTTGCTTCTCGCCGCCAGATTCGCCGGCCCTGGCGGATTTCTTTTCCTCACTGGAATCGCCGGATTTAGAGGATTTCTTCTCTTCTACAGAATCCTTCTGCGCCAGGTTCCTCTGCTTGTTGTTCTTAAAGTCGGTCTCGTACCAGCCTCTGCCGCTCAGCCGGAAGCCGGCCACCGACATCAGCTTTTTCAGCCTGGCCTTGCCGCAATCCGGACATCTCTTTAAAAGTGCGTCGGTATAACGCTGTATGACCTCTAGCCGATGACCGCAAGCCGAACATTGATATTCATAAATTGGCATTGATGTACTCCTAAACTCGCCGAAACGGCGGAAAATTATATTGGGCCGGGTCCGCGTTTTCCAAGACCAGGCTGATGCAGTCCGTGTTTATCAAACGCCGTTTCATCGATATCTACTGCCAACTAAACGCGTTAACATGGAATCGCAGCGCCATTTACAACGTCGCAAAGCATGGATGCGGCATGAGAAGGAGAAAAGCGCTTGAAGGCGACTGGAAGGCTTTTTAGGCCCCGGCAACCGTGCCCAGCACAACGCTTGCCCCGGCAGGACTATGGACTGCGGGCCTGGCGAATCGCGTCATAGGCGGCGCGTATACGCACCGTCTTTTCCTCGGCCATCTTCATCATTTCCTTCGGCAGACCCTTGGCCGTTAGCTTATCGGGATGATGCTGATTCATCAACCTACGATAAGCCTTCGTGATCTCTGCATCCGATGCATCCTTGGCAACGCCTAATACCTCGTAGGCATCGGCCAGTGTATCACGGCCGGCAGCGGTGCCGCGCCCGCGTGTATACCAGCCGCGCAGCAAGGACTCCAGACGCGCGAATTCCTGCGGTGTCAAACCTAACCGCTGCGCGATATATAGGAGCGCGCGGCGCTCGGCCGCGTTGATTGCGCCGTCAGCGAACGCGGCTTGTATTTGGATCTCAAGGAATACACGAACTAGATTCGGCTGCCAACGGCTCGCCCGCCGCAATGCCTCCAATGTAGCATCCAAATCGAAATCGGCGCGCTTGCCACGATTGAAATGCTCGATCGCCTCCCGACGCGCCTGTGGCGACAGATCCATGCGCGCGATCAGCGCTTCAGCGACCTCAATCTCGCCGGGCGAGACACGGCCGTCCACTTTACATACATGCCCCATAACGCTAAAGGTGGCCTCGAAGAAGATGTTTTGCGTACCGGAGGCGCTACCGAGGCGCGCGCGTGGCGCGGCGCGCATGCGATCCAGCCAATAACCCGCAATAAAGCCGAGCACTGCGCCTGGAAGTCTGGCTGCCATGTATCCCAATAGCGTCAGCATTATCGTACCGATCCAGCTCATCGGGGGCGTAGCGGTTTAGTCATTCACGTTAAGTACGCACATAACATCATTTGAGACAAGCCGGTAGTGTACTGCAAGACTGCCCAGCCGGGCATGCTGTACCAGGTCGCCCACCAGGCAGCGGGTCAGCTCTATTAGAATGGCTAACCATCGATCAACAACATACTCAACATCTCGTGGACATAAATATTCATCTCGCCGTGTGCAAGCATGTAGCAGGCCTGCTTTGGATGAGGATTGCCTGCCAGATCGCCTACGTGGGCAGCCTATTGATATGGCCTTTGACCCCCGGTTTTGCCAAAGGCGACAATCGGATGCGGCTCGATCTCACCACACATTAGGATAGGCTACACAAGCCTGGCCCAGTTCGTGTTTGCCTACGCGCTGGTGATGACCGAGGAACTCACACAGTTGCGAAAATCCGAGCCGGTCACTTTGGCGCGGGCTTCATATGGCTTCTGATCGGCTTGGTCTATGCGCACGACTCCGGCGATCATGCCGCTGTTCTGAATGCTGCGAAGGAAGCATTGATTGAATATGCTGAAATGCTTCTATTTCTGCTCGCGGCTATGACCTACGTAAACACCATGCTTGAGCGTGCCGTATTCGGCGAGTTGTGCACCTAGCTGGTGTGCACGGGCTTTGGTTATCGAAGGCTGTTTTCGGTCACTGGCATCATTGCTTTTTTCTCTCGGCGGCAATCGATAATCTGACCAGCACACTGGTGATGGGCGCCATCATTGCTGACTATGGGCACCGGCAACGCCCGCTTTGTCGCACTTGCCGCATCAACGTGGTGGTCGCTGCCAACGCGGGAGGCGCTTAGAGCGCCTTTGCGATCTCACGCCATTAATGGTATGCCAGGCGGGACTTTCAAGCTTTGCCGAGTTTTCTACCTGTTTCTGCCTGTGGCCGTCAACTATCTCATTCCGGCCACAGCGAAGTATTTTGCCGTGCCTCAGGGCGGACCGCGCCGGAGAATGATTGGTGCGGAGTCCACGAAGTGGGGTGGGCGGTGCGTCATGTTGTTGTTCGCAGCCGCCTTGGGTACTGCCATCGCCTTCCAACAGTGCGCGGGCTTATCTGCAGCCGTGGGTATGATGACAGGATTGGCTTATCTTCAGTTCTTCGCTTATTACCTTAAACCGACCCATCACGCGGTCAGGACAACAAAAGAGCTAGCGTCGGAGCCGATATCTTCAATTTCGTGGCGTGCGGAATGGGATACGCTCCTCCTTTTCTACGTCGTGATTCTATGCATCTGAGGCCTAGGTTTTATCGGCTATCTAGCCATGGATTCACAGCTCCTCTACGTGCAGGTAGGTCTCTTTTCGCAAATATAATGATCGGCTTGGCCTCGATCGTGGTCGACAATACCCCGATCATGGCCGCGGTCATCCAGATGAATCCACACATGCCGGATGGCCATCGGCTCTTGGTCACTCTGGCCACAGGTGTGAGCGGCGACCCGTAGTATCGGCTCGGCCGCGGGCATCGCCCTGATGGGACCGGCGCGCGGATACTATACTTTTTCAGCCACCTGCGCTGGATGCCGGCCATCGTACTAGGATACGCCGCCAGCATTCTCGTGTACCTGTGGATTAACAGCAGGCTGTTCTAAGCCGCAAGGCACGGCCGCGAGTTCGAATTCGCTCGCAGATAGCATAAGGCAGCATCTGATAAACTAGAACACTCAATGGGCAACTGCGTACCGATACCTGTCCAGAAAACGTCTATCGAGTCGGTCTTTAAGCCACAGGCTCATGCGGCCGTTCCACCATAATGGTCCCCACATGGACAATGCCGTGCCATCGCTGAGATTGCGACTTGCCAGATAGCGTTTTTGCGGCTTGTAAATTCTCAACGCCTTACCAGCCAGGTTAGCCAGAATGTTCCCGTGGATGAACCGAGCCTGTCTTACCCCGAATACGCCGAGCTTGGGCAGATCAAAGCCCTCTATGTAGGCGCAGTCGTCGGCGGCGAAGACCCGCTCGTCTGCGATTGAATGCAATCTAGTGTTGATCCGCAAGCCTTCGCGACGCAGGCATGGCAAACCGGTTTTGTAGACAAGCGGATTCGCCTACAAGCCTGTAGCCAACACAACAATATGCGCCTCGATGCGGCGACTGCCTTGTGTGACTAACGTATCAGGTTCGCGCCGTACCATGCGGGTCTGCATCTGGACCTCGACTACTTTGCGGACAAGCTGGCTATGTAATACCCGCGATGCCGCCATAGGCGCCTGCTCAATCAGCCGGTCACCATGAGTGACTAGTGTGACTTGAGGCCGTGCGCCGCAGCGCCTGCCCAGTGCGTGCAGGTTGGCGGCTATTTCTGAACCCGTTGGACCGCCACCGACCA
>DATACK010000306.1:0-2307 GCA_036259115.1 Gammaproteobacteria bacterium | reverse complement strand
TGCAGTTGATGGAAATCGATGAAATGCGCCATTTGCTGTGTGAGCAGTATGGCATCTGCGACTATCAAACGTTGACAGGAATTAAGGGGCGGCACAGCGGACAAGAGCCGACCGGAGCTTAATCTGAACAATGTTATGGCGGTCGAGGCTAAACCTTTAGCTGCGGCGGGACGTTGACTCCTAGCTGCCGACCGCTAAAAGGCACTAGCGCGCTTGAATTCCTAGGCTCGAACTGGGCCCGCGGCCTCGCTATGAGATCTGGCGTGAGTTCGCCCCTTACATCGGTGTGTCTTGGGCGCATCTGTTCGGTAACACCGCTGATTTCGCACGTGAAGCGACCGATGAGATCGATAGCCTCGCCTTTGTGTTGTGGCTGGCCTTCGAGTGTGGCTCTAATTTCAACTGGCGGTTAAAGGTTAAGGCATGACAAAGCATCCCTTTCCGTCTAGCGTCGAGCTTGCTCTGCGCACAGACACACGAGAGTCCTCCATGAGGATTATGTTTTGACAGCAACTAGCAGGAGAACGCAATGACCCACGCAACCGATACGATCAACGCCTATCCGAAAGACATCAACAACGACCGCAGCTTTTAGCACGCTGCGTTGACGTCTGCGTAGATTGTGCAAAGCATGCACGGCTTGCGCCGATGCGTGTTTAAGCGAGGACATGGTGCAGGAACCCACGAAGTGCATCCGCAGTAATCTTGACTGGGCCGATATTTGTGATATCACCGGGCGCGTCCTGTCTCGCCACAGGATACGACGCCAATATCACCCGTGATTTCTTACAGGCATGCGCGCCGGTTTGTACGGCCTGCGCGCATGCCTGTGAGCAGCACGCGAGTAAACACGACCACTGCTGGATTTGCGAGGAGGTCTGCCGGAGATGCGAAGAAGCCTGCAAGGCAGTGCGATCCGCCGTTTAAGCTAAATATCGCACGTTCTCAGCAATTTGGAGCCTCTGATTAAGTCAAAGACTCCTGCGACGCAGGAATGTGCCGCCATTCTCGACGCCCACAGACTGCTGAAAATGAAGGAAGAGCAAATTGCGTATTTCGCTTTCAATGCTATGAAGAGTCCAGGTCGGACTTGTTCAGGGCTTCCCTAACGAGAGACCATAAAAAATGAAGCAACCGCCGTCGAAGGGCGCTGGAATACGGCGCGGCGGCGATCACACTGGCCATATGCCGGCAACAGGCGATCGTCGCCCGGCACGTAGAAATCAAGAAGCCCTTCGCTGGACTATAACCATGCATATAGCGTGAATGCTATGCGACGCTCTCAAAGGCACGATCCCATTGTGGACGAGTATTCGCGAATCGCCGAACACTACGATGCCAGATGGTCTTTCTACATCGAGGCGACAACCCGCGAGACGATCGCCCGCTTATGCGTTGAGCCTAATGAGCGCGTGCTCGATGTAGGCTGCGGTACGGGGGCGTTGCTCCACGAACTCTTGCGCACATATCCTCAAGCGCAGCTCGCCGGTGTTGACCCGGTGACGGAGATGCTGGCCGTTGCACGTCGTAGGCTGCCGTCTAGCGTCGACTTACGCGAGGGTTGGGCCGAGCGATTGCCGTGGAAAGATGCCTCTTTCGATATCGTCGTATCTTGCAACGTGCTCCACTACATTCGGCAGCCTCTCGCGGCGCTGCGCGAGATGACGCGTGTGGCACGTCGAGGCGGCCACATCGTCATCACCGATTGGTGTGCCGACTACTTTACCTGCCGCATCTGCGATTGGTATGTACGCCTGTTCAGTCGGGCACACTTCAGAGTTTATCGGGAGAGCGAATGTCTAAACCTCCTTAAAGAAGCAGGGCACTCGACGGTGAGTATAGAGCGCTATAAGATAAATTGGCTGTGGGGCTTGATGACCGCGAAGGTCTCGAAAGATGCAGCCTAATCCTTTCCCACTAGAAGGCAGCGGCAATCCGTTAATTGCTAAAGCTGTCGAGGGATTTTCACCAATAAATCGTGAGCAACCTCCTGGAGCCGAAATTCTTACCGATCGAATTCGAATTTGATCTCGATGGCCGTACTGCCCGTGTTGCGGTGCCCGGTGTGCTGGAGGCCGCCTCGGAGTCGATCAAAAACTCGGCGACCGGTGATCCTAGCCGTATGCTGGTGCGCATACCCGACGGTTTCGAATACTTTGGGGCCGAGACCGCCAGCGCTACGACCAGAGGCACAGGCGATATCAAGTTCGATGTCGCTGACCGCCATAGCTCGCTCACATACGTGCATCATACGCCAACGGGTCTGGCCTAAGCGCTGGCTTTCGGCGAACTCTGAGCGCCCTCAGC
>DATACK010000305.1:0-13661 GCA_036259115.1 Gammaproteobacteria bacterium | reverse complement strand
GACCATCCTTGACTCGGCTGCCTTCCCTTAGCGCCTTGATAGGCGCGCCTCGCTCGTTCTCGATGCCGCCAGTGCAACCAGTAGGGCAAGCGTCTCGACAAGCTCAGGCGATGGTGTCTTGGGAGCGTGATAGACGAGCACACCACGGCGGTCGCCCGCTATCTGGAAAGGAATGATAACCACGGCGCGGGCGTTCGGTGGTATCCGTTTCCGAATGGTCGGCGAGCCCTCGCTGATATCGTCGATGCAACTGATTGTCGATGCTGAGTCACTGCGGAGAGCTCGTTTAAGTACGCTGTCGGTTTATGCATTCAAGAGCGTGGCCCTAACCGGATCACGCTTGCGACTAAACGGAGCGTGCTGCCTGCGGATTGCGCGGCCACAACCCGACGCCGACGGCGCTGAACTCCGCGGCAGTGTGTCGGCTTTGAGTTTTAGTTCGAGTAAACACCAACTAATGGAAAGGGCGGAATCATGCCTCAATCGACCATGTAACCGACCAGGCCCCTAGCTTGCCTGATTTGCTTTCACTGACACCTTCATACCATAAGGTGCGCCCCGCACTTTGGCTGAACTCCTGCAGGTCCTGATCTGACAGATTGGCGATAAGGACCAGGATACTGCCATCGCCGAGCCGCCAACGCACGCTAAACGCCGTGTCGCCGAAGATCTCGTATTCACCGGCGCCACCTGAAACGCCAGCTAACCTTGGGACGATTTCGACGCGGCGCATTGCCAAAATCCGGCCATACCAATCGAGCCAGCTTGTATGCGGTTCCCGAGCCCGATCATCCCAGGCGAGCTTGGCGCCCTCAAAGGTCTGCTTGGCTGTAGGATCAGGAATCCGCTCCCGCGATTTTGGATCTTGGAATTGTGGAAACCTAGCAAATTCTTCCCGGCGTCCTTTACGCACGGCCTCTGCCAACTCTGGCCCAAAATCGCAGAAGAAGGGAAAAGGCTGCGCGGCCGCCCATTCTTCGCCCATGAAGAGCATGGGAATCTGCGGCGCCAGCACGTATATGGCCGCGATCGCTCGCACAGCCTCGATTGATGCGGCGGCGGTGATACGGTCCCCAAAGGCGCGGTTGCCGACCTGGTCATGGTTTTGCATAAAGGAAATAAATGCGAGCGGGAGCAGATGACGGCTCGGCTCACCGCGTGGCTCACCCCGATACGCCATTATCTCGCCCTGAAAAGCAAAACCCTCGGCCAGCGCGCGAGCCAGCTTAGTGATATCACCCTGGTATTCGGCATAGTAACCGGCGTCTTCACCAGTGGCGGCGGTATGCAGGCCATGGTGAACGTCATCGTTCCATTGAGCAGTGTACCAGCGGACTTGACCGTCAGGTCCACGTTCTAGCCGGCTCGCCTGATTCTCCTCGTTCTCCAGGATGAGGTGGATACGGCGATGATCGCCTAGCGTTGCTCGCACCCGCTCAGCCAATTCCTCCAACACGTGCTTTGGACTGTCGTCAATGATCGCATGCACTGCGTCCAAGCGCAGGCCATCAAAATGGAATTCCTCAAGCCAGTAGAGCGCGTTGTGGATCACGAATTCGCGTACCGGCTTGGAATGCGCACCGTCGTAGTTAATCACGGTGCCCCATGGCGTCTTATGACGATCCGTAAAGAACTGCGGCGCATAAGCAGACAGGTAATTGCCATCGGGGCCGAAATGGTTATAGACGACATCCAAGAAAACCATCAGGCCCTTGGCATGCGCGGCATCGATAAGCGCCTTGAGATCTTCAGGCCGACCGTAACTTCCATCGGGCGCGTATAGGAGCACACCATCGTATCCCCAGTTGCGCCCGCCTGGAAAGTCAGCGATCGGCATCAGCTCGATTGCCGTGATCCCTAAGTCGGCTAAATGATCCAGTTTCTCAATCAAGGCACGAAAGGTGCCTGCTGGCGTAAAAGCGCCTACGTGCAGCTCGTAGACGACCGCCTCCCGCCAGGGATAACCACGCCAGGCGCTATCGGACCATTGATACGCGCGGGGATCGATGACTTCGCTTGGGCCATGCACGTCCTCGGGCTGATGGCGCGACGCCGGATCGGGGACGCACAAGCCATCTTCCAGTTCAAAGCGGTAGCGCGTTCCCGACGTTGCTTGGTTGGTCACGAGTTCGTGCCAGCCATCCTCGAGTCTCGTCATCGGCAGCGTCGAATCTTTCTCCTCCAATACAAGGGAGACGCGCGCCTGCGTCGGCGCCCAAAGACGGAAGCGAACCGCGCCATCGGACTGGAACTCAGCGCCGAACGGCATTGCATGGGCGCACATCGTGGAGTCGGTCATCTCTGACATGCAGGCGTACTTCCTCCTAGGTCAAGCTGGCGGCTACACTTTCTTGAGATATTCACAAGCCGCCAAAAAAAACATTATAACCTTTGGCATCGTCCTTACTCCGCATTATTGTGGCTAAATGGATGGCGCTAAGACTATCAGCGAGCGGCCGGCAAGCTCGATCTCTTCGCCGCTGTCATGAGACGTATCGTCCATATTGTTTGCGCCAGTCTGGGTATCTAACAGCCGACGCCAGCGCGTTTGTCCTCTGGGAGCGGGCAGTTTGAACGGCAACTTGTTGTGATAAGCGTTGAACACGACCAGGAGCATGCGCTCGCCCTCGTGCTCCTCGTATGCTGAATCTCGAATCTCGCTTCCGTCAAGTAGCAATCCTATACAGAGGGCGCCGGGATCCTGCCACTGTTCCTCAGTCTGGTCTTCGCCGTTTGGATTAATCCAGCGGATGATCATGCCGTCGCGATAGCTCGTCCGACGCAGGAGCGGCTGGCTTTGACGCAACGCCGTCACCTGACGGACGAACTCAGTGAGCGCCCGGTCGTCATGGTCGATATCATCCCATTTGATCCAACTGATCTCATTGTCTTGACAATAGGCGTTATTGTTCCCGTCTTGGGTCTGGCCAAACTCATCGCCGGCCAGCATCATTGGGGTGCCATGTGAGAGAAAGAGCGTCGCTAAGAAGTTGTGCTTTTGCTGCTCACGCAGGGCGTGGATCTCCGGATCGTCGGCCGGCCCCTCCACGCCGCAGTTCCAACTGCGATTGTCGTTATGGCCGTCCTGGTTATTCTCGCCGTTTTTCTCGTTGTGCTTATCGTTATATGAGACCAGATCATTGAGCGTAAAGCCGTCATGCGCAGTGATGAAGTTAATGCTGGACCAAGGCCGGCGCCCATGTCGATCGTACATATCGCCGGACCCTGTCACGCGTGCGGCGAAATCCTGCATGATTCCCTCGTCGCCTTTCCAGTAAGAGCGCATCGTGTCACGATACCTGCCGTTCCACTCTGCCCAACCGGGTGGGAAGCCCCCCACCTGGTAGCCACCTGGACCGAGATCCCACGGCTCGCCGATCAGCTTCACTTTAGCAAGGACTGGATCCTGGCCCACGGCGTCGAAGAATCCGCCGCGCGGATCGAAACCGTGCGGCTCACGTCCGAGAATCGTGCCGAGATCGAAGCGGAAGCCGTCCACGTGCATCTCCTCAACCCAGTAGCGCAGCGAGTCCATAACCATCTGTAGAACGCGCGGGTGGCTGGTGTTGACGGTGTTGCCGGTGCCAGTGTCGTCGATATAATAACGATGCTGATCCGGCACGGTGCGGTAGTAAGAGAAATTGTCTATACCCTTGAAGCTCAAAGTGGGCCCCAGCTCATTGCCCTCCGCGGTGTGGTTGTAGACGACGTCGAGGATCACCTGAATGCCGGCTTCGTGAAAGCGCCTGACCATTTGCTTGAAACCGGGGAGCCCATCCGGCCCAAGATAGCGTTGCATTGGTGCGAAAAAACCGGTCGAGTTGTAGCCCCAGTAATTTTTGAGCCCTTTATCCAATAGGAGCTTGTCATCGACGAAGGCATGGATCGGTAACAGTTCGATTGCGGTAATGCCGAGGCTCTTGATGTAGTCAATTACGGCCTGCTGCCCTAGCCCCTTAAAGTTTCCGCGCAACTCCGGCGGTACAGCCGGGTGCAGCATGGTATAACCGCGCACGTGCGTTTCGTAGACGATCGTGCGTTCCCAAGATACTTTCGGACGCTGATCGTCGTCGTTGGTCCAGTCGAAGGAGGGATCGATGACCTGGCATTTCGGCATGCCTGGCGCGCTATCGCGTTCGTCGAACGACAGGTCCTTTTCATCCGACCCGAGCTGGTAGCCAAATTGGGCCTCCGACCACTTCACCTCTCCAATTAGCATCTTAGCGTAGGGGTCGAGCAGCAGTTTGTAGTGATTGAACCGATGACCGTTCTCTGGATCGTAGGGTCCATAGACTCGATAGCCGTAGAGCGTGCCCGGACCGACCTCCGGCAAGTAGCCGTGCCAAACCTCATTCGTGTACTCGGGCAGTATGACGCGCTCGACCTCATGGTGTTCAGTGGGATGGAAAAGGCAGAGTTCCACCTTCTCGGCGTGAGCGGAGAAGAGCGCGAAATTGGTTCCTTCGCCATCCCAAGTCGCGCCCAACGGCGTAGGCTCACCCCTGCGGACGCGGCGGGCGCCGTTCGTGTAAGGCATAGTTGTTGTCTCTGATGAAAGTGGAAACGGTTTCGCAATCCTAAGGCGAGCAATGTCTATGCCATTTTGCCAGTATTGAGACAGGAGCAGGCGCCACGTATGGTAAACACCTCTAGACCACGGCGTCCACACTAAATATCCAAAACTTCACGGCGGCGCCGGTGCTGCTTGAGATGGGGCTGGCGCTGGGCACTGCCAGCGACTTGGCTCGCACGCGCCATATCCCGCCCGATCTAGGTGCGGCCGCAGAGGTCATCGTCGATCGTCACATTCGCCGCATCGATATCGCCGAGGTCTGCGGCAAGCCCTTCTTCAACGTTGCTAGCCGGGGCCCGACCACTGGCATGACGCGGTAGTTGACCCATGATGTCAATTAACGCTGGAAAAAGTTGGGCTATGCGGCCGCCACCTGTCGCGCGCTGTCGCGCATAGGGCCTATCCCGGCTGAGATCCGTCACGACGAGCAATTGCATAAGGTGCGGACACTACAAATCTCGGTCGGTAACGGAAAACACTACGGCGGCGGTATGGTGGAAGAGGATGCGCAGATCGACGATGGACGACTTGTTATAAAGCCTCGAATTCGATCGGCTGTGGAAGCTTGCGCTCATCTATCCGGCGCTTCGCAGTGGCCGGCACGGCATGTGGAAGGAGGTACGCGCCATGAGTGGTACTGAGGTGAGGATCCGCACCCGCCGGCCGCGTGCAGTGAACACCGATGGCGAGCTCAGCACGCACGCACCTGCCCGGGTCAGGGTCTTACCGAAGGCGATCGTCGTGCTGGCGTCACGTCCTGCGCCAACGAAGCCGGTGCAGGCTGATTAGATCACGCTCAGCCAAACGGCTATGTTGCTGTCATTAATTCGGCACTGTGGCGGCAGCTTTAGCTATGCTGTCACATCAACATCCGTGCATTTAAGTCATCATTTCGCCTAAGGTGCAAAGCGCTGGGAGGCGAAATCCAGCGGGTTCACTAGCGTCTGTGCATCTGAATCTCAGTCATTCATGGCGAAGATAAAGCTTGGATCGAGCGGTGCAACAAGCGAGAATCCGGCCTATCGTAACCACTTCGTGAAGACTAAATTCGACGCTAAAAGGAGCCACAGACTAATGTTGAAGACAAGGATCTTATTAAGCGTGCTGCTTAATGCGTGTTCAAAGGCAAAAACATAATGTCGGCAGCTTTATGTGCGCCCAAATGAAAGGCCCCGCCGAAGCGGGGCCGTGATCTTATGATTATCCCGTGTTGGCGCTCTATGATTAGCGCGCCGCGCTTGTGCTTTGCATGGGCTTCTTATTCAGAAAATCTTACGAGGTCTACTTAGACGGACTGGCCCTTTGCACGTTGTCCGCAGCAGTATGCATCGTCTGCTCCAGCCGACTGCCGGCTCCTGCCAAGCCTCGACTACGATATCCACCGCCCTGTTAATACTTTCTATATACTGCCAACCGTGGTCTTCACTAGATCCGCCTCAGCGGAAGCGAATTCACGGGGACCTCTGACGCGGCTGTGACAAGCTGCAACTGATCGTTATTGACCTCCACGAACTGATTGAATAGGTTCCGTTGAATTCCGCCTAGTTCGTGGCAGATATGAAACTAAGTTTCCGTCATGCTTTGAACAGCCCCATAGAGTAAACGAGCCACATTCTGAGCCTCGTTTGCCGAGTGCGCGATGTTGCTTGTAGCCATAATCGTTACCTCCTATGAAGATGCTGCTCGAAAGACACAGGATACGCCCTTCTACATTTGTTGCAGAGCAAGAAATATATCTGCTTTATTGCGACGCGTAGTCTCGAATCTCGCGGCACGGCCCGCGACTGTTGATATGCGGTGGCCATCATACATTGGGTGGGTTAGTACAGTGCAACCCAGCATTGTAAGGGAACAGCACATCTAGAGCCGCATGAGCCATGCCGTTCTAGGGGCGACGGTTCGCTTATGAACCTGCCTCGTACTTGAAGCTGACTCTCAGCTTGGTACGATACTGTTCGACCTCTCCGGCGTCGTTTACGGTTATGTCGAATTCGCTGACCTCGGCGACACGCAGATTGCGCACGGATTTACGTGCGGTCATAAGTGCCTCTTTGGCTGCATCCTCCCAGCTGTTGGGACTCGTACCGATGACATCGATTACTCTATATACGCTCATGGGGTCTCTCCTTCGATAATGGCTTTGCTTGACGAATCATAATAAGTGCCGGCCGCATGCGTCGGGGCCGCAGCGCGTTGATCATTGCGCTTCTATAAAAACTATTCCATAGCGAACGAATCTTCAAGCTGCGCTTTTGATCTATAAGGATTTGATTACAGGCCGCGCATCATCCGCGCTGCTGAACTATCCGCGATCGTTATGCAACCTTAGAGAGCGGACGCACTTGTTTCTGTACGCACAAGTGCATGTAGCAAATGAGCAGGCTGTTGGGCTAGCGTCCTGGTCTGACTAGATCAGTGGCCCCGGGGCCCTATGAGGCTTTTAGAGGAGTCGGTTAATTTCTGCAGCGTTTTGATCAAACAGCACGTGGCGATACCTAAGTTTTTGCAAACGGCGCAAGGTCTTGTTGGTATGCACAAGCGATCTGCCAAGCGTGCAAGGCAGTGCGGAGGCCAAGCGCACGGTAGACCAGTACATCCAGCAGCGTGAGCAGGTCGTAGCCGAATTTAAGCGCAAAGCAATAGGACAGCAGACGCAGCAGCCGGAGCCGCTGCCCTGCGGCCGCCGACTTGGTGCTCATGCGATTGTGGCGGTTATTGGTGGCGCCGGTGACATCCTTAAAGATATAGTAGTTTCCACAATCCCGTTAGGCAGAAGATGGTCAGGTGAAAAAGGCGGTCTTTCCTGCTATAGGTTGCTTTGCCTGACGATTGGTTCAGAAGCGCTCTTGGGAAGCGGCGTCAGATAAAAGCGATCAAAATAGGTTTACGATGCAACTCTCGACGATCAAATTGCCGAGGCCGAATCAAAGCGAAGCATAAACACTTAGGACAACAAGCGAACGATCGCGTCATTAACCTAACGTTACAGGAGAATTTATGATTAATTTCATTATTTGGATCATCCTCGGCGGGATCATCGGATGGCTGGCAAGTCTAGTCATGAGAACCGATTCACAGCAGGGAATATTGTTAAATATCGTCGTGGGCATTATCGGCGCTTTTATCGGGGGTTGGTTGCTATCGCCGCTTTTCGGTATCGCCGCCTTAAGCCGACACAATTTCAGCATTCCAGCTTTATTTATCGCTTTTCTCGGCGCGATTATCTTACTGGCTATCGTTAACCTTATCCGCCGTGGTCAGGTGCGCTGATCGCAACCACGAATACTTCACAGGAGGTCCATGTGTTCACAAGATCTAAATCTAAACGCCAGCAGATGGCTGATGCGGCACGCGAGGCCGCGGATCGAGGGGCTGAAGCTATTTCCGAGGTAGAAAGGCGCGCGCGCGCGATTTCCGCCGATGCGCAAGATGCCCTGCGAGACTCCGCGCGCAAGGCGCGGCAGAGGTCGAGTGAGGCTTATGGGGATCTAGCCGATATTGTCCACGACTATCCATTAGTAACCATCGCCATCGCGCTTGCAGTCGGCGCTCTGGCCGCTTCACTCCTGAGACGCTAAGCCTTGCGAAACAATGCACTGGGCATGGTTAATGCAGATATGTTCTTGGCAGCGCCCATAAAACGATAGGAGCAAGGTATGAAAGATCCTAAGACAGACAAAACTGAAGGCAAAGCCGACAAGATCGTTGGAAAAATCAAGGAAATCGCCGGCAAGGTGCTCGGCGATAAAGATCGTGAGGCTAAGGGGAAGGGTCAACGGGCTAAAGGCGGCCTAAAAGAGACTAAGGGCGAGATCAAGGATAAATTAAAGGGTAAGTAAGCCGCGACCTTCATATTATTAATCTTATGGGCGCCTCGGAGCTAAGAGGCGCCCTTGTTGCGTCTCCTCCACGACGCCTCGGTCTGCTGGTTGGTGATTCGCTGTAGAGCGAATCTGATCAACTACGTCTACTGTCAAATACAACTCGTGGCGCTCTATAACTTCGCAGTACCCCATTGCCTTATCAGTGAACACCCGCAGCAGCGTGGCCTCGTGCCGCAAGCTCCGTGCAGCTTCTCCATCGTTGTTAAATCGTGTCCTGCTACGCATAAGCTGCTGCAGTGACCCGTCAGTGGACTATTTACTCCCTGTCGCGCTATTATCTTGAATCCGCTGATGTCATTGCGTATCAGTGGTCTTTAACGCATCGTCTACAAGCTTGGATAAATTATCTATACTTTACTTATTATCTGCTTGCACAATCTTAAGGCGAAAAAACGCGTGGCGGAGATCATGATCCTGATACCCGGGCGCTCTAATAAACAGGGCACCTCGCTGAATGCCGGTAAGCTCAAGGACGAATATCGTACCGTGACTTCGACCGTGGAGGTGAACGCGGATGACATGGCACGGCTCAAACTCAAGGATGGTGATCGCGTGCGGCTACGCTCCGCGCATGGCGAAACCGTTGTGCAATGCAAAAGCCGCAAGGCCGCCGATCTGCCCGCCGGTGTGTTGTTCATCGCATATGGTCCGCCTTCAAGTCAGTTGATGGGCCACGACACGGCCGGCAGCGGCATGCCACTTTCCAAGCATATCGAGGTAGAGGTCGAGCCGGTAAGTGTGGCGTCGCCTGTGTAACCTAACCTCTCTCGGAGGATTATGTCATGAGTGAGAACACGCGCTTGGTCGAAAACGCGACCTGCACCTTCTGCGGATGCGTATGCGACGACATGGATCTCACGGTTGATCTAGACGCCAGGCGCATCACCAAGGCCAAGAACGCGTGCGTGTTAGGTAGAGCCTGGTTTTCCGAACATACCGTTGAAGATCGCCCATTCGCGTTAATCGAGGGCAAGCCCGCAACTACCGAGGAGGGCGTGGAGGCGGCCGCGCAGATCCTGGCTAAAGCACGTTTTCCGATCATCTACGGCTTGAGTGATACCACTTGTGAGGCGCAGCGACAGGCGGTGGCCATCGGCGATATGATCCGCGGCACGGTGGACACCACGACGTCGGTTTGTCATGGGCCTTCAGGCATCGCCTTCCAGGGCGTGGGCGAGAGCACGGCGACCTTAGGCGAGATCAAGAATCGCGCGGATCTGGTAGTGTACTGGGGCGGCAATCCGGCGGAATCGCATCCACGTCACTTCACACGCTACGCGGTGACGCCGAAAGGCATGTATGTGCCCAATGGCAAGAAGGATCGCACTGTGGTGCTGGTCGATGTGCGGCGCACGCCCAGCGCGCCGGTGGCGGATATCTTTGTTCAGGTCAAACCTGGTAAAGACTTCGAGGTCTTATGGACTTTGCGCGCCCTGGTGAAAGGTCGCCGCGTCGATCCATCCGTCGAGGAGTGCACCGGCGTACCGCTGACTACCTTGGAAGATTTAGCGCAACGCATGAAGTCCTGTCGCTATGGTGTGCTGTTCTTCGGCATGGGTCTGACCATGACCCGCGGCCGTCATTTCAATTCCGGGGCCGTGTTGGCTTTGGCGACCGACCTTAATCAATACACGCATTTTGTTGCCAAGCCGGTACGCGGTCATGGCAACGTCACCGGCGCAGATAACGTGGTCTCTTGGCAGACAGGTTATCCGTTCGGCGTCAACTTCAGCCGTGGCTATCCGCGCTTCAACCCGGGCGAGTTCACAACCGTCGATGCGCTCGCGCGCGGTGACACCGATGCTGCGCTCATCATCGCTTCCGACCCGGCGTCTAACTTCCCGCGTGCCGCGGTGGAGCATTTGAGATGCATTCCAGTGATCGCGCTCGATCCCAAGCCCTCCGACACGACTCAACTCGCGCGCGTGGCTTTCACCACGGCGACTTACGGCATCAATACCGGCGGCACCGTGTATCGCATGGATGACGTGCCAGTCACCTTGCGTCCAGCTTTTGAATCGCCGTATCCCAGCGATGAGCAGATCCTCACCGCGATCAAGGAACGGGTGGCCGAGTTATTGGCTGAGAAATCGGCATCCGCGCGGAAGGTTGCCTGACGATCAACTATAGGAGCGAATTTATTCGCGATGACTGCGCTAAAGCTTGCCCAATCGGGTTCGCTCAGGGTAGGCTCTGAGCGAAACAGATTAGGCCGCTCCTGCAAACACTACAAGCCAATGATTTACCGAACTGTTATCTGATGTTTAACCGACTCCGTATTGTCAACGGCCGGGTCTACGATCCGGCCAATGGTATCGACGGTGAGGCACGGGACATCTGCATCGAGGATAGCCGCATCGTGGCAGACGTCCCGCTGGACGCCCGTTGCCTCGACGCGCAGGGCATGGTGGTCATGCCGGGCGGCGTGGACATCCACTGCCATATCGCCGGTCCTAAAGTCAACCTGGCGCGCAAACTGCAGCCCGAGGATCATCGTCTGGATGTGCATCCCGCCAGGCTCGGCCTGCGCTCGGGTGTCGGCGGCATCGTGCCGTCGACGTTTGCGACCGGTTACCGCTACGCGGCGCTAGGCTATACCACTGCAATGGAGGCGGCGGTGCCGCCCATTGGCGCACGCCACGTGTTGGAAGAATTGCACGACACGCCTATCATCGACAAGGGCTTTTACGTCCTGCTGGGCAATAACGTGCTGTTGTATAAGCTGCTCAAGGAAAAGCGGCGCGAGGAGTTCAAGCAAGCCATAGCATGGTGGGTCAATGTCGCTAAGGCGTATACAGTCAAATTAGTTAATCCGGGCGCCGACGAATTATGGAAGGGCCGCCGCAACGCCAACATTACGGACTTAGACGAGATCATCGAGCCCTTCGACTTAACACCCGCGCAGGTGACGGCTGCGTTCATCGAGACGGTCAACGAACTGAACCTCCCGCATCCGCCGCATATTCATTGCAATAACTTAGGCCACAGCGGAAATTATCGGACCACCTTGGGCACCATGGCGGCGGCCGACGGACACCGCGCACATCTGGCGCACATCCAGTTCCATAGTTATGGTGGCGAGCCGGGTAAAAATCCCACCTCCAAAGGCCCTGAGATCGCCGAATACATCAACACCCATCCCAACATCAGTGCCGACGTGGGCCAGGTGATGTTCGGCAAGGCCACGGCCATGACCGCCGACGCACCGCTCGCTTATATGCTGCGCCGAATCAGCGGCAATAAGTGGATCAACGCCGACACGGAATGCGAGAGCGGCTGTGGCATCGTGCCATTCAGCTATCAAAGCCACATCCATATGCACGCCCTGCAGTGGGCAATCGGGCTAGAGTTGTTCTTGTTATCAGAAGATCCATGGCGGCTGGTGTTATCCACCGATCATCCCAATGGCGGCTCATTTATGATGTATCCGCGCCTGATTCGCTTGCTCATGGACCGCGAGTTTCGCAACGAAGAGATCGCGAAGGTCAATCAAAAGGCCATCGCCAAGACTATACTCAAAGATAATCCGGCACGCGAATATACCTTGAACGAGATAGCGATCATCACGCGGGCCGGGCCAGCGCGCCTCTTGGGGCTCAAGAACAAAGGCCATTTGGGCATTGGCGCCGACGCCGATATCACCATTTACGACGAGCTTGATAATAAGGAACAGATGTTCAACGCGCCGCGCTATGTCATAAAAGACGGCTGTCTGATTATCGAAGATCATGAGATGCGCGCCGATTACAGCGGGCGTCTGCTGCACGCAGCGCCCGAGTATGACCCGGATATTGAACAGATCATTCGGCCATTCTTCGAGGATTATTATTCGATTCGCTTCGACAACTACGCCGTGGCGGACACCTATCTACACCGGCACGAGGTGGTGTCAACCAGCGGCAATATGGCAGGGCATTAAGCAAAGGCCAAATGTTCTCAACAGCGTAAGCGCGAGATATGAAAGTCAAAAAAGCCTGATGCATACACTACGGCCGGTGCATCAGGCCCCTTTAGTCAATACTAGGTGCGTTGGCTAACTATTCCGAACGTTAGCGTCGATCCAGTTCAGAATTAGGTCGGCGACCTCCAGGTTGTTCTTGTCCAGCATCATCATGGCTGTTGCCATAGATTCCAAGATCCGGCAGATGAATCATCGCAGCATTACTGCTGGCAGCGTTAATCTCGTTAACAAGCGCTTGGCAATCCTCAAGGACACTTTGCCAGGAGGTACCATCGAGGTAATCTCCGTATATCATCAGGATAGAAACTTGTACCAGGGTTTTAATATCTTGCTGACTCGGATTGCCTCCTCGGTCTGTCCAAAGTTCTCATGACAAGTCCCTCCAGCCTCGATGTTTATAAGCCCTTTGACGGCTCTTGGATTGATCAACGCCGCATGAAATGGATAGAGTCCAGATTCGGAGTGTCCGATGAGAACCGCCACACTCAATTCGGCTCCAACTCTGCCAAATTCTCCCAGGTCTGATTCTTATCTGGAATCCACTTAAGTATCCAAGCAAGTCCAGGCTAGTACATCAGCTAATTGAAGATACTAGATTTTTTCTTGACTGAAGTCTAGACTAGTCCTACCAAGTCCATCGGAAACCACTAGTTTTTCGCGGTACTTTTCGAGCAAGGTACCGTTAGTGTGTAAAGAGGTACCGCCAATGGCGCTGACAGATAAAGCAATACAGACGAAAGCCAATCCTGCCGACAGGCTTTTCAAGCTGTTTGATGCACACGGCTTGTTTCTACTAGTAAAACCAAACGGCGCTAGATACTGGCGGCTGCAATACCGCCTGGCGGGCAAACAAAAGCTGTTGGCTTTAGGCGTCTACCCGCATGTGAGTTTAAGAGAAGCCAGAGAAAAACAGGGCGACGCGCGCAAGCTTATCAGAAACGGTATTGATCCGGTGGAAGCCAAGCGCGAGCAAAAGCAACAGAAAAAGGCGCAGTCCGAGCACTCGTTTGAGAGCATCGCCAGAGAGTGGCATGAGCAGAACGAGGGGCGCTGGACACACCATCATAGCAATGACGTACTGAGATCACTTCAGCGTGAGGTATTCCCTTCGGTGGGCGCAAAACCTATCCATGAGATCACGGCGCCGATGATCCTGGAAATTATCAAGCGCATAGAGAAACGCGGCGCTTTGGAAGTGGCATCACGTGTCTTGCAGCGGAATAACGCTATCTACCGCTACGCC
>DATACK010000304.1:0-12808 GCA_036259115.1 Gammaproteobacteria bacterium | reverse complement strand
GCGCCCAGCCTCCTCGAGAACAGCTATAGCATGATCACGCGAGCTTTTGTCTCGTAGCCGGCCAAACTGCAGAACATATCCGGCATTAACTCGCGTTGTTTGTTTTGGCCGACAATGGCCAATAAGCCAGGCATCCAACTTTGCGGCATTGCTTACAGGTCTTGGGAGTACAAGCTCTCCTAGGAAGCACCGTGCCTCGTACAGGTGCCAGGTGATGATGCGCCATGCGCCTGAATATGTGCTGCACCTATCTTGCCGCCTAACACGTGCTCGTATATGTGAAAGCGCTGCTAGCCGTGCCGCGTTATCGGCTGCTTTGCTCGACACATCGCGCGTGTCGGTCATGTCGCCGCCAGGCCTGAGTTCCCTTTCAACCTCATCATGAAAGTAAATCCAAGCGGCTGTAACCTCTGGAGGTAGATCAAGTATCGGTAGTTCCATCTTGCCGCAAGCGTTGATACTAGGTGCTTGCTCCTGTAGCGCACCGATGCGCCGATAGGATCTTGATAGGTGCGACCGAGCCTCGCGCGGGTTTGAACAGGCGTATGCCTTGCGTACTGTCCGGCCACGCGATTAGAAAACGTGCAGCAAACCCAGAACCGCGCACCAGGCCTTTAGAGCTCTCAAAGAAAGCGCGCACCAAATCGGTTGCACGGCCAGTCCCATCGCTAGGCGTACTCCTTCGACAATGAACGGGTCGGCCGTACGGCGTGCACTTTATGGCCGCGTCCGTCCCACAGGGAATTAAGCAGCACTAGGTTGCGCATGATGCTATCGCGGCCTATCGCATGCCTGCCGAATACAACATCGGCTTCACTGGATTGCACACCGCCAGACGGCCACGCTTGCGCTAGGTTTCATGCCAAGGCTTATGGTGTGGTATCAGCATAGATCAGGCTCGGCACCCGTGGTGCTTGCGGCTTGTCTGCTTCCACCTTTCTAGCTCGCCTTTCTTGTGAAACGTGGACTTGCCAGACTTCGCGGCTTGCTTGATTGCTTGCAAGATACCTTCGCACTTAGCGGTCCACGCCTGCATTGCTGCCGCGTGTTTTGACAGCTCCGGTTCCATGCGCACTGCTTGTTCCTGTTCCCATTCACTAATGCTCAAAGTGAAAAAGTTGTCGCAGGTTGTCTTGCGCTCACCGGCGTCAGCCACGTCCAACAGGTAAAGACTGCAAGGCCCGCTAAGCTTATCTGCGCGACGCACGTTGGCTTAAGGCTTGGCGGGCCAAGGACAACTCCGATAATGCGCTACAGGCCGCAAGGGAAACGGGGCACTGAACAAACTTCACGACTTCACGTATCACTGGTCTGATATCTTCACGCAGTGTGTCTAAGGGATAAGGCGCAGGATTGCTTTGAACGTTAAGCGATTTCGGCTCAGGCCACGGCTCAGCCTCTATCTGGTACGCAAAATTTATGGACGAGCCACGCGGTAGCAGCTCCTGAACCCGCGGCCTACCGCTCTCTCACAGCGACCGGCGGACATTCGACAATTAACTAGGCCTATTTCTGACCCAGCATCCGCAGGAATAAGGCTTGCGATCACTTCGCTCTTCAAGATCGGTTTTCGTCCATCATCGTCGCAGAGTTGATACTAGTAAGCGGCCTTTCGTCTTGGACAATGCATGTCATGAGCGGATATCGGTCGGTCGGATTGCCGGCCTGTAAGCCCGCGGCGTATGCTGCCGAAGTCATGCCTGTGTGTGGGCTGCTTGCGCGCTTGCCATATTAAAGGCGTGCTCGCCGAACCAATCTATCGACTTCATAGTCTCAATCGGCACCTGGCTTTTTGAACATGGTGCTTCGGGCGCCGCCTATTTGTTCTTAATGACTTCGATTCGCACGATCCTGCTTTTCGTAGGATTACTTTGGACAGCCGGCGCGCATTCCGTACCGGTGCACCACTATACGGTTAGCATCAATCCGCAGCTTAGAACTCTCAGTGTGCGCGCCTGCTTCGATGGTGCACCGCCGCCCGCGCTCGTGGCGCCCTCCCCCCACGCGCGCTATTTCGTCAAGGCAGACAGCGATGAAGATGATTCCAAGCGTCTGTCGCTCGCTGCATTACCACGCGATACCTGCATGAACTATCGGGTTGACGTGGGCGCCATCGCCGACCTCCGCCAGCTTACGCTGGGCAGCTGGATCGGCGCCGATATGATCGTCGCACCCGAAGTCTGGCTGTGGCGTCCGGAAGATCACAAGGGCGATATCGAGATCCACTTTGAATTGCCCGCGGGCATTGCCGTATCCGCACCGTGGCGGCGGTTGCCCGATGGCAATTATCGCGTCGGCCGCACCCCCGCGCACTGGCCCGCATTGGTCGCCTTTGGCCGCTTTGAAGAACGTAAGATAAAGGTGCCTGGCGCCATGCTGCGGCTGGCGGTGCTCGACGGGAATCCGCCGGCCAACGTAGACGCTGTTCAAACGTGGATCGAAGATGCGGCGCGCGCAGTTGTAGGATTGTACGGTCGCTTTCCGGTAGACCGGGCGCAGGTGCTGGCGATTCCGCAAGGCCGGGGCGATAGGCCGGTGACTTCCGGACAAGTCCTGCGCGGCGGTGCGGGCGCCGTGCAACTGTTCATCAATCAGCGGCGCCCGCTTAAGGACTTCCTCGCAGACTGGATTCCAACCCACGAGTTTACACATCTAATCTTGCCTCTGCTGCGTCGAGGCGGCGCCTGGCTCTCCGAAGGCATTGCGACTTATTACCAAAACGTCCTGCGTGCACGAGACGGCCGGTTGTCCGCCCAACAAGCCTGGCAGGCGTTGTACAAGGGCTTTATCAAGCGCGGGGCAAAAGGGAGCAGAGATACGACCTTGCTCAACGCCTCCGCCAATATCTATCGCGACCGCGCTTACACGCGCGTGTACTGGGGCGGCGCGGCCATCGCGCTGCTGGCGGATATGCAGCTGCGCAAGCAAAGCGGTAACAAGCAGTCGCTGGACTCCGCACTGGAAAAATTCGACCGCTGCTGTCAACCGTGGAATCGGGCGTGGTCAGCGCATGAGGTGCTAGAGCGGTTGGATGATCTCACCGGCACCAAGGTGTTTACTGCGCTGTACCGCCACCACGTGACCTCCACCGCGTTTCCTGATCTTACAGATACCTATGCAGAACTGGGTCTCAAGGTACGGGGTAATGAAATTGAACTCCGGCCCGCCCCTTACACCCACCTGCGGGATGCGATCATGCGTGGTGGGCAAAGATGAGATCAAAGATTTGCTAAGTATGCGAACGCAAGCTCATGAGGAGTCAAAGCAAAATTCATCGCCTCGACAATGGCTGCTAAATGCTTATCCCGCGTCCATAGCCGAGCCGTCTCTGTCAGAGCAACCGCCGCTAGAAGATGTGCGTCGATATAACCGATCCCTCTGCCCATCAAATGGTTTCTTTTGATGAAGTAGAGCACTTCCTCATTGGTAGCGACGGTTGCGGCTAGCAACTGTCGCATCAGTGAAAGAACGGTGTCTCGGTTCGTCAGATTGCCACAGGCAAGTTCACCGACAACGAGAAGACTTGCTATGCCGATTGTCGTCCGTAACGCAGCAAGAATAAAGGCGTGCCAGTCGTACCGAAAGCCAATCCGACGATAAGCGCTCAGCTATAGCGGCTTACTTCGTTCCTGACCCTGGAAATTGGTGCGTGGCATGAGGCGATCCATCCCAACATAGTTTAGGATCCGGCGACGGAGCAGCGCGGTGCGTAGCTGCCATTCCGCTTCGCCATCCACTGGCTCGAGCTTTTGCATCTCGCGACCGATCAGCGTTGCGACGGGAATACCATCGCGATACAGAATCCGGTTTGAGGTGAGCGCGGGCACGCGTGCGCCTGGAACAATTGTGCCGACTAGATTCAGCGGGTCGGCGGCACTGACGGCGATCAAGTCGCCTGCTGGCACGCGCTTGTTAACTTCCCGCAATAGACCGACCGCATCCGGCAGCGCGAACTGTTCGCCGGGAAAGCCCTGCACGAAGCGGCCGCCGCGCACCTCACCGCGCGCCTCCATGCGGCGATACAGATAAAGCAGATCGCGCCACGGCGGTAAGTTGCTTTCGCGCTGTAGCAGAGCGCGGAAGACAACACCGTAACGGCGCAGCAAACAGGCCGCGATGTATTCAATTGTCTCTGAATTGGCGGCGCTCCAGCGACTCGCCGTTTGTTGATCTTGCGTTTTGAAGGCGGTAAGTAAAGACCAACGACCTGCATCTTCTACTCCGTTGAGCGCACCGCGATGACGGCGCCGGAAGTCGATCGGCCGACGGCGACTAGCCGGCAGCAGCAAAGCGCGCAGGCCCGCGAAAGAATCGGAACTCACGAGGCCCGCAGTCGCGAGTTCGGCCAACGCTTGTTCGAGCTGCGTACGAAGTAGCCCTGCCTCATCCATGATCTCGTCGAAGAACAAGGCTCCGGAACACTCCAGCACGCTCAGCACGCGCCGGGCGCTGCTGGAAAGCTTCAAACTCGCCGCTTGCTCGCGCTGCGTGCGCCAATGGCGCAAACCTGACCTACTGACTAGTGCGATTGGCGTGCCGCGCACGGGGCCGGCGGCATGAGGCCGACTCGATTTGCCGTTACCGGTGGGTGGACTCAATCGCACCCAGCGTACTCGGCCGGCGGCACAGAGATTATCGAGCCACGCAGACTCGTACAAACGCAAGCGCGCGGGCAGGATTTCCGACTCCCATACGCTGGCGGCGGCCTCATAGCCTTCCAGTTGTGCCAGCACTTTGGCCAACGCGGTCTCGCCTTCGGCAATGTAGGTAGGCTGATCCGTTTGCACCGGCACAACACCCTGCCACTCAAACAAAAAGCGCATCAGGCAAGCCGGCGTTACGGGTTGCATTTCCTGGCGCAGGCGCTTGATGGTGTAGCGATGAATACGCGCGAGCAGGCCGCGTTCGCACCACTCGGCCTCATTGGCGTCGGACGTAAAGTGTCCGCGCATAACAAAGCCCTCGGACTCCAGGGAGGTCAGTGCGATTTCGGCATCGCTAGTCAAAATACCCAAAGAAAGCGCCAGAGTTTGCGCGGTAATCGGCCCTAAGCCTTGCAGCCGCGCGCGTGTAAGCTCCACCAATGCGCCTTCGCGGTCGAGCTCGACTTGAGGCGGGATGGCACCGATAACTGGCTCCAGCCTCGCGTCAGGAAATACCGTTTGCAATAGCGCCAAGCGTTCCGTACAAACCCATAGTACCGGCCCCTTGCTAGACGTAAGCACGGTCGCGCGGCGTGCACAGGTCAGTTCCTGCAATAATCGTTGCCAACCGGGTGCGGCTTCGTCATTGGCAAGGCATCCCAGCAACATGAGGGCATCGTGTAGTTCATCGGCGTTCGATACCTCCGGCCAAGCTTGCGCACGTACCTGTGCGATGGCATCCATGTCTAAGGTGCCAAGCCGCGCGGCATCCGCCGGGTCCATAAAGCTGCGCGCCTGCACCATCCGAGTACGACGCTCTTCGGCGGGCGCGTCATCCAAAAACGCATACGGCCGCGCGCTTAGAATCTCTTGTGCCAGCGGCGATGGCGCGGTCAGATCGCGTGCCAGCACCTTGATCTCACCCTGCTCCATACGGTTGAGGAGTGCTTCTAGCGCTTCGACATCCATAGCCTCGTGTAGACAATCGGCCAACACCTGCTGAACTAGCGGGTGATCCGGTATCTCGCGTTGGCCTGCGAGATTCTCCGCGCAAGCGAGCTGATCGGGAAATATCAACGCGATCAAGTCCTCAGCGTCCATGCGCTGAAACTGCGGCGGCATGCGTCCGCGCGCACTGTTGCGGCGTACTGCCAACGCGATACCCGCAACCCAGCGCCAGCGCGTGGCAAACAGCGGCACGTCCAGCACGGCCTGAGTCAGCACCTCATGGACGGTCTTCGAATTCAGATAACGCGCAGGTTCATCCAATGGAAAACTGTGCGTCGGCCCTAAAGATAAGACGATACTGTCCTCCATCGCCGCTGCTTGCAGTTCAAAGTTGAACTTCCGGCAGAATCGCTTGCGTAAAGCCAGACCCCAGGCACGATTCAGGCGCGAACCGAATGGCGCGTGAATGACCAAATGCTGGTCGCCGGCTTCGTCAAAGAAACGCTCGAAGACGATGGTGTTCTGCGTCGGCAGCGCGCCCAGCGCCGCGCGCGCGGAGGCCAGATAATTGACTAGTTGCGCCGCGGCCGCGTCTGACAAACCTAGCTCATCGGCCAGCCACTGCGCACAGTCATCAGTGCTGCCTGCTACAAGCCGACTCTCAATTTGTGTTCGCAACTGGGAGACCGCCGTGCTCAGTTCTCGGCTGCGTCCTGGCGCCTCGCCGAACCAGAACGGGATATTAGGCGGCTGCCCCTTGGCGTCTTCGACGTAAACCTTACCCGTCTCCACCTTGAGCACGCGATAAGAGGTATTGCCAAGCTGAAAGATGTCGCCAGCGATGCTCTCGAAAGCGAAATCTTCGTTTAAGGTGCCGATGAGATAGCCTTCCGGTTGCAATATCACAGCGTAGTCGAACTGATCCGGAATCGTCCCGCCGTTCATGATGGCGGTGAGCCGCGCACCCTTGCGGGTGCGCAATTTCTTGTTCACTGCGTCGCGATGCAACCACGCCGAGCGGCGCCCACGCTGCGTGGAAAAACCGTTGGCAAGCATGGTCACGACGGCGTCGAACTGGGTGCGGGAGAGATCGCGATAAGGCCAAGCGCGGCGCATTTGGTTGAACATTTCATCTTCCGTCTTTTCCCCGCCGCTCACTTCGGCGACGATCTGCTGCGCGAGTACATCCAGTGGCCGCGGAGGCACTTCCAACGCGTCCAGCTCGCCGCGTCCGACCGCCGCGATTAAGGCCGCACACTCAACCAAATCATCACGAGACAGCGGGAATAAGCGCCCCTTCGGCGTGCCAACGATCGCATGCCCCGAGCGCCCCACGCGTTGCAGGAAGGTACTGATAGACCGTGGGGAACCGATCTGACATACAAGATTGATCTCGCCGATGTCTATACCAAGCTCCAAAGAGGTGGTCGCCACTAGCGCACGCAATTGACCCGACTTGAGCCGCTGCTCGGCAGCGAGCCGATGCTCACGCGCCAGGCTGCCATGATGCGCAGTCACGGCCTCTTCGCCAATCCTTTCAGCGAGATGTCGCGCCAGGCGCTCGGCCAGGCGGCGCGTGTTGACGAAGATGAGCGTGGTGCGATGTTCTTCTACCAGCGCAGCCAATCGATCGTAGACCTCGCTCCACACCTCGCCCGCCATGACCGCCTCAAGCGGCGAATTGGGTACTTCGATGGCGAGATCGCGCGCGCGTGTGTGACCGCTATTGACTATCGTGCACTCACTGCGGCTAACACCGGTTAAGAACCGCGCGAGCATTTCAATGGGCTTCTGCGTGGCAGATAACCCAATGCGCGTGAGCGGCCGTGCACATAGCGCTTCCAAGCGTTCCAGCGATAGCGCCAAATGCGCACCCCGCTTGTTGCCAGCCAGCGCATGAATCTCGTCCACGATCACGGTGCGCGTGGTTGCGAGCATGCGGCGGCCGGACTCCGAAGTAAGCAAGATGTACAACGATTCCGGGGTCGTAACCAGAATATGCGGCGGCCTGCGGCGCATGCGGTCGCGCTCGGCTTGAGGCGTGTCGCCAGTGCGCACTTCGGCGCGAATAGACACGTCCGGACAGCCGTGCGCCGACAACTGCTTGCGAATACCGGCAAGCGGCGTCTCCAGATTTCTGCGAATATCACTGGATAGAGCTTTTAACGGCGATACGTAGACGATCTGGGTTACGTCTTTTAATGAGCCTGACAAGCCCTGCCGCGTCAGATCATCGATAGCCGCCAGGAATGCGGCCAGCGTCTTGCCGGAACCAGTAGGCGATGCAATCAGCGTATGTCGGCCTGCTTTGATAGCCGGCCAAGCTTGCAGTTGTGCGGGCGTGGGCGCGGAAAAGTTCCTTTCAAACCAGGCCGTGACCGCGGGGTGTAAAAGATCTAGAGGCATGAACATAGTTATAACAGATCGCCGTCATCGATTCGTACAGAGATTTTCAATGACGTCAAACGCGCCCTGCCACTAAGCCCACAAAGTTAACCGATAAGATGACATTCTTTAGCTAAATACTTGCGAATACATGCTTCGACAAGCATGCACCATACAGTATGATAGCGCCCGCAAGTGGCGGTACAAGTGGGGCGAGATAAAGCCTCCCGCATTTTCATTCTCGAAAGGCAATAAGGGGATACTCATGAAGCAGAATTTGTCAGGGGCATTGAATATCGGCGTGCTGGCCGCGGTTGTTGTGGTGGGTACCGGTTGCGCCACCAGCGGCAGTCTCGAAGAGATGCGCGGCATGGTGGAGCAGGCGCAAAAGGCAGCACAATCCGCCCAGCGATCGGCCGACCAGGCGCAAAGCACAGCGGATGCCGCGCAGCAAACCGCCAATGAAGCTAAAAGCACCGCCAATGAAGCTAAAAGCATGGCGAAGTCGGCCTCTCAGACTGCATCAAGCGCGCAGTCTTGCTGCGACGCAAATACTGAGCGTCTGGACCGCATGTTCGAGCAATCTCAATTAAAGTAAAAATGTCAGCCAGCAGGTTCTAGGCAGACGAAAACGAACTCACATCTCGCCATAAGGGCGGGATGTGAGCTTTTGCAGAAGTGAATTTACTGACTTGACGCTTGAGCCGAAGCGTCGGTTTGCGCTACGGAAGTTACGTCAGCGGGAGTTAGTTAGTCACGCATGATAGAGAACGGAATACCTGCTTGATCTTGCATAACAGTCCGAACCTTATCCCAATCTACGGGATAATTCTCCCGACCCTGTGTGGCGGCGATTACCCGCCCAATTATTGGTGTGAGATCACGCGCTGAGTCTGGGGCCGGGCCATCTGACAAGGGTCCGCCTGTTAAAGGCGCATGAACCTCCAGGAAAAGCTCATTCCCGTGCCAGCCAGCTTTGTAGGGCTGATTGATAATGCGCACCGGCGTACCAATGGAGACCGCTTGGAATAAAGACTCGATGTCTTCGGGATAAAGGCGTATGCACCCGTGCGTAACCTGCATGCCGATGCCAAACGGCTTATTGGTGCCGTGAATGAGGTAACTCCCTAACCCCAAGCGTAATTCAAAACGACCGAGCGGATTATCGGGGCCGGGCGGCACCACCTTGGGCAGCGGATCGCCAGTGGCCGCATGTTCTTTACGTACGGACTCGGGCGGATGCCAAATTGGATCCTTGATCTTGGCCATAACCTTGGTGGTCACCAGAGGCGTTTCCCAGTCGCCGCGCCCGATGCTAATCGGATGGGTCACGACCTGCGGTCGCTCTCCCGGACGAGCTTTCGGGTAATAATAAAGGCGCATCTCAGCAACGTTGATTACAATGCCTTCACGCGGCGCGTCGGGAAGAATGAAATGCGTCGGCAGAACCACTTCAGTGCCCGCACCGGGCAACCAGGTATCCACTTTGGGGTTTGCATGACGGATCTCATTGAACCCTAGACCATAACGCCGCGCAATATCGCTCAGCGTGTCTTCATAACGTGCAGCGATCTTCTGCGTTTGTCCAATCACCGCCTCATTCGCCGACGGCAAATCGAAGGTGGCAGCTGTCAACGGCGCGAACGCCGGCAGTCCTATGCCAATCAGCAATAAAAAGTAATTTAGAAGCTTGTTCATAAAAGGCATTATATCGTATGGCGAATAGGAATCGGGCTTGGATAAACCCATTCACGAGACGGATGATTGCGTCTGTCGGAAACGAGCAGCGTGCATCCAGATTGTGGAGATTTACTGTTACCAAACGATATACGGGTGCAAATTATTTACGCGCATTAGGCAATACAGTTGCAAACGTTTCGCAGCTAGTGGCCCAATATGTGCATTGTTCTCTACTAAGCGCCATCGTCGTGCCCGCGAGGCGTGAACCAAAAGCACATAACATAACGATGGTCATCCGAAAAGGGTGCCCGACGAGGAGATTGCGATGTCTGATAAACCATTTGAACAGGGTCGCCGCCGCGCAATGAAGCTCGCCTTAGGCGGCATCGTCGCAGTGCCGTTTGCCAATGTGCTACTGCGCACACCAGCACAGGCCGCCGAACAGGTATCCCCAGACGATCCGCAGGCTAAGGCGCTGCATTACACCGATAATTCCCCCAAAAAAGGCCAGTACTGCCATAACTGTACATACTACGGCGGCGGCGCCAAGATGGGACCTTGCCAGATCTTTCAGGGCAAGTTAGTGGCCGCTCAGGGGTGGTGTCAGTCCTGGAAAGCGGGGAGCTAAAGCCTGCGTTTGACTTCCGCCAAAACATTCCTTCACCGCTGGTGAAATTAAGCGCCCCGTTGGAATGATCTTAACGTCCACGGGGCGCTGCATACTGGAAATGTCGCCACGGGTAACGGGATTCTTCCTCAAAGCGCGGCAATCATCGATAGGCCATCGAGATCAACGATAAGCAAGTCCGGGGCGTGATCGCACAGCAAGCACACACATGTAGTGCATCTATGGCAATCAGGTAGCACCCGCAGGCTGCGGCACTGGTAAATGCAACCGCCCAAGGAGCATGCAGTCTCGAATATAAGTACTGACTTGAGGTCACAACGAGTTCGAGGATGTCCGATTTCTAGTAGATTGAGATCTCTAATACTCAAATGGGAGCTGTTGCGCGTGATTATGTTCTGCCAATTAGCTCATTTTTAAGCGCTTCTAAGTAAACGAGTGAATGTCATGTCACGGCACTGGCGCATATAAGCTTTTAAGATAGTAAGGTATCGCTCTACACGTAAGTATTTATTACGGTCTAGAAGATGCGAGCAGGCACGGCCGAAACTTGGCGGCGCTTGCCCATACACCTTCCGCTACCCGGCGATCATTAACCGAGCAAGCAGAGGAGGTAATCCGCCGGAAACAAGCTATGCTCTATAACAAGAACAATAGTTATCAAAGTCTAATGGATGCCATCCAAAAAATACTTGCACCGACCGACCTTTCTGATATATCGCTCGCCGGAGTTCGTTACGCGCTGGAGATGGCGGCGTTGTTCGCCGCGCAAGTGTACATCTACCACGTCGTGCTCTACGAGGAGGTTGAGCCCTCCTTCGGCCTCGATGAAGGCGCGGCACTGCACGTTTCGATGATCGATACCAAGGCGCTGCTAGCGGAGCGCAGCCGTACGCTGGCCCAGTTTATGACCAATAACTTCAAAGATATAACCGCTAATCTCCGCGTGCGCCAGGAAACCGATATGGCATCGTTAGCAACAAAATTCTAGAAAGCTAGCACAATCGGCGCAAACCTTATCGTCATGTCCACGCATGGCCGGACGAGAATCGGCCACATGCTCAGGGAAGCATTACCGAGCAGGTGGTGAGGAACTCATGTTGCCCCGTTTTATCAATACGCCCAAGCACCTGATCGAACGGCCGGCAATAAAGCTGGCCTTATGGATCTTTGATTTCGCGAGCGCTACCGCATTACGCGTCGGACTGGTATTCTCCTTGTCCTTTGAGCGAAGGCCGCCAAGAGGTTTACATGAAGAAGATAAAGGACTTGCTGGCCGAGTGGGAGTCAGCCTCCCGTACCCGTCTGACCGTGCGAGAATATGCAATACACCTGTCCATTCGCGATGCCGCACGTCTTAGGCACTGGCGGAGATGTACCCGGGGATCCGCCTTTCCGGCATCATCACCGACTTGATCTCAGCCGGCCTGGATGACCTCGAATCCGCAATGCCGTACGAAGGCAACCGCGTGATCGGGCAAGATGAGTTTGGTGATCCGGTGCATGAGGATGCAGGCCCCTTACCACGCTTCCATCAATTAACCCGTGCGCACACTCAAGAGCTACAGGCGGAATTCACCCGCGGACAGAGTAGTGGCACGAAGTAAGCATATTGCGCCGCCGGAATGTTGCCAACGCCTGGCACCCGAGAACGAATTCAAAAGGGGCGCGACAAGCGTAGCCAGCAGGGCCAAAAACTCAATCACCCACAGCGGCGCGCACGCGGCCAACAGTTCATCAGGTCTATACGGTTGTTCAAAAAAAGCTAATCTTCTCCAGTTGGGCTGGCAGCTGGCGAAACTCAGGCTTCTTGCTGACAGTGATAAAGATCATAGGCGCGCCGGAGATAGTATCTAGGAAACTGGATGGGTTCGGCCATCTTGAAACCAGCTCTTCCAGGCATGGAGATGCCTAAATCACAAGTCCGGCTGATGCCTAGCCGTTGGGCGCCATAATGGCGTCAAGATGATAGGCACAAAGAGTCTGCGGTGCGCAGGCAATCGCGTAGAACGCTCCCCACCTTGCGCTCTTCGCCGTGCAGTATCGCCAGTTTGTGTCAGATAGCAATCGATCAAGACCATCTATCGTGAAACCTTCATAATTTGTCGTCCCGGTGGTGCATCAGGCCCGAGATCCATTACGCACGTCGGTTCCAACTATCTGCCTTACACCGCGATTCGCGAATATAAGGCTAAGTACGTACGGCAGCACTAAGGCGTTAAACGGTCAAATTCCCGACTAACAAACGTTTCAAAATTATGATCAGTCTTTCAAACCCTAAAACATCTAAGCAAAACAATACGCTCCAATGGTAGCGTTGCTCACCCGCACGCCAGCGACCATTTTGATCCAATACCGCCAGCTGTTGCGCACCATTCATCATGTTGGCTAGTCAACTAAATACGCCCATAAAGCACGCATATAACCATCAAATAGGAAAGGATGATCAATGATACACGAAGGCATTGAAGTAAATTCGAATTTCTTGGCCGCAGTCCTTGGCGTGGCTTTACTTCTGGTCATCGTG
>DATACK010000303.1:0-2751 GCA_036259115.1 Gammaproteobacteria bacterium | reverse complement strand
TGCAAACGCCATCAGAAGTTTGCATCGATACGTCGCGCTAGCGACGGGCCTGCTAATGATCGTGGTTGGACTCACGGGCAGCGCAATAGTCTTTTACGATGAGCTAGAGCCTGGTTATATCCGGAACTCCAGTCAGTGGAGCCGGCGCAAAAGCCACTACCGTTAGAGCGATTGTTAACGATTGCCAAGCACCGCGCGGGCCCCCTTTCCATCACCGACATTGAGCTGCCACTTACCCCATCCGAACCGGTGATCTTTTACGCGGAAACTGGCCATGATGAATTTATGCGCTTGTTCATCGATCCGTACGACGGTGCAATTCTTGGACAAAAGTCTCCACGCGAGGATGTCCTCGGAGTTCTGTCGCTGCTACCCCCCCAGCTGCTTGCGGGCGAAATGGGCGAGACGGTAGTCGGTGCAAGCGGGCTTATCCTGTTATTCCTTGTCGTTACGGGAGTGTGGATGTGGTGGCCCAGCTATAAGCGCGTGCTGCGCAGCTTTAGGGTACGTTTGAGGCCATCGTTGCGCTTTTGGTCTGAATTGCACAGAGTCTTCGGCATCGTGACCGCGCCGACGCTCGTACTCGTGAGCATAACGGGCAGCGCGCTGATCTTTTATACGGTCGTGCAGGCATTCGCACTGTACATCACAGCGTCACCGCCGCGGGCCACTCCACCAGCAATTGTGGCGCCGCCAACCAACACGCGACGAGTATCGCTCGACCGCTTGCTCACCGTTGCCGAACAAGCGATTCCCGTTGGCATCAGCACCTTCATCCATACATCTGAACAACCCCTGGCGCCGATCGCGGTGCGCAAGCGACTGCCGCAGGAGAGTCACCGCAACGGTCGTACCTTCGTGTATCTCGATCCTTATACCGCAGAGGTGGTGCATATCGATCATGCTCTGCGGGCATCCGCTGGCGTGCGCCCTTAATCTACTGTATCCGCTGCATACGGGGGACGTTGGCGGATTATGGTTGCGCGTGAGCAATGTTTTAACCGGGGATTTGCCGGCGGTATTGCTGATCAGCGGGGTCATTATCTGGTGGGGACGACGTGCTCGACGCAACGCACGGTCGGCGCGAATCACGCCCGTACAAGCTTCGGTGCACCGAGTGCGCTGACTCAACTGCTTAGTGTGACTTTCGCTCAATGGTCGTTGAAATGGGACCAAGCGTTCAAAGGGGCTGAGACTTCATGACACGGCAAGCACTCGGCAAACATGCGCTAAACATCCCTTGCACGCCCAAGCGCGCATCCCTTGCCGCCGCGTTATGGGCGCATCTCGTTTGTGCAAGTCATGCCTGGGCGCAGACTGCAACGGATGCAAGCCAGGCAATTGAACTCGAACCGGTGCTTGTCACCGCGACACGCGAGGTAGGCGGCACACCACTGTCCGACGTACCCGGCTCGGTCTCCGTCATCGAGCGCGAGGAGATCGACCAGCAAGCATCGATTTCAGACGATCTCGGTGATGTCATCGCGAAGACCGTACCCGGCATTTCGCCCAGCAATGAGGCCTGAGCAATTACGGCCAAACTCTGCGGGGTCGTAATTTTCTCGTGCTGATTGATGGCGTGCCCCAGAGTACGCCGCTGCGCGATGCCGCGCGCGACTTAAGAACTATTGATCCGGCCGCGATTGAGCGTATTGAGGTCATTCGCGGCTCGACCGCGGTCTACGGCTTCGGTGCAGCTGGTGGCATCGTGAACATCATCACGCGGCAGCCCCGCAAAGGCGAACAACTTCGTTCGACTACGATCGGCGCCGATGTCGCACTCACGCACCCTGGTGATAGTTGGGGTGGCTCGCTGTCGCAGACAGTCTCGGGCGGAAATGAGCGTTTTGACTACCTGCTCAGCCTAACCGGTGAGACGATCGGGAGCTTTTTCGATGCCGAAGGTGACCGTATTCCGCCCGACCCGCTCGGCGCGCAAGGCGGCCTTGCTGACACCGATGCAGTCAATCTGCTGGGTAAGGTCGGCATGGACCTCAACAATCAGCGCCTGCAATTTACGACCAACTATTACGACGAAATTAAACAAGACACCGATTTCATCACCCAACCTGGAGTGCTGCGCTCACAAAAGGCGATTGCCGTGCCCGGCGATCCAGGCGGCACCAATCCCGGTATGAGGACCTCAATCTAAACCTTGAGTACCGTCATTATAGCGTGCTAGATGGTGAACTTGCGGCTCAACTCTACTACCAAGATCTGTTACGACGCTTCACCTTTTTCCCGGACTTCGGCCAGACGCAAATCGAGGCCGAGCGGATTGGCGGCCGAATCACGCACAGCATTGATATCGATTTACTTCGTAGTTCATTGACCTACGGTGTATATCTGCTATCGGATCGGACTGGCCAGCCGTTCATTGACAACGTCGTCGAGCGCGTCAGCGACGTACGCGCACCGACAATTCACCAGTACAGCGCGGTGCCCTTTTTTCAAGCTGAGGTGCCAATCTGGGATAGGTTGCTTGTGCGTGCCGGTGCTCGATACGAGTTCGCGCGCCTGGACGTGGACGACTTCATCAACATGGCAGGCATAGGAGTTGAAGGCGGCGAGCTCAGTTTAAATGAGCCGTTGTTCAACATCGGACTAACCTACTTCATTAACGGCTATTCAGAGATCTTCGCAAGCTACTCACAGGGATTTTCGCTCGCCGACTTCGGCCGCGTGCTGGCGGACAGTACCGATCCGATCGCCACCGAGGACTTCGACGCAGCGGGGCAAGAGGTCGACAAC
>DATACK010000302.1:0-1968 GCA_036259115.1 Gammaproteobacteria bacterium | reverse complement strand
GACTTAAGACGCGGGTCACAGCGCAGATCGAAAATCTGCTGAGCGTCTGCAAGGGTCGAATCGCGAATCGTAGTGCGCAAATCCACGGTCTCTTTCTCAGGACGGTCAACGGGGACACTGAAAGCGCCGGGATAAACCGGTTTGGAGTTGGGAATGAAAGAGTCCTACGATGAAGAACTAGCCATTCACATCGGCCCTGACCCGTACGCCGGCGGTGGTGACACCGTGGGTGTGGCATCGGTTAGCAGCCCGTCGATTTTCTACATTTTGAGGATCTTGCACTCGGATCAGGCTGCGGAGGCCGCCGAGAATGTCATAAAGATGGTAAGGCGATCTGAAACGCGCCTGTGCGCTGTAACGGTGTATATCGGCTCACAACGCCCCCATGGCGCCAAATAGGTAAGACAAAGCCTCTCGGCAAGCAGCGCGAACTGCCTCGGCTTGCCAGCACCAAGCAATGAACGCATGATCCGGCCCAGATTGTATGCCATTGCCGTCGATTTGTATCGCTTCTGGACCTTGTCCAAGCCGCGTAGCCACGTGCGGCGAGCACCGCCGGTGTCGCAGAGGTGTGCGAATGTTCGCTCCACGCGTTCACTCCGCAATCGCTGCAGGCTACGCCCGCGCGGTCCGTTCATGTTGCGTCGGTTGCGGTGAAACGCCTCTTTCACTCGAGGCGGTTTCCCCTTCCAGTTGCGATTCTTCGTGCGCTTCCTCTCCGGGATATAAGTTCGCTGATGCGCCTCGTTCTGTAGTCGATCGAGCGAGTCTTCGCTGTGATAACCCTTATCGGCAACTACCTCTTCAATCGCACACTCCGTTCCAGCTTGATGCAAGTGCGATTGAGCCGCCCGGACTGTGTCTTCGATCGTTTGTGTATCGCCGTTGTCACCGTGATATACTTCCGCCGCCAGGATGAGATCGGTGTCCAGGTCGACCGCATGTTCCACCTTATATTTCAGGTGCGTGCGGCCATCTTTCATTTTCCCGATGCGAGCGTCGGGGTCGGTCTCACTCACCCATTCTTCATTGCTGACCTTCTTGTTCTGACGGTTCTTATCAAAGCGGCGGAGCTCCTCGTCATCAGGATTACTGTCGCCCGTTTCACCTTCGTAAATCGTACGAATGTACTCTCGCCAATCGTCGCCGGTGTCACGACGCACGATTGATTTCATGGCAGCATTCGCCTCCAGATCGGTGGCATCGACGCCAACTGTTTTTCCTTTCAGCAAGCCGCGTTGCTGGGCTGCCCCCAGAATTAACTCGAAGGCCAGGTCGTGAACTGACATCGGCAGGCGATTTCGTGTCAGCGAGAGCGTGCTATGATGCGGCGTGTCCTCGCCGGGCGCGTAACCGAGAAAGCGAGCCAGCGATCGACTGTCCTCACATCGCCAGGCAATCCCCCGTTGGCTGCCAATATCTTCGAAATAACCGATAAATATCATGCGGAAGTAGACGCCCGGCGGCAGGCATTTGCGTCCGGTGGCCTGGTAGAATGGCGCAACAGCTGCCTCCAGTTGCTGATCAAACTCGATCTCAAGGAGTAGTTCGTTCAACCGATCATAGAATACATTTCGCGGGCCGCTGCCGAGTTTATCGGCGGCGACCCAGAATGCCTGCTGCTGCTCTTTCCGCCGTCTTCCAAGTCCCATTGATTTCTCTCCATTCGAGCTAACACAAAGGATAGCGCAATGTGGGCGAAAATCAACAGGCTGTTAGGCAGTTCGGTGAGCACTTAGCCCGCCATGCCGTAGCAAGATTGGGAATCGATCCCACTGCCGGTCAGGAGTTTTCACGCCTGATTTCGCTCATGCGACGCGAACGGTTACTTGATGCGGATACGCAACTCTGCTTTGAACACATCCGCACGCTGGGTAATGCAGCAACTCATGAGGGCGTGGGAGGGCGGCACGACGCCCTTGTTAGCCTCATTGCGGCCCATAAACTTGCCAATTGGTTTCACGGAAC
>DATACK010000301.1:0-2426 GCA_036259115.1 Gammaproteobacteria bacterium | reverse complement strand
TTCGACTGGCCGTGAGGCTGCGCTGGGTCGTGATCGCCCTCGCCATGATCGCGCTCATCGCGGTCGTGCCGATGTACCGGATGCTCGGCAGCGAGTTTATGCCGCCCTTAAACGAGGGCACCATCCTCTACATGCCCACAGCTTTACCAGGTATCTCAATCGATGAGGCGACGCGGGTCATGCAGACCATGGACCGTATGCTATTGAAGTTCCCGGAGGTAAAGCGAGTATTCGGCAAGGCCGGTCGTTCGACTAGTCCCACCGATCCCGCGCCGCTTTCCATGTTGGAAACTACAATCATGCTCAAGCCCAAGAGCAAATGGCCAGCGGACATGACCTGGGACAAGCTGATCCAGAAGATGGATCAAGCCATGCAGTTTCCAGGCATGCCCAACATCTGGTGGATGCCGATCCAGACGCGCACGGAGATGCTCGCCACCGGCATTCGCTCAACATTGGGGATCAAGGTGGTCGGCCCTGATCTTGCGACCATTCAGAAAACCGCAGTTGAGATCGAAGGGGCATTACAAAAGGATTCCCGCGTGGCGCCCTATACCCGCAGCGCCTTTGCCGAGCGCGCCGCTGGCGGCTACTTCCTCGATTTCGACATCAATCGCGAACATGCCGCACGCTTCGGGCTCAATGTCGGTGATGTTCAAGATGTGATCGTCGCCGCCATGGGCGGTGAGGTGGTGTCCCAGACTGTGGAAGGGCGGGAGCGCTACAACATCCTGGTGCGCTACGCGCGCCAGTTCCGCGACAACATTCTCGCGCTTAAGCGAGCATTAATCTTCACGCCCAGCGGCGCTCAGATACCCATTTCCCAAGTGGCGGACATCAAGTTTCGTACCGGCCCATCCATGATCCGCAGTGAGGATGCGCAACTGGTCGGCTTCGTGAACGTGGATGTGAACGAAAACATCGGCATCGTCGATTACGTCCACAAGGCCGAGCAGGTGGTGGCCGATAAAGTGAAAGTCCCCAATGGCTATCGCCTGGATTGGGCGGGGCAGTTCCAATATTACGAGCGCGCTAAGGCGAGCCTCACGATCCTGGTGCCGCTGACGATCTTTCTGATTTTTTTCATGCTGTATATGCACCGTAAATCCCTCGTGGAAACCTTGATCGTAATGCTCGCGCTGCCGTTTTCCTTGGTGGGCAGCGTGGGGCTGCTTGTCTGGCTGAATTATAAGCTCAGTGTCGCAGTGGCGGTCGGCATGATCGCGGTGGCGGGCCTGGCGGTGGAACTTGGCATCTTGATGATGCTTTATCTGGACATTGCCTGGCGTCGACGCTGTGCGGAGGGTTGTCTCAGGAGCCGAGCCGATCTGATGGAGGCCATCATGGAGGGCGCGGCGCAACGCCTGCGGCCCAAGCTGATGACGGGCCTGGCGTTGTTCTTAGGGTTAGTCCCAATCATGTACTCGACCGGCACCGGCGCCGATGTCATGAAGCGCATCGCCGCACCCATGCTCGGCGGTGTGGCATCGTCACTCATACTGGTGTTGATCGTGTTCCCAGCGGTCTTTGCCATCTGGCGGGGACACAGATTACCGAAAGGCGAAGCTGGCTCGGCAGGTGGAGCATCTTCGTAAACTTAGGATGCGTGATGTTGTTGGGCTAGTCCATGATGACGCGCAGGAGGCAAATATGAGCAAGTTGACTATCAGCACGACGCCGTTCTTGATGGCCATGCTGCTCCTTTTGATCTCGGGTTTATTCTATCCTGTCGATAGCAAAGCCGGGGTGATGGGCTGGCACGGCATGATGCATGGGGAGGACATGATGATGGCGGCGTGTGGATGATGATGGTGGTCTGGATATTGGTCCTCATCGTGCTGCTTTTAGGTGCCGCGGTCTTGATCAAGTAACTATTGCCACGCGGTAATTCCTGAAATCGAATGTGTTTCCGTTAGGCTGGACGCTACATTTTTTAAGCATCACAGTCTTGTGTCGCAAGCTGTAAGCGAAGCCGCGTGTCCTGCAAGATGGTGGCATCTATGGCCCAGAGCAATCAATGCCAAGCATCGCCGCCATTGACTCTGCCGGTCAGTCGACGGAGTTGGATGTCAGGAACTGTCGGATGATGTTAGCGACCTCATCGGGAAATTCCTCGTAGACGGAGAGTTACCTACCGACAGGCGCACAGTTTTCACATCTGGTACCGCGGTTAGCACCTCCATCTCCGCGTTAGATCTGCGCGGTGCATTCTCAGCGAATACGTTGAGCATCGGATCGACAATGCGTCTGCCGCGGCAAGCTGCTCTTCTCGGCTTTGAAAGGGATCGAGGCAGCACCCATGCAGTAAACGCCATGTTCCAAACCCATAAACAGCGCGCCACGCAGGCCGTTGCGCCAGCAAAAGAGAATAAAGCCCAGCGGCGAACGGCAGCGCTTGAGGCAGGCCTGCTTCAGCGGTGTCCACT
>DATACK010000300.1:0-8208 GCA_036259115.1 Gammaproteobacteria bacterium | reverse complement strand
CGTCGAAGGAACGGGTTTCTTTCCCCATCTCTTTCCGTCTGATTACCAGGTCACCTCCTTTGACTGGTTTCGATGAAAGCTTCGTTAGTTGGCAATCTCGGCGCCAAAAGTTCACATATGTGCCTCGCCTTCAATCCGACCCGCGCCCAGCCCTGTTACACTGATCGCTTCATACAATGAAACTGTAGGAGAGCGTCACGTCCAGATGGCTCTCATCCATTAGCTTCATCTATCGACCTAGGGTTAACGCGGCGAAGTCATGTGCGTGTTCGCTTCATCTTCGCGTACATCTTCTATCACCAAACGATGATAGCGATGGGCGAGTAGGATTGGCTTGTCGCCGATAGCGCTCATGACGCGTTCGGCATCTTCATCCTTGGGAGCATAAACGAGAAGAAACGTGGCCCCGTTCTGCGCCGCTTGCAGGTGCTTTTTGACTGCCGCGGCACTCTTCCCCCACCGGGCCATAAAGCCCGTGTTGTCCAGGTTGCCTTGTGCGGCCTTAGCTACTTCCTCGGCGGGATGAATCTCGCAATGTCCCTGGTCATATCCGGCGGTCCGCAACTCTTGACATACCTGACGCCCATCGTCATCGCGTTCAAACGCAACCACGATATGGCCGGTGGGATAGAATGCACCGAAATCCGTGTATAGTGAATGACCTTGTTCATCAGTGTCTTGGCTGCGTTTTGTCATTCTTGTACCTCCTGGAGTTGCTGATATGAAGACGCTTAACTGAGCACTTTTGCAGCAAGCTCAATGCCAGAAACGATATCAACTACAATAAGCGCCGCTGCAAGCAGCGACACTATAAGCTAAGTATGTTATAAGCAAGCGCGTTAAACCAGTGCGCACCTGCGAAGAATTTAGAAACAATTTGTAAAGAAGCAGCCTGGACGATGTTTAAAAGAGGTTTCGCTGCGGTTGCAGTGTGGCATAGGGATTGCTCGTATGGTCCCTGTAGTATCGTTGAGGGAGCAGTTTTTGCAGGCTCCATTCCTCGTTAGCCATAGCCATATAGTGATTGCCAAGGTGAATACAGCAACCAGACCGATATTGCATTTAAAGCGGGCGCCGACGTCCAAGCATACGTTTTATCTGAAGCGCAGGTTCCGCAAATCAGGCCTGCTCCAGGCCAGCGAGTTCATCCGCCTGGTGCAGGGGCACGCACCGAATTGCGGACCGGAAACCGCACGCGCAGCGACACATGCCACATTGGAGGCGTTGGGGCTATACCTGACGCCACATCAGGCACGTCGGCTAACCGCGAAGTTGCCCCGGGAATTCGCCGAGTCGGCTCGCCGCTCAGCGGGGCGCGGCGGCCCCGATGATCTCAGTGGCTTTTGTGCACAGATCGCGCGCAAGACTAAACTTGCACCCGATGACGCGATGGTCTGTGTGCGGGCAGTGACTCGCGTGTTGAAACAGACGGTGCCGGAAGGCGAATTGGCGGACGCTGCGCTTAACCTGCCGCGCGAGCTCGATGAGCTGGTCGCCTGATCGCGGGTATCTGGTTTGAGTGGAGCCCGAGTATCAATTTTATTCTTTGCACGAAAGGAGAGTTTATGGCTAAAACAGCACGAGAGATCATGAGCACCAATCCGGAATGTATCGGTGAAACTGAATCGCTGGTGGAAGCCGCGCGTAAGATGTTACAGTTAAACGTCGGTGCACTGCCGATCTGCGGTCAGGATAATCGCTTAAAGGGTATGCTCACCGATCGGGATATCGTCGTTAAGGTTGTCGCCGAGGGCCGCAATCCGCAGGAATGTAAGGCAGGAGAGCTCGCACAGGGCAAACCGGTGACTATCGGCGCGGATGATTCGGTGGACGAAGCGCTGCGTACCATGATCGAGTACAAGGTACGTCGGCTGCCGGTAATCGATGGACATGATCTTGTCGGTATCGTGAGTCAGGCCGATATCGCAACAAACATCGACGATGCACAGGTCGGCGCGCTGGTTGAAAGCATATCTGCGGCGCCGTAACACTTCGCCCATTAGGATCCATCAGGTCGATAGATGGGATGCCGCTCTCATTTAGCGGCGGCATGACTACGCGGGTGGTTTTGGCCTGCTGACGTGCGATAAGAAAGGCTTGCCCTTAACTATGATGGCAGCGCCCGGTATGCTTGGCTAAAGAGTGGCTGGTGGCAAGTAGGCCTTATTAAAGATGCCGTCATCTTCATCGCCTGAGACGGCCATCTCCCGGCGCGTGGCCCAGGCCTCTGCCGAGGGATATCGTGCGCAAAAATTGACCGGCGGAGTGCCCCATCTAGGCAAGCGGCCGGAGGAAGCGCCGAACAGACCAGTTTTATAGCATCGACTTTTATAGCATCAACCGGATGTCGTAGCCGGCGTCGGAAAGGCTAAAACAACCTGCTTGAGCCGTGTGGCAGGCACGTCGTTTTGTGTCGCGAGCGCGAACAGATTAATCACGTCTTCGGCGCCCGGCCCCATCAGGTGCACGCCAAGTGAGCGATAGTTGGTGCCATCGACCAGCGTTTTGAAGCCGGCGCACGATTCCCCCCGGTACTTGGCGGTAAACCAGTTGAAGGTGAGCTCACATTTAACCCTGAGATCGCCAGTCTGCTCGCGGGCCTCATCTTCTGATAGCCCTACGCGCGCCAGCGGCGGTATGGCAAACACCACACTCGGCACGCCCTTGTCGTCAGGGCGGTGAGGGCTTCCACCACTGAGTAGGTTGCCCGCTACCGCATGTGCATGCTGCGCCGCGACAGGCATCAGCGGTGGGCCGAGTTGAGCCGCATCACCTCCCGCATAGGCTGCCTCGTTGGAGACACTGCGCAGATTAGCGGTGAGCTTGATGCGCCCATTTTCGGTCTCGATATCTCCGCCTTTGAGATCTAGATCTTCAAGCGCCGGTCTGCGCCCGCACTGTGCACGGCTAGATCCGCATCAAAGCTCGCCTCGTAGTCACCGTGGCGGCTATGGATGGTGTAGCGCCGCATCCGATTTTTCAACACGCGTCACCGTATAGCTACGTGAATGTTCACGCCTAGGCGGCGGGTGTGGTCCACCAACAGGCTCACCATATTGGGATCGAATTCCTCTAGCGCCTGGTCGCCCTGATGGAGAATGGTCACATCCGTGCCCGCGCACACGGCGATATGCGCGAACTCAAAAGGCAATTAGCCGCCGCCGACTAACACGATACGCTCCGGTAAACGTTTAAGCACGAGGAAATCATGGCTATGAGCTACGTGCTCGATACCGGCTATGGGGAGTTTTTAGGCTAGGCGCCGGTGGCGACAACAAAAAAGCGGCTCTCCAGTGTCATGCCCGCAACCCGCACCGCACGCGGACCGACAAATCGGACAGCGGCGGGACAACACGCGATGCCCTGTTGCTCGAAAGCCCGCTGCGTGTTTTCTGGCACCGGATTGGTAAAGGTGTGTTTGAATGCCATCAGACTCTGCCACTGAATCGCTACCTGTCGTGCGGTAACGCCCTTATCGTGCATACGCTTTATGGCATCCACGACAGCGGCGGCGTGCGCGAGCACCTTCTTGGGCGCGTATCCGCGCAGCGCGCAAGGGCCGCCGAATGGTCGGCAATCGACGACCGCAACCCGCCAGTTTGCCGCGCGCCATTGGGTAGCGATGCCCTAGGCCGCAACGCCAGAGCCTAGCACGATGAGAGCAAATCTCTCCGTTATCATTGCCTCTATGTGGCCCGCTATCAGTCGAGCAATCCTACTGCGGGCGCGCCCGGCTTATTGATCCATAGGGTCTTGATGTTCACAAACTCGCGGATGCCGTGGTATGAAAGCTCGCGACCGTAACCGGAAGCCTTGATTCCGCCGAAAGGCAGCCGCGGATCACTCTGCACTAAACCATTGACGAAAGCCGAACCGCACGTCATACGGCATGCGAAGCGTTCACCGCGTGCAAGATCTCGGGTCCATACGCTGCCGCCCAGCCCGAATGGCGAATCGTTGGCCAAGGTTAGGGCCTCGTCTTCGTCTCGCACGCGGATGATCGTGGCGGCCGGGCCAAACACCTCTTCGCGCCACACACGCATGTCCGGTTTGACACTATCCAAGATGGATGCGCGGTAATAATAGCCGGTGCCGTCAACCGGTTCGCAGCCGGTTACCGCGCGGGCACCTTTATCCAGCGCATCGGTCACCTGCGCGTGCAGGTCATCGCGCAGGTTGCCCCGCGCCATGGGCCCAAACGTCGTTGCCTCATCCGCTGGATTGCCTGGCTGAAGCCGCGCCACGGTATCTTTGAACAGCGCCAGGAAGTCATCGGCGATTTCCTGCTCGACGATGAATCGCTTCGCCGCAATACAGCTCTGGCCACAGTTCTGAAAACGAGAGATCGCACCGACCTTGACGGCTTGCTCCAGATCCGCGTCTGCAAGCACAACAAACGGGTCTGACCCACCTAATTCCAGCACCGTTTTCTTGAGGTTCTGACCCGCGGCCTTCGCCACCGAACGCCCGGCCGCAACGCTGCCCGTCAAGGTCATCGCGCGCACGCGGGGATCACCGATGAGCTGCGGGATCTTATCGGTGTGGACGCGCAAGGTCCTAAATACGCCCGGCGGAAAGCCGGTATCATCAAATACATCTTCTATTGCCAATGCGCATAGCGCCACGTTTGAGGCATGCTTGAGCAGTGCCGTATTGCCCGCGACCACCGCCGGCGCGGCGAAGCGAAACACCTGCCAAAATGGAAAATTCCATGGCATGATCGCGAGCACCGGGCCTAGGGCTTGATACGTGACATAGGACTTATACGCGTCGGTGCTGACCGGTTCGTCGCGAAGGAATTCCTCAGCATGATCCGCATAGTAGTCGCAGGCACGCGCGCATTTGTCGATCTCCGCGCGTGACTCAGCGATACGTTTGCCCATCTCTCGTGTGATAAGCAGCGCGAGCTTGTCACGTCGTTTGCGCAACAGATCCGCCAATCCTCGTAACTGCGCACAGCGCTCGTCGATGGGCGTAGCGGCCCAACGTGGGGCCACCTGCGCGGATTGGGTCAGGACACTGTCTAGCTCGGCATCACTCCAGATTTCGGTCTTGTTAAGGAGCTCCTCGGTAGCAGGATTAATGGATTTAAGAGCCATGATAGCCTCTCCTCGCTTTTATCCAAATACGAGCAGCAACGGCTATGCCAATCTTCAATTACGCCCCTGCTAAAGCAGTCAGCCTCTCATACGGACAATTGATCACAAAGCCTCTGATGCAATCCACAGACATCTGGGACTAATGCAATACTCACTTGCGTGCCATTAGGCATTTATCCGGCCCTCGCTATCGGACGACAATATGCGCCGATAGTCGTCGGGCAGTTGCGCAAGAACATCATTGATCTCGCCTTGGCCGACTACCTCACCCAAGGTCTCGAACACAATGCGTACCTGATAAACGGCATCTGGCAGGCCAGCGCCGGTGCGATCGCTGACCCGCTCGAAGAACTCATCTGTGGAAAAGCGCTGTCCACGATCTCGCTGCCGCAGAAAGCATGCGAGTTCCTCAGGAAGTTGAGCGGTCAGGTGCTCGGGCTCATTCCCACTCAGGCGCTCAGCAAGCGCCTCCAACATGGCCTGGGTCGCGGCTAATGCCCCTCTGGTGAATTGAGTTTGCGTGATGCTCGACTTGTCCAAGAAAATCGTGAAGCTGCATAGATTCCCTCCAATTGAAAGGTTAATCGTGGTTGAACGTTTTCGATCGCCCCTTTGAGGCTCGCCTATGTGCTCATGAATTGACCGCCGTTGGGATGCAACTCCTGTCCTGTCATGTAAGACGCATCGCTTGATGCGAGGAACACATAACAGGGGCCGACCTCGGCGGGTTGACCCGCGCGGCCCATGGGTGTGTTGGCGCCGAATTCCTTGACCTCTTCGGCCTCAAAACTCGCCGGGATCAGCGGCGTCCAAATTGGTCCTGGAGCCACGCCATTCACCCGAATGTTCCGTTTTGCTAATGCTGCTGCCAGCGAACGCGTAAACGCCGCAACGGCCCCATTGCTGGCCGCGTAATCGATCAGATGGCTGCTGCCTCGGTAGGCGGTCACCGAACTGGTATTGATGATGACACTGCCCGCTTGCATGTGCTCGATGGCCGCACGAGTCATATAGAAAAACGAAAAACAGTTGGTGCGAAAGGTGCGCTGGAGCTGCTCAGTGGAGATCTCCTCGATACCAGCGGTGGGGTGTTGCTCGCCGGCGTGATTGACCAAGATATCAAGCTTGCCAAAACACTCAATTGTGGCGGCGACGGCTTCACGACAAAAGGCCTCATCGCCAACGTCGCCGGACAGCAAATGGCAGGCGCGGCCTTCAGCTTCGATTAAACGCTGGGTTTCTCGCGCGTCTTCATGCTCGTTTAGGTAAACGATCGTAAGGTTTGCGCCTTCACGCGCGTAATGCACCGCTACCGAACGCCCGATGCCACTGTCACCGCCCGTGATCAACGCGACCTTGTCTTTGAGCTTGCCGCTGCCACTATAATCGTCACGGATGAAGATTGGCCGTGGCGTCATCTCTTGTTCATGTCCTGGCTGTTCGTCCTGATGCTGCGCCGGGCGCTGGTGCTGTTGAGCCTGGTAGTCGTCTTGCATGGGTATTACCTGCGTGGATAGTGTATAAGTCAAAATAGCGAACGGGTTAATCAATATAGCAAATGCCGTTCCAGCACGGCCGTGAGCTAAATGAGGACTAATTCAGCTAGATCATTGTCCAAAAGTGCGAGAGACCCTTAAGTTTTACTTTATTGACGAGCGATGATGAACAGTGATGAAACAGCTGCCGCGATACGTGCGGCTCTGGAACACAATCCGGCTATTGACATGAATCGGTTTCCGATTTCCGTTCGTGTGGACGATATCGTGCACCTGGAAGGCGAGGTCAAAGACATCATTGCCAAGCGCAAAGCGCTCCGGGTTGCGCGGTTGGTCGCCGGTACCGCGCGCATTGAGGACCGTCTGCGGCTTGCTACCCGTGAGCGTATTGCTAGCGATAAACTGCGCGACGCCGCAGTGACAGCGTTACAACAAGAACCTGCGTTTGCGGCTATGAATATCGGCACGGGTGCGGATAAACCTGCGGGACAGGAACAGGACTGGATAAGGGTTGCGGCGCAAGATTGCGTGTTGCGGCTGACCGGTGAAGTCAACAGCCTGTCGCATCGTCGCCTGGCAGAGGTAATCGCTTGGTGGGTGTTCGGTTGCTGCGATGTGGATAACCGGCTGCACGTACGGCCAGCGGAAGAAGAGAGTGATGCGGAGATCGCGGACGCGGTGCGGCTAGTGTTTGACAAGGACCCGGCGCTGGATGCCGAACAAATTTCCGTCGTGGCGCGCGCTCGCGAAGTCACTTTGCGCGGTGCGGTGCGCAGTGAGGAGCAAAAGCGTATCGCCACGTGGGACTGCTGGTATATTCCCGGCGTGCACGCGGTGCATAATCAATTACAGGTGCTGCCGCGCTAGGCAATTTACACATACTACGCGGGCATCGGAGGTACTTTGATGAACGCGCAATTGAATTCTCACGACGCCCTGATTGTTGTGGACGTACAAAATGATTTCTGCCCCGGCGGCCGATTGGCGGTGGAAGGCGGAGATAAGATAGTGCCCGTACTCAATCGCTGGATTGAGCACGCAACGCGGGGCGGCGCCCTCGTCGTCGCTTCACGCTGTTGGCATCCGCCACATCATGTCAGCTTCAAGGTGCGTGGCGGCATCTGGCCTGAACACTGCGTGCAGGGAAGCCCAGGGGCCGAATTTCATCCGCAGCTCAAGTTGCCTGAGGGAGCGATTATTGTGAGCAAGGGCGCGAATCCAGATAAGGACAATTATTCCGCGTTTGATAACACGGGTCTCGCTGAGCGGCTGCATCAGGCCGGCGTGGAACGCGCGTGGGTGGGCGGCCTGGCGCAAGATGTGTGTGTGCGAGCCACCGTGCTAGACGCGCTAGCGGAAGGTTTTAAGGCACATCTGATCGAAAATGCCACGCGGCCGGTGGACCTTGAGCCCGGCGACGGTCAGTGCGCGATCGGTGAGATGCATAAGGCGGGCGCACGCTTGGTAAGTGATGACCTATGACCACGTACGCGGGTGATCTATAGGACGATGAACGCGAACTTCGGCCACTCCGCACTGTTTACGGACCTCTATGAGTTGACTATGGCCCAGGCCTACGCGGCCGAGGGCATGGAAGACATCGCTGTCTTCGA
>DATACK010000299.1:0-3577 GCA_036259115.1 Gammaproteobacteria bacterium | reverse complement strand
CGGCGCGTTTCATACCGTGTTCCTTCAGAAGAACGCCTTTCAGCGCACTAGGGTTGTCTCCCTGAAGAATCCGGGAAGCCAGGGGCATTAAAGAGGCCTGCATTATACTGAAGCGACGCACAAAAAGAAAAGCTAATGCTTTCCTTCGCTGCCCACGCCAGCGGGTTCGGTGGACCTGGCCCGGACCGTGCGCCTTTCTCTCAATACAGGCTAAGTCGGTAAGGAGTCTGCTGCGAGAAGGAAAGGTGTATAATGGAGAGCATTCGGTAATTCTTACGCTGCCCGTAATCGTTCTTGATGACGCACAAACACCTGACCCAAAGCGCCGTTATACTTGGCACAACGCAAGGCCAATATCTGGTTGCAGTTGATTTCGTACCACCAAGCCCCCGAGCGCTTGAGACGGGTATGGCAAATAAACTTGTTGGCCGATTCCATCCCACCACTGCCCAACGGATAGCCGCCTCGACGAAGCTGAAGGTAGTGGGTTCGACCTCGGTGTTTGTGCAAAAACGCCCAGCAATTCGAAATCGCTTGTTGCGCCTCTTCTGAAGTCGCTTGCATGCGTTTGAGCCCCCCGAGCACGGCGCTGATTTTACCCAGATACAACCGCGTCAGCGTCGCTTCGACCCACTCGTGAGCTTGTTGGCAATCGCCGTATTGCGCCTTGGCCATGCGATGCAGATAGGCGCTACAGTGGTAGTAGTCCAGAACCTGACGAGCGCTGCCAAAGAGTGACTGAACATGCTCCCATATCCAAGAGGCGCCATCACAGATCACGCAAAGTCGCACCCGATCTTCGGGAATCAGGCCTGCCTCTTTGACGTCTTTGAGGGCCTCACCGAGTTCGGTTTCATTTTGAATCTGATGCCAACTGAGCAGATGCACGATGCGCTCGCCATCGATGAGATAAAACCGAAAGCCTTTGACCTCACGCCACTGCCCCTTCCACGTGGGGCGTCTGGCTCGCCTGTGTCTCTGCCCTGGGCGACGACCCCGAGCATTTTCGGGGCGAGTCGGCGCGTAGGCGCCATCAATACCAAGAACCACCACGGGTCGGCGCCATTTACCCATTGCGACTTGGGCGATGCGCTCGTCGATCTGCTCACGCGACGGCGCCACATCCAACACGCCGAGGCCCTCGGCGGCTCGATTCGTCAGCGTGTGCATGCGCTCACTGCCGAGGTGGACGCCGGTGAGATCGTGAAACAGGGCTTGAGCCTCGCCGTAGGCGGTCTCGATTACCAACTGGGCTGCCGCCTTTTGCACGTCAAGTTGGGTGCGTCCAGGGGTTAATCCCAAAGCCTCATCAAGCGGGTAGACGCCCTCTTTGCACTCCCGACAATAAAAATAGGGACGCTCAAGCCGTATGCTGCCAACCATGGTCTCGACGGTACGAGGCACTGCCGGTCGCGTCGTCAAAACGCGTTGGCAGGTCTCACACACGATCTGCTTTCGCATGGACTCGAAACGGTGCGCGTGCTCAACCACCGCTTCGGTGAGGCTGCCGGTGAGGTCTTGGCGCAAGGCCCACACCGTCTCGGTGATCTGGGCGAGGGTGGTTTCGGGCTCAGGCAGTTGGGCTTGGAAGGCATCGAGCCACTGATCAAAATGGTTATGGAGTTGCTGGCGCAGCGATGCCCATTGTTTGCTTGCACGCACCTCATCTAACGAGATAACCTCAGCTTGTCCCATGGGGAGTCCTTTCCAATAGGGTGATTGACGAGTTTTTCCCTATTATAGAGAGGTCCCTGTGGGATGTAAGAATCACCGAATGCTCCTACGCGGACTTGACCTAAAGTCCGCGTCGCTTTGCGGCATTATGCAATCCCGAAGAGTAGACCCGATATTCCTACCGTCTAGTACTACTTTGTCAGATTCTCAGTGAGCACAGCTCTCTGAACTGCTCCGTCGTGACCCACCACACCACAGCTTGGTGGCGCAGCCACCGCGCCACCTCCCGGTGCACCGCTGGCAGCGCACGCCGACGCCAATCGGGCCGAGGGGGAAAAAGGGTCGCGTGGGCGACCCCGGGTGGGACGGCTGTGGCGGTGTTGCAGCTCTAGACACGTCAGAAAACTCATGGCCAGCATCACGGTTACGGCATGGCGGTGGAAGCCCGGCCACAGACGGCCTTGATACTGATCCCAACCCAACTCTTCTTTGGCCTCTTCATGGAATTGCTCAATGGCATGGCGGCGATGAGCGTAATCGACCAGTTCCTCCAACGAAGTCGAGGCTAGCAGGTTACTCCAATAAAACTTGTGCTCTTCGGGCTGCCCACGAGCCGCCCGCTCGCCCAACAACCAGCCGATATGGGCCTCACCCTCAGCCGTAAGACGCCAGGCCCTCAGGGCTAAGACCTTCTTGCGCAACCAGCCCTTGGTGCCGTGGCGCCAACGAATGGTGCGCCACTGGCACTTGGGCAATGCTGCCAATACCTGATCGGCCCGCTGGCTTGTAGGCGCGCCGCGACGCTTGGGACGCACTTGAAAATCGCACCGTACCGCCACCACATAGCGTTCGTTTCGCTCTTCGAGCCCAGCCAAGAAGTTGGGGTTGTCGCCATAGTCCGCGTCAGCCACCACACAGCGGTGTGGCACGCCCCAGGTACGCGCCTGATCCAAAAGCGACAGGGCAATTTCGGGTTTGGTCTGGAACGTCACATCCGTGGGTACCCGAGCCCGTTTCAAGCGCTGCGGGTCGGCTGTCCAGGCCTCGGGCAGGTACAAGCGCACCGCCACGGGCCAACTCGCCTGCGGATCACTGTAACAGCAGGTCACCGCCACCTGGCAGTTGCCCACCTTGCCCAGCGTCCCCGAGTACTGCCGTGCCACCCCAACCGAGGTCTTGCCCTGCTTGGCAAAGCCCGTGTCATCAAAGGTCAGCACCCCATTGCCAATGGTGGCCTCAGCGATCATCTTGTTCACGCGCTGTCGGTTGAGGTCCTCTTCGTCCCACTGCATGGTGGTGAGAAACCCCTGCAAGCGCTGCTCATGGGTGCCGGGGACAGCCTGGGCCAGGGTGTCACAATTCTTATTGGGCAGTTGCGTCAGCAGCCCCGTCAAGTAACGTTCCAAGGCAGCTCGAGCTTCGCGACGACGAAAGCGCACCTTGAAGGTCGACAAAAAAGCGTCCAACTCGGGCAATCCAGCGGGACTGGCATGAACATCCATGGGTATCCTTCCTTATTTTAGTAAAGGATACCGCTAGGAATCACAACTGACAAAGTAGTACTAGTGAAAGCCGTCACTGTAACTCACAGTGATTTCCCACGAGAGCCACATCTGTGAAACACCCTCCGCACCCGACCGCCTCACGGCACCCGATGATCAACGACCGCCTCTTATCCACAAGAGGATGGGGAAAAGCTAGACCTTGAAGCCGACAATGGACTGTATCTCGATTGGTTGCAGCACTTTGCTTAATAAAGTAGCAAAGCTGTTCACAACCTCTCAAATCTGCTATCCTTGATTAACCCAAAGTCATTGATCCCAATCGTGAACAGGCCCCGCCCGGTGGCCTTAGCAGGAGTAACGCGCATGTGGAAAACGCTAGATTTGGAATCGGCCAGGTG
>DATACK010000298.1:0-2098 GCA_036259115.1 Gammaproteobacteria bacterium | reverse complement strand
GGTTGGCATCCTGTCCGTAACATGGCCTCTCGATTGCCCGCCACGTTTGCGATGAATGCAGCCGGAAACAAGAGCCGCAGCCTCTTCGGCCATCTAACCGGTTAGATGTTGCGCGACCGGATTCGAGAAATCCACGCGCGCTTGCAAGTCGGCGGTGATGATCGTGTCGCCGATGCTGCTCAAGACGACACGCAGCAAGTCACGACGATCCAGTTTTTCATGAAAGGAAAGTAGACATCCAAGCTCAGTTGAACGGATGCAGGTCCGCCAGCAATTGCTCCAAGGCAGCCAGCCCAACGGGCTTTACGATGCGATAGTCGAATCCGGCCTCCTTCGATATTTATCTGCTTTCTGGCCGTAGGCGGTCAGCGCAATCAGCGTTACATTCCTGCCCGAGGGCTGGACCCCCGGATGTCGCGTGCCGCCTCATGGCCATTAACTTCGGCATACCAATATTCAGCTGTATCACAGTTGGTCGACTTACCTCCGCGAGCCGCATCGGTTCTCCGGGCCATCAAAAGCCACGTGCACGTCATAGCCCATCATGCGCAGCAGCGGCTTAAGCCCTTAGCTGCGTCCCGGTTGTCATCCGCGACCACTATCCGACACTTCAGCAATGAGAGCCGACTGCCCGTCCTCATGCGCCGATGCCGAGTTTAACGGCAAACGCACTACGAACTCCGCCCCCTTGCCTGCACCCTCGCGGCGCGCCTCCACCGTGCCGCCGTGTATGGTGACCAACTGCTTCACGAACGTCAAGCCGAGGCCTAACCCGCGCTGCGCGGGCTCCAGCGATGGCTTGATCTGCGTGATCAGATCGGACAGCTTCCCTACATCTCCGGTGGAATGCCAATGCCGGTATCTTTGACCTTCACGACCACGTCGTCGACTTGCTGCTCGGCGGTCACGGTGATGCGGCGTGCCGCTCCCGCTGTACCTGGCGCTGTAATTGAGCAGATTCGAAAGCACCTGTGCCAACCGCACGGGGTCGGCGCTTGGGATAATCGACTCGGATGGGCAGCTCGACCGCCAGCGCCTGCCCCGCCGCGTCGATGAGTGGACAGCTGATTTACACGGCTACATCGATCACCGACACCAGCTCCACCGGGTCTCTGCGGAGTTCGAGCTTGCCTTCCGTGATGCGGGAAACATCCAACAAGTCATCGATCAGCCGCACTATTTGCATCAACTGACGCTCCCTCATCGCATACGTGCACTCGACCGCGCGAAGGTCGCAGCTGCGCTTAGGCATGAATTGCAAACCGCTGCGCAACGGCGCCCGCGGATTCCGCAGTTCTTACGCGAGCACGGTCAGGAACTCGTCCTTACGGCGGTCGGCCTGACGCCACGCTTACGCGGATCGTTGGAGCTGCTGATGCAAATCCGCATTTTGGACGGCTAGCCCCGCGCGCCGACCTAATTCCTCGGCCACGGCTCGATCAGCAGCTATAAAATAAACTTTGTTCTGCGCAGTCAAGCAGAAGCTGAACGCGCATGGGGTGCGCTCTTTCACGGCGACTGGCACCGTCATAAACGAGCGGCAATCCAGATCTCGCATGTACTGGTAGCGCTCGGGGCTGCTGACTGTCGCGCGGACCAAGCATCGTCCACCTGCGGCACGAACTCGGAGTGGCCCGTCGACCGCACATTGATTACAGGATCGTGCTTAGAGTCTTTAGCCGGCATGAAGCGCCAGATGTCGCCCATCTTGATCTGTTTTGCGATAAGCTAACGCAGTACAAAGCTTAATCGCACCCCACACTCAGCACTGATTGGCAATGATTTCAAGAACTACCCACGCACGGAAGGCCTAATTGGCTACTTTGATGCCATGGAGGAATTACGCACCTGGCTTGGCGCTGAGAATGGCAGATCGTAAGATCCGCCTAGTCTGTGGCTGACTTTTATAGATTAAGGAAACTGCCCATATTTGCTTTTGGCTATGGTAGCTTCATGAGCTTGCAGCCAAGCAATCGTCACTCCTGCAATGCAGCATACTGGAACAGCGTGACAACACGAATGATGTGCTCATAATCTCGCTGGCGCTCGGCTGGACTCGTTTCATCGGCCATGACTTGCGCAAACTTCTCACGATCGA
>DATACK010000297.1:0-2322 GCA_036259115.1 Gammaproteobacteria bacterium | reverse complement strand
CGATGATGACGCGGCGCGGCTAGGATTGAAGCCAGTCATGACGCTAACCGCACCGCTGTTGGCAGTAAAGCAACTCAATGCCGGCGATGGCATCGGCTATGCGGGTGCCTGGGTGTGTCCGGAGTCTATGCGCATAGGCGTGGCCGCCACTGGTTATGCTGATGGATATCCGCGTCACGCCACAGCTGGTACACCCGTGCTAGTCAACGGCCGGCGTACGCAGATCATCGGTCGAGTATGTATGGACATGCTGATGATCGATCTGCGCGGCATTAATGCGCGCCCTGGTGATCAGGTCACGCTGTGGGGCGAAGGCCTGTCAGTCGATGAGGTGGCGCGCTACGCCGGTACGGTGGGTTATGAACTGCTGTCAGCGGTGGGCGGCCGGGCAAATACTGACTTCAGCAGCTGAACGGTTAAGCTGCTGTATTCGCGGGCCTACTCCGTAAGTATCGCCAGTTACACCGTAATCACTGCTTGGCTTTGTTGTGCAACAAAACACTGAAGATCAGCATGACCTATACCACCCTCGTTGCACGCGACACGCTCCAGCGGCACCTACAAGATCCCGGCTGGATCGTCTTCGACTGTCGTTTCAACTTGGCGGATCCCGCCGCCGGAGAGATCGCTTACCGCGAAAGCCATATCCCGAATGCGCGCTATGTGCATCTGGATAGAGACCTATCAGGCCCGAAAACGTCTGCTAGCGGCCGCCATCCCCTGCCCAACCCAGAGATCCTCGCGCGCAAGCTCGGTGCCTGGGGCGTTGACAACCACACGCAAGTCGTCGCTTACGATGATGCTGGCGGCAGTATGGCGGCTCGGCTTTGGTGGCTGTTGCGCTGGTTGGGCCACGACGCCGTGGCGGTACTAGATGGTGGATTCAACCGCTGGCGCGAGGAAGGGCGCCCACTGAACGCGCAGCCGCCGCGATTAGAGGCGGCTAAGTTCGAGACGCGGATACAGACAAACGCATGGGTCGACGGCGCACACATCGAGCGCAATCTTGTCAACAAACAGGATGTTATTCTCGACGCCCGTGCGCAGCCGCGCTTCGCCGGCCAAGTAGAGCCCATCGATCCTATCGCTGGCCATATTCCCGGCGCACTGAACCGTCCATTCGACAGCAATCTCGACGTCCACGGCGATTTCCAATCGCCTACAGAACTAGAAAAGGCCTTTCGGCGCTTGCTACCAAATACCGAACCAACGCACGTAGTGCACATGTGCGGTTCTGGCGTTACCGCCTGCCATAACCTGCTGGCGATGGAGATCGCAGGCCTGTCCGGTTCGCGCCTTTACGCGGGTTCCTGGAGCGAGTGGATTACCGATCCCCGACGGCCACGGGCGAAGGGCAAAGATTGATTACCACGGCCTCTATACGCACATTGACCACGGTCACGATTAATCGGTATAAGTAGTTTTAGCGCAAGCTCAAAGCTATGTTGTAATAGCCATTCTTAGTGGCTGAACGGCTAAGCATACCGCCTTGTCGACGCGACTTCCTGACGAACGCAGCAAAAGCCTTACGACCGGTAAGCGCGTCACATGGCTGCCAGACTCCTTCCCTGTTACAACCGCGATGGCATAACAAATGCACCGCCTAGCTTCGTCCCGGGGACGCGCTTCAATGAGCGCAAAGCATTGCAATATCGCGCGGCGAGCACAACAGAAAACCCGCATTCTGTTGGGTCGTTATTCTAGCCAGCATCTTTCCACGGCCGGCGCCGCGCACGCCACCAGTCTAAGCATAGACTCAGGCGCCGGGACGGGTAATCAAGGCGCTTTATTCAGCGTCAACAGATCAAATGGCGAGCGCACCTTGATCAGCGACTTCGGCAATGCCGCACAAGGGCCATTAGGCGAGAGCCCCTTTGGCCTCAAGGTGAATGACTCCGGTGAAATTCTCGTGGTCGACGAGGATACAGGCCCCGATTTTAAAGGCCCACTGTTCAGCGTCAATCCCTGAGATGGTAACCGTACTTTGATAAGCGATTTCAACAATTCCACGCAGGGATCGCTGCGCGAGGATCCAGTCAATCTGGCGCTAGATGCGGTAGATGAAATCTCGGTCGTGGATTTTACCGCCGGTGCCAAGTTGCAGGGCTCGCTATTCAAGGTGAATGCCGCGCATGGCAGCCGCACGCTGATCAGCGACTTCAACGATTCATCCAAAGGGCCATTGGGGCAACCGCCATTCGGTGTGGTCTTCGCACCGCCTGTAAGCACGGCGCCAGACACGTTGCAATTCAGCGCCGCGCACTACGATTTAACAGAAGATGCTGTCAGCGCAATCATTACCGTTACCCGCACAGGCGGCAG
>DATACK010000296.1:0-2520 GCA_036259115.1 Gammaproteobacteria bacterium | reverse complement strand
GCGAAACTGGCAGCCTTGAGGCCGACTACAGTGATAGGCTGGAGCTTGATACGAGCACGGTCGAACCGAGCCTGGCAGGCCCTAAGCGGCCGCAGGACAGGGTATCGCTGTCGGCAGGCAAGCAAGAGTTCCGCGCCGCTTTGGCCGAACATGCTGCTCACATAAGCCGGGACGGTGTTGAGTCTCCCGTCGATTAGGCATCGGAAGAATCCTTTCCGGCCAGCGATCCGCCGGCCTACGGTCACATCAATAATGTCAGTGGCACGCCGCGCGAGTATCACTCGGCGGCTGCAGGCGCCAAGGGTCGTCCGAGCAACCCAGTACACATCAAGCTGAAAGATGGCACCAAATTTGAGCTAGATCACGGTGCGGTTGCGATTGCTGCTATTACGTCCTGTACCAATACCTCGAATCCTTCGGTACTGATCGGTGCAGGGCTGCTCGCCAGGAAGGCACGTGCCAAGGGGCTGAAGAGCAAGCCGTGGGTAAAGACTAGCCTTGCGCCTGGTTCCAAGGTGGTTACAGAATACCTCGCCAAGGCCAGTCTGCTGGAGGACTTAGAGGCAGTCGGCTTTTATCTCGTGGGTTATGGTTGCACCACTTGCATCGGCAACTCGGGGCCACTCGCCCAGGAGATCGAGCACGCAATACAGGACAGCGATCTTATCGTCGCCTCGGTATTGTCCGGAAACCGCAACTTCGAGGGCCGTATTCACTCGCAAGTGCACATGAACTACTTGGCCTCGCCGCCGCTGGTGGTGGCTTATGCGCTGGCCGGCAGCATGGATGTCGACCTCCATAAAGAGCCATTGGGCAGGGATCAAGACGGCAAGCCTGTGTACCTGAGAGATATCTGGCCGACAAGCCGCGAGGTCCAGGAGATTATTACCGAAACCATCACGTCCGATATGTTTCGCCACAACTACCGCAGCATCTACAGCGGCGATGAGCGCTGGACAGGTATGGATGTGCCCGAGGCCGAGCAATATGCCTGGGATGAAAAATCCACTTATGTACAGCATCCGCCCTACTTCGAGGGCATTGGCAAACAACCGGATGAAATCAAAGATATTCATGGGGCCAGGGTACTCGCCGTACTAGGCGACAGCATTACCACCGACCATATCTCCCCGGCGGGTTCAATCAAACCCGACAGCCCAGCCGGAAAATACCTGCAGGCGCATGGTGTCAAGCCGGCGGACTTCAACTCCTATGGCTCGCGCCGCGGCAATCACGAAGTCATGATCCGCGGCACCTTCGCCAACGTACGCCTGCGAAATCAACTCGCGCCCGGCACTGAAGGTGGCTGGACAAAGCACTTGCCTTCTGGCGAGGTACTAAGCATCTTCGATGCCGCTATGCGCTATCAGAAGGAGGGGGTGCCTTTGATCATTCTCGCGGGCAAGGAATACGGCTCCGGCTCCTCGCGCGACTGGGCGGCCAAGGGACCGCGCCTGCTAGGCGTACGGGCGGTTATCGCCGAGAGTTTTGAACGCATCCACCGCTCGAACCTGGTAGGCATGGGCATTCTACCACTGCAATTCATGTCCAATGAGTCGGTGCACAGCCTAGGCCTCACAGGACATGAGACCTTCAATATCGAAGGCTTACGCAACGGCACTGCAAAAGAAGTCAAAGTCCTCGCGACCGCCGAGCATGGCTCGAAGACCGAATTCAAGGTCCGCGTGCGCATCGATACGCCGCAGGAGATCGAATATTATCAGCACGGCGGGATCTTGCATTACGTATTGCGCCAACTCGCGGCATAGAGAGCAGCTGGCTGAATCTAAAAGAGGGTCCTTTAATCAATCCAGTTCAGTTGGCAGTTGATGACGGCCGTGGGTTCCAATTCTGAGTCGAGAGTTTCAGATTGAGATCCTCAATGGCCAGCGGCGGACTGAGATAAAAGCCCTGCAACTTATCACAGCCCCAGCGGGTCAAGAGATCTACCGACTGCTGCCCTTCTACACCCTCGGCCGTGACCACACGGCCCATGTTATGCGCCAGATCGATGGTGGAACGTACGATGATTGCGTCGTTGTTATCCCGTGCCAAGTTGGCGATGAACGAGCGATCGATTTTGATCTCATCGAGCGGCATTTCCCGCAAGTACAGTAGCGACGAATATCCGGTGCCGAAATCATCAATGGAGAAACGCACCCCCAACTCCGATAAGCGCTTGACCGCCGCCAGCGCGGTGTTCGGATCGGCCATGACAGTGGTCTCGGTGATTTCCAGTCTGAGCCGGCTTGGCTTCACCTCCCGCGCCCGCAGGCCATCCGCGATGTATTGATAAAGAACGGGATCTTGTAGGTTGACGACGGAGATATTTGTCGAGATCGGTGTCTCAATGCCGGCCCTCCGCCATGCCGCTAATTGCTCCAACACAATACCCAGCACCCAGCGGTTGAGCCGATTGATAAGACCGCTCTGTTCGGCCAATACGACAAACTCCTCGGGCAGCAACAATCCAAGGCGCGGATGTGGCCAGCGCACCAACGCCTCAACGCCAGCCAGTGC
>DATACK010000295.1:0-2083 GCA_036259115.1 Gammaproteobacteria bacterium | reverse complement strand
GCGAGCTGGCGTGCGAATATGCAGATGTCCTTAGGTGTGACCTTTTTATCGCCGAACCGGCGTCCGCATTTCTTCTTGATCTTGAGTGGGTTGATCCCTTTGCGTCGCAGATCCGCTTTTAAGAGCGCCTCGTCCACCGCTAGCGCCTCGCCTTTGACCTTATTGCCTTTTTAATTGAAACCTTCTCACAGAAAGGTTGGGGGCTCATCCGCCACTTGCGTAGCCAGAGCTTAGTCCTTGGTCACCTGATTGATCTCTTCCAGGCTGGTTATGCCATCCTTCACGCTTTTTAGCCCCGACTCGCGAGGATTGTGTATGCCTTCCCAGCTTGCCTGTCTGCAATCTATATCGCATTGCCGCCGTTCAAGATAATGGCGTTCATCGCCTCGGATATAGGCATTACCTGATAGATGCCCGTGCATCCCTTGTAGCCATTGTTACATTGGTCGCAGCCCACAGGCTTGTAGATTTTCATGCTGTCGAGCTTAGCCTGTTTAAAGCCTGCCTCCAGCAGCGCTTCCTGCGGCAGGTCGTGTACAGCCTTGCAGCTTCCGCATAGGCGTCGCGCGAGGCGTTGGGCGACGATCAGGCTGACTGTGGGGGTGATGTTATGGGCCGGTACGCCCATGTTGACTAGCCGCATGATCGTTTGCGGGGGGCGGTGGTACGCAGGGCGGGCAACACCAGGCGGCCGGTCTCCGCGGCCTTAATCGCGACCTCGGCGGTCTCCAAATCATGACTCTCGCCCACCATGATCACATTAGGATCCTAGCGCAGGAACGCGTGCAGCGCAGACGCAAATGTAAGCTCCACTTTCGGTTGTACATTGACCTGGTTGACCCCTGGCATGTTGATCTTAGCCGGGTCTTCGGCAGTGGAGGTATTGCGGTCTGGCGTCTTCGAGATAATAAGACCCGTATAGAGCGATACAGTCTTTGTCGCTGCCGGTGGGTCCGGTCACCATGATCATGCCATAAGGCTTCGAGAGCGTGTCCAGATAAAGTTACTTTTGGCCTGGCTTGTAATCCAGCGCATCAATGCCTAAGGTGGCGCTGCTGGAATCGAGCATACGCAGCACGATCTTTTCGCCAAACAAAGTGAGCAGGTGCTCACGCGAAAATCGATGGCGCGCCGCTTGGAAATCTGCAATTTGATGCGTCCGTCCTGTGGGATGCGCCGCTTGGAGACGTCCAGCCGCGACATTACCTTGAGACGCGCGGTCAGACGTGGCGCCCGCGCAACCGGCGGGCGATCTCCTGTAAAATGTCATATAGGAGAAAGCGCACGCGACACGATTTTTCGTATGGTTCAAAATGGATGTCGGATGCCTTCTTGTTGACCGCATCCAGTAAAACTTTATTGACGAACCGCACCACCGACTTGTCATCGACATCGGAGTCGGCGGAGATATTTGAGTTTTCCAAATCCGCATTCTTTAGGCCCTTCATCGCGGCCAGGCAGCGTTCTCGGCCAATGCCGAGTCGAGCATCTTGACGAGCTTATCCTCCTCGACCAGCACTGGTTCGGTGCGCATTACAGTGTGAAACTTGATCTCGTCGAGCGCGCCTGAATCATTGGGTCCGAAATGGCTACGAACAGGCGGCCGCCTCGCTTGCTTATGGATAGGGAATGATGCTGGCCGACGAGCTTTTCATCTGCCAGCCTTTAGGCAGCAACTCGGGATCGAGCGCGGCGAAGTCAAAAACGGGCATGGCGAATTCCATGGAAGCCAGCATCGTGAGGTCGAGAGGATGGGCCTTCGGGCTCTGCACCAGATAGATCACTAATGGAACGCGATTGCGCTTAGCTTGTTCCTGCGCCGCCGGTATATCGGCCTCACTCATCAGGCCTTCTTTGAACAGCCGCTGAGCCAGTCCACTCAGGTTATTAGGAGCGTATTTGTCGTTGCGGGCGCCGGCATGATTCATGCGGGGATTTTGAGCGTCAAATATCTATGTACAGGCTGCTTCATGTGGTTGACACCCCATTCGCCCTGCTCGGACTTCAGCCGGCAATGAGCAAGGAGCAGGCAGCGCCTATGACGCACCAGCAAAAGATCGCAAATGCTATGCGTGCTGCCCCC
>DATACK010000294.1:0-43512 GCA_036259115.1 Gammaproteobacteria bacterium | reverse complement strand
ATAAGGAATAACGCCTGGCCGACATTAGGCACCGAAGATGGCAAGGCGTTATTCCTTATTTGCATCTGTACCAGGCGATTGGCCGCAACCCAATGCGCAAAGGTCTTATCCCGCAGATAACCGGCATTGGCCGCACCTGTGCCAACGACTTTGATAATGGAAGCCAGCGCGATCGCAATCACCGCCAGCGCCACAAGCACCTCCAGCAAAGTAAATCCACGGACAGTCTTCATAAGCCTTGAGAATCAGAAGCTAGGTTGCCGAGCGCGTCCGCCGTCAAGCGCACAGTCGTAGCACCGACACCTATCTCTACCTCAAACGGTGTGACCTCGCCGCTGGATAAAATAAACACCTGAGGCCTTTTTCTTTGGCCGAGCCTGCCCGGTAATTCGGCTTTCAGTCCCTCCAGGTATAAGGCAATGGTCAGCCCCTCTGGCAGGCTACGTGGCCTAAATTCCATGTCACCGGTCATCGGCGCCCATTGCTGATTTTTCATATGGTAGAAGGCATAGCCCTCGTGCCAGAACAAGATGCCGATATTCTCGGAGTCAAACAGCGCCTCCTCCTTAGCCAGTTCGACCAGGGCCTGGAGACGGTCTGCCGTCTCTTGCGCCTGCCGCGCCTCGTTATTGCCTAGTGATAAAGTCGCAAAGCTCACCATGATGCCAATGATCACCACCACGACCAGCAGCTCGATCAAGGTGAAGCCACGCGTACAGTGCAGGCAGCGAGTTTGCACTTAATCTAATTCCAGTTGGTGATGTCCGCATTGACTCCTTGGCCATTAAGTTGTCCGTCGGCGCCCATCGAGTACAGGTCAAAGTCACCATGCTGACCGGGACTTAAATATTGATAAGGATTTCCCCAAGGATCAGTAGGCATCTGGTCAAGGTAGCCACCGGCCTTCCAATTTGCCGGTTCCGGCGGCGTGTTCGGCCGCGTTACCAGCGCCTGTAGTCCCTGTTCTGTCGTAGGATAGTTATAGTTATCCAATCGATACAGGTTCAGCGCACTCTCCAAGGCTTGGATATCCTGTTTGGCTTTCACGATGCGCGCCTCATCTGGGCGATCCATGACTCTTGGTACAACGATGGCGGCCAGGATCGATAGTATCACCACCACCACCATCACCTCGATCAAAGTAAAACCGGCTGCTTTGCTCCGGTACAGGTTGTTACTGGCCATTGCTTCCTCGCGCGTGCTAGGTATGTGGAACTTAGAAATCATGAGCTTCGATTTTATCAAAGGGAGATGGTCCGGCGCATGGCCTCTATCGCTTGGCAAAATTGATGGTCGCCACCATTGATAGTGACAATTTCTGACCTACTCCAGTTCACAGTGCCAGTGACCTTGGAATGGCTGCGACTAGAGCCGGTTATTGTACGTAACGGGGAAGTGGGCGTCCGCTAAGCGGGCACTTGGTGTATCTCAGCTTGCGCCACTTCCTGATGAATGGCATTGCCTTCTTAGCCATATGCTGCCTGTATTGATCATGGCTGACGCCAGGTCTACTTGCTTGGTGGATGTTCGTAAGCGCCGTGGCGGTGGGATTAGAGCTGCTATGGTTCGAGCCAATGCTTAACTGGTTACGTTGGTCTATCATGTATGTTGCACGGATTGCTGATCGCCGGCGGTCTGCGCGACATGCTCAGGCGTGAGCCCGTGGGCTCTCTCGTGTTGACAGCGGTGGTTCTGAAGCTGGCATGGGAGCAAGCCTTTGCCTCATGCCCGGCGGGTAAGGTCGCCGCACGCGGCAAAGTGAGTGTGAACGCTTACCTCGACGGCGCGGTTGGGGGTTTGCGGCCGCAGCCAGCCAATAATTACTGAATTATCGGCCTATCGGCTGGCGCACCTCGCCGGGTTGAATACGTGTTCCAAACACATGCCGATGATTGCCCAGAGCCTCCCTTGCGGCGCCACTACCGCTGCTATTGTCCAGCGCTTGGCGCCGCCAGGCGCGCAGTCAGCGTGTAAGGGCCCATGGTATTCCTGCCGAATCCTTCCACCGCAACGTAGTAAACGCCAGGAGGCAGATCAGCGCCCATACTGAAGTTAAGGTTTGCCAGCGAATTGATATCGTCATTTTGACTTAACAATCTACCGCTCGCACTAAATAAATAACCGTAAGTATCTGTGGGTCCTCTGGTAGAGACAGAAAGAGCGCCGCCGAATGGCAGTCTGATCGCGTACACGTCGAACTGGAAAGGGCGGCTTAATAAGCCGCGACGCGGCGCACCAGGCGATAACGGCATTGCCGCGGCGAACGCCGCGCGCAGACCATTTCCGCCATCAGTGGCCGCTGTAATGCGCCCCATCATCACAGCTCGCACGGCTGCGAAGGCATCTATAAGGCCGGCACCGCACAGCCGGTTATTGCAGTGCGTACCGCTTCCGGTTTGCGGAAATGCGCGCGCGTTAGCGCGCAGCGTCCCAATTAATTGTTGCGGCGTAAGATTGGGATTGATGCTTAGCATCAGCGCGGCTACACCCGCCGCCATTGGGGAGGAAAAGCTCGTGCCACTAATACTGCTGTGGATACCGCCATTAGGCAGTGGCGCTCGGATGCCGCGATTGGCCGCCGTCAATATATTCACGCCCGGGGCGCTCAATCCGACTACAGCGCCAAAGTTGCTGAAATTCGCCAAGCCACCGTTTCGGTCTGTGGCGGCGATCGACAATACTCCTCTGCAGTTGGCCGGATTGTCGCGCAGCGCGTTGGTAAAACCATTGCCGGCCGCTGCGACCACCAGCGCGCCCGCCGCAATCACATCGTCTATGGCCGCCTGTTCGGAAGCCGGACAGGTATTAGAGCCACCGACGCTCAAGTTAATGATCTGCGCCGGGTTTGGATTGTCAGGCACACCAGGAACCGACAGTCCTGCGGCCCAGCGTAGGGCGTCGATGAAGTCAGATACATAGCCCACGCCGCATCGCCCTAATGCCCGCACTGGTAAAAGGCGCGCGTTCCAATCAATACCGGCTATACCCTGGCCTTCGTTGGTGACCGCACCGATCAGACTTGCCACCCGTGTCCCATGCCACAGGCTGTTCATTGCGAAAGGCGGATAATTTGCGCCACACGTGCCGGCGGCTACGCCGTCGCCTGGATCCGCGGGATTCGGGTCGCGCCCGTTGCCGTCATTGGCCGTGAAAAAGCCGCCGCCTGGATTGGCGGCGACAAAATCATAGCCTGGCGCCAAGCGCCCTTTGATATCGATGTGCTCCGGCCGTATACCAGAGTCTATGATCGCCACTACGGTTGCGGCGCTGCCGGTAGTCATATCCCAAGCCGCGGGCGCATTGATTGCGGCAAGCTCGCGCGTGGCGGCCCTGAGATAGTACTGGGCAGCGAATCCCGGATCGTTGGGTACAAGCACCGGGTAAAGACGCAGATCCGGTTCGGCGTATTCCACGCCGGGCAGGCTCGCAAGCCGTTTGCTCATGGCAGTCAGTTGCGCCGGCGTCAGGGGATGCTTTATGCTGATTAGCTGGGCGCCGCCCGAGAGGGGGCGCGCAATGTGCATGTTCATACCCGTATACAAGGATAGCGCGGCGACTCGCTGTGTCGTCTCCTGAGCTGACGTACGCTTCTGTGGTCCTGCTCGAAACTTGACGATGAGTCGTGAGGCGACGGGTTGTGGCGCCTTGCTTGATGCCGATGCGGCCGATCCTGCAGACTGCACAACGAACAGCGCTAAACATAATGCGCCCGCGGTTTTTAACACCCTGTACATAGCTTATCCTGTTTTTTCCGTGAGCCGGCCTTGCGGCTGTTAAGTTGTCGCTGGTATGTAATTCGCGATCGACTTCTGCGTACTCCACGTCCGGTCGTTGATTGAGCTGGCTGATAATGGCGGCAAGCACCGCTTTGCGAACTGTTGCGCTATAGACTTGCGCACCGCCAGACATTGCCCGTATATGCCGCAGACTAACTGCCCCGCCGTTCGGCACAGACACTCGTAGTGTCTTAGGCGCGGCGCGCGAGGTGTCGGTGAACTTTACGATGATGCGCGTCACCGATAAAGAGATTTTGTTGGATTGCGAGTGCGCGTGCAGGTAGCTGAGCATGCACACACCAGCCAGCGCCACGCATAGCCCTTTTAAAGATATTCGCATGATAGGTCTTGTTGAGTTTCCGTGATCAGCGATGCCAGTTATTGCACAAGCTGATTCAGTTCAAAGATCGGCAGCAGGATCGCCAGCACGATGATCAGCACCAATACCCCCATGACCAGGATCAGCACGGGCTCGAACAAGGTCATAATGGCGCTTATGGTTGTCTGCAACTCTCGCTCCTGATGGCTGGCGGCGCGTTCGAGCATGGTCTGTAGGTTGCCGCTGGCCTCGCCGCTGGCGATCAGATGCAAGGTCATAGGCGGAAACAGTCCTGAAGCTGCCAGCGAGCTGTTGATCGATGCGCCCTCGCGGACGTTGGCAGCGGCATTCAGCACCGCTTGACGCATCGGAATATGAGGAATCACCTGCGCGGCGATGCGCAGCGCCTCCAACACCGGCACGCCACTACCGACCAAGATGCTCAGGGTGCGGGCGAAGCGTGCTGTATTAATCCCGCGTATTAACTTAGAGATCAACGGCACGCGTAGCAGCACGTGATGTATCCGCGTGCGAAAAACATCGTTGCGCATGCTGCGCGAGAACAGATACACGCCAATTCCTAGCGCGATGAGGATGTACAATCCATACGCCTTGGTGGCTTCGCTCACCGCGATCAGCGCACGCGTTATAAGCGGCAATTGTTGACCCAGGTGCTCGAAGACCTGCACCACCTGCGGTACGACATAAGTAAGCAATCCACCTGCCACGAGCAAGGCGATGGAGGTCAGGATCGTCGGATAAAGCATCGCCATGTTGATCTTCTGCTGTATTTCCTGACGATTTTCGGCGTATTCCGCCAAACGATCTAATACCGCATCTAAATGCCCAGATTGCTCGCCGGCCGCCACTGTCGCGCGATAGAGTTCAGGAAAGGCCGCGGGAAACTCGCTTAGACCTGACTCTAGCGAGTGCCCCTCGTTGACTCTCGCCCGTACCGCCAAAATGATGCGCTTGATGCGTGACTTTGATGATTGCTTGGCGGTGGTGGCGAGCGCTTCCTCTAAGGGCGTGCCGGAACGTACCAGAGTCGCCAGCTGGCGCGTCATGAGTGCGAGCTCCGTGGCGTTCAGGCCACTGCCGGAAAACCGCTGCCTGACTGTACCCTGCGACTTCTCAGCGGCGACTTGTTTGATATCAAGCGGACTGAAGCCCCTTTCACGTAATGCCTGTCGCGCCTGGCGTGCCGTGTCACCCTCGATCACCCCGCTTTGCTCGCGACCGGCAGGGCTTAAGGCTTTGTATTCAAATGCAGGCATGTTTAACAGGTACTAAGAGGACATGCATCAGAGGGAAGCAGTGTTCCCGCGCGGAGCTTACCTTCCAAAAAGGCAGATCTTACACAAATCAAGCACGATCAAGAGATCGCGCCTACACGTGTCAGGCGCGGCGGATGGATGTTTGGCAACGTCTAATCCTCACGCGTGACGCGCAGCACCTCTTCGAGCGTCGTGAGGCCTTTTAGCACCAGCCGAATGCCATCCTGGCGGATGCTTGGTGTAAATTTGCGGGCGTGACGTTCGAGTGCTTGCTCGCCGCTCATGTCGTGAATCATGCCTCGTAAGGTCTCATCCAACACAACCAATTCATAGATGCCGGTACGACCGGCGTAGCCGCTGTTATTGCACGAGCTACAGCCACGTGGTGCGTAGATCGTTGGCATAACATCCGAAGACGCCTTAATATACGTGCGCAATTGCTGGTATTCGGCGGGGATGGCAGGATGAGGTTCTTTACACCTGGCGCACAAGACCCGTACCAGACGTTGAGCGAGAACACCCACCAAGCTGGAGGACAACAGGAAAGGCTCCACACCCATGTCACGCAGGCGCGTCACGGCACCGATAGCCGTGTTGGTGTGCAGCGTCGAAAACACCAGATGGCCGGTCAAGCTGGCCTGCACGGCGATCTGAGCCGTCTCCAAGTCGCGTATCTCGCCGACCATCACCACGTCTGGGTCTTGGCGCAAAATGGCACGCAGCCCGCGCGCAAAGGTCATATCGACCTTGACGTTGACCTGTGTCTGGCCGATGCCGTCGATGAAATACTCAATCGGGTCTTCAACTGTGAGAATATTGCGTTGCCGGTCGTTCAGCAGGCTGAGCGCCGCGTACAGGGTCGTGGTCTTGCCGGAACCCGTCGGGCCCGTGACCAAGATGATGCCATGCGGTTTCTGAATCATCGCCTTGACTTGGCTGTGAATCTCCGACGCCATACCTAAATGTTCGAGGTTCAAGCGACCGGCTTGCTTGTCCAACAAACGTAATACCACCCGTTCACCGTAGCCAGAAGGTAGGGTGGATACGCGCACATCGACCGCGCGTCCTGCCACGCGCAGTGAGATGCGACCGTCCTGCGGCACACGCTTCTCGGCGATGTCGAGTTTGGCCATAACCTTAATGCGAGACACGATCAACGTGGCCATCTTGCGCGGCGGTTGCAGAATTTCGCGCAACACGCCGTCGACTCTAAAACGCACCGACAAGGTCGCCTCGAAGGTCTCGATGTGAATATCAGATGCGTTTTCCTTGATCGCCTCGGTAAGCAATGCATTGATGAGCCGAATGATGGGCGCATCATCATTAGCCTCCATTAGGTCTTCAGTCTCGGGCAACGATTCAGCAAGCTGATTCAGATCCAGGGTGTCGCCTAGGTCTTCCATCATGGCCCTGGCGGCGCCCGAGCCGGTGTCGTATATCTGTGTGAGTAGCCTGTCGAACTCGGCATCGGTGACAGCCGTCAGACTAAGCGGCTTGCCGACAAAACGCCGTACCTCGGCGATTGCTGATGCGCGTACGTTGGGCCGTCGAAACAGGATCACACGGCCATTGACCTCGTCGCCAACCAGCACGCCGTGGCGTTTGGAAAAGCCATATGGCGGGCGACGGACGCCGCTTGGTGAGGGCTGGGGTATGCCTTCTGCGTCTGCCAGCGGTTGCAGGTCGAGTTCGGTCATTGCAGGGAACCGTTGATGTCTGGCTCCATTTCCATCAGCCGATCGTTTCTTAGCACCGATCTTGGAATCTGGGTGATCAGTTCATCCAGATTTGGGAATCGGGCGGTGGTGTTTTTGATTAAGCCGCGGCCTTGAAGGTTCACTTCTAGTTGCCGCGTGCGCAGATAATCGTACTTGCTGTTAGTGTAGGCAGTTGCAAGCGCCTGGTCGCGCAGGATGACAGGATGAATAAATATCATGAGGCTGCGCGTAGTCTGCTGCGTGCTGTCGTTGCGGAACAGATAGCCGAGCAGCGGGATGTCACCGAGCACCGGAACTTTTTGCTGCTGATCGTTGAAGCTATTGTCGATCAATCCCCCTAGCACCAGTACTTGGCCGTCGTCCACCAGCACATTCGTCTTGATGGTGCGCTTGTTGGTAATCGCATTGCCCTGTACCGCCTGAGCCACACTGGTAACTAGGCTGGAGGCCTCCTGCTCGATCGCTAGCCGGATGGTGTCGCCTTCGTTGATCTGCGGCGTGATGCGCAAGGTCAGGCCTACGTCCTGGCGCTCGATAGTCGTGAATGGGCTGACGATTCCAGTAGGGGTGCCGGCGCTCACGGGCGTGGTGAAACTGCCAGTGGAAAACGGCACATTCTGAGCCACGACCACTTCGGCCTCTTCGTTGTCCATGGTGACTAGGGTGGGTGTGGAGAGAATATTAGTCGCCGAATCGCTGGCCAGGGCGTTGAGAATCACGCCGAAGCTAGTTCCATCCGGATCCACATTGGCCGCGCCGATCAGCATACCCGTAAAGCTCGCGGCAGCGGTAATGGGATTTTGCAGCAAGGCCGCCAGCGGTACGCCGCCGGGCGGGTTGGACAATGCCGCCACCCCACTGGAGTCTTCACCGCCCGGCACGACCGCAAACTGCACGCCCAACCTGTTCATCAAATCAGTGGAGACTTCGGCGATCACGGATTCGACCAGCACTTGTGCGCGCCGGATATCCAACTGACGGACCACACTCCTAAGCCGCTCGAATTGATCGGGTGGTGCGGTGATGATCAAGGCGTTGTTCTGTTCATCGGCCTGAATATCGATCTTTTCGCTCCTATCGGTGCTGCCGGTAACCTCAGGGGCCGTCGTAGCGGTTGGCTGCCCGGTTTGCTGCTGCTCTTGCTGCTGTTTGGCAACCCCCAGCAGGACAGGTTTGAGATCTTTGGCTTTGGCGTATTTCAGAAATATTACCTGTGTATTGCCGCCTGCCTCCAATGGTGTGTCCAGATGTGCGATCAGGCCCCTCAGTCGCAACCTGGCGTTTTTCGAGCCGGTCACTAGTACGCTATTTGTGCGATCGTCTGCGACCAACAGCGGCTGCCCTGGCAGCTGTCCGCCCGCAAGCTGGGCATCCTTTTGCTGGAGAGCGCTGATAACGCGCACAACCTCGCTCGCTGAGGCATGTTCAAGTGGAATGATCTCAATGCCCTGAGTGATAGGTTGGTCGATTTTCTTCACCAGAGTGGCCATGCGGTCGACATTAGCGGCGCGATCCGAGATCACCAGCACATTGCTTGAGGTATAAGCCGCAAGATGCGCCTGCTGCGGCACTAGCGGCCTTAAGATGGGCACCAATTGGGCAGCAGATACGTTGTAGACGGGGATTACGCTCGTGATGAGTTCATCGCCTTGGCCGGCTCCAGTCACCGGCGCCGGCCCCTGCTTGGCGATGATGTCCGGCATGATCTTGACGATGCCATCGACGGACACAGCGGCAAACCCATGCACTTGGAGAACAGACAAAAATACCTGATAGAGCTCATCCTTGCTTATCGGCTCACCCGAGATTACCGTCACTTTGGCCTTGACCCTTGGATCGACCACGAAATTCTTGCCCGTGATTTCGGCCACGGTCTCGATCAGGGTACCGATATCCGCATCTTTGAGATTGAGGGTAACTTTCTTATCCTGCGCTGACGTCACCGCTACACACAAGCACAAGACAAGGCTGACGAGCGGCCTCAGTAGGCGCCGTCTAATGAGCGAATCGGGTGTTTGTAGCACTCTGACTCCCGTTATACCGTAATTGACGAGAAGTTTTAAGACCTCCGCACGGCTTTTAGCAAGTGAAGGAATTTGATTGTCTCGTGCTTGGACGAATAATCAGGTACCGTCGCGGGCTTGCTTTATGGTGACGATCTCCTGATGTTCGTCCAATCAACCCGATCTGTGGCGGCGCTTGTTAAGACCTGCAAGAGATCTATAGGATAAGCGATATTCGCAAAGTCTTAAGATTCTAGGCGTTCGTCTGCTAAACTCATCGCAGGCTGTGTTCAAGGGTCATTTCCGTACCGTTTCTAAGCAAGGTCACGCTGACTTGATCCGCCTTGACAAGATCCTGCAAGACCAGCAGGCCCTTGTCAGGCCTATCAATGGCGATGCCATTGACGGACGTGACGATATCCCCGTCCTGCAGACCAAGCTTACTGAATAGTTGAGTGTCGCCTCTAGACGATAGCCGATATCCCATGAAGCGCCCATTATCGCTGACCGGCGTCGCTGCCAACATGTCGCCAAGCCGACCAGGATTCTGCAAGATCTCCTGGCGCAATCTGCCGAGATCTACATCCGATGCTGCGTCATTCGCGACACCATACGTGTTCTGATTGTAGGCATACCTTGCGGCCAGATCGCCGAAATCATTAGCGGCGCCCGGGGCTAGACCGTAGTTCACGGAGATATTCATGCCGCGGCTTTCACCTTTTGGCATACGCAGCGTTTCCATACGCAGATTACTTTCCAAGATAACACGATCTCGGTATACAGCCTTGAGAGTGGGACCACCGGCGATTACCTCGCCGACGCGATAAAGTTTCTCATTACTTCCTCCGCTTGCGATGATAGCCAGCGCCCGCTCATCGCCAGTGGCGTACACGCCGTGCAAGGTAAGGTTAAGGTGCGTCTCAGGCGCATTCAGTAGCCGTACGGGCTGTTCCCGTGTGGCATGTCCGAATACATGCAAGTTGGCGATACGCGCGGCGTAGTTCGGAGTCTGATTGGGCGTACTGGTCTGGATGGTCACCGGTGTAGATATCTCAGCCAAGATCTCTGGCGCCGGCGCGAATAGCTGCCAAGTCAGATTCGCGAGGCTCCATGCAACGAGCGCTGTAAAGGCTACTGCCGCCAATATCGGCAGTCCAGTCACCAATCGTGATTGGAGTGCGCTAGCTTCTGCAAGGGCAGCCATGTTGAAGTTAACGAATATCTAATAGGCGCTTATGTTGGTTGACCTGCGTCTAGACGTGCATGAGGTCTGTCGCTGGAGCCTGAGGTCTCTGCTTAAGATGAGACGCGACATTTACAATATATAAACAGGCCATCGAACGGCAAATCGGTTTAATCACGCGACGCGCGCGATCAAGCGATCCACAGTATAGCGATGCCTCTATGATTTTACCAGCCGCACCTGGCGAAGGACGTGCCAGACCTGGGTTGACAGCCCTTATACGCTGACGTACAGTCCCGCGAGGTTGGGAGAGGTGTTCAGTTCAAGCGTATGGCCGCGATCCCATGCGCCGCGTGATCTACTTTCCTCGCTGCAAAGCTTACTGTTTTAAATCGCCCGCATAAGCTGAACAGGTCCCCATCGTCTAGAGGCCTAGGACACCGCCCTTTCACGGCGGCAACAGGGGTTCGAATCCCCTTGGGGACGCCATCCGCCGCTTCATCGTCACCAGTTGCACTTCGGTTCAAAGCTAATAGGCAACATAAGTCCAACGAGGGCGCGTGGCACCTATTATGCAAGCATGGCATATCGCGACAACCTGCCATCGGCAGCTGTAGCAAGCAAACCGCTTCCGCCTCTGCCGTTGCGCCGGCTAGGTTCTAATGCCAACGCCCTTGTCGAGCAGGCGCAAGCCCACCGTGAATAGCGCTACGATGAAACCGATGATGATCGCAAACGACGTCAGCACGTTGATGTCGGAGACGCCCAGAATGCCGTAGCGGAACGCGTTGATCATGTAAAGGATTGGATTGAACATCGACACCTGCCGCCAGAATGGCGAGAGCATATCGATGGAATAGAAGATCCCGCCAAGATAAGTCAAAGGCGTGAGCACGAAAGTCGGAACGATGGAGATGTCATCGAAGCTCTTGGCGAAAACGCCGTTGATAAAGCCCGCCAGCGAGAACAGCATAGCGGTCAAGACCACCACGCTTATGGTAACGAACAGATTATGCACCTGCAGGTGAGTGAAGAGCAGCGAGATCAGAAATACCATGCACCCTACCGTCAGACCCCTGATCATGCCGCCCGACATAAAACCAAGCAGGATAATATAATTGGGTGTTGGCGAGACCAGCATCTCCTCGATGTGCCGTTGAAACTTAGCGCTAAAAAAGGATGACACCACATTGGCATAAGAATTGGCGATGATCCCCAGCATGATGAGGCCGGGGACGATGTACTGCATGTAGGCGAAACCGTGGATATCGCCGATCTGCGAACCAATAAGATTTCCGAAGATAATGAAATACAGCACCATGGTGATAGCCGGCGGCAACACGGTCTGTATCCAGATGCGCGTAAAACGCAGAAATTCTTTGATTACAATGGTCTTGAAGGCGATGTATTGTGCGTGCAGATTCATGCGGTACGCGTAAGGGCGGAGACAGCCGGCTGCGGTGTCGTTTGGTTGTTGACGAGGCGCATAAATAGTTCCTCCAGTCGATTGGCCTTGTTCTTCATGCTCAAGACCTCGATACCTTGTCGAGATAAGTCTTCGAATACCTTGTTTAAGCTTTTATCTTTGGAGATCGATACCTCGATTGTCGTCTCATCAAGCTGTTGGATCGCGTGCCCTGGAAGTACAGGCGGGACCTGTATTGAATTTCGCAGGTAGAATATAAAAGTCTCCACATGCAGGGTATCCAGCAGGCGGCGCATACTGGTGTTCTCAATGAGCCTGCCGCCGTCGATGATCGCGATGTTACGACATAGGCTTTCCGCCTCTTCTAGATAATGCGTAGTCAGAATAATCGTCGTGCCGTTTCCATTCGTCGTTCTCAAGAACTGCCACATCGAGCGGCGGGTCTCAATATCTACGCCCGCGGTAGGCTCGTCGAGGATTAAGAGTTTCGGGCCGTGCACCAGTGCGCGTGCGATCATGAGGCGGCGCTTCATGCCACCCGACAGCTCACGCGCCGCTGTATTCCGCTTTTCCCATAGCCCTAAGCGTCTGAGGCAGTCTTCGGCCGCCGCGTGCGCGCGCCGGCGCTCGATGCCATAGTAGCCGGCTTGATTGACCACGATCTCGAGGACAGGCTCAAACATATTGAAGTTGAACTCCTGCGGCACCAGACCCAGATAGGCGCGTGCCTGTGCAAACTCGGTATCAATGTCCTTGCCGAAGATGAACACCTTGCCACCGGTTTTATTAATTAACGAGCTCACGATGCCGATGGTCGTCGATTTGCCAGCCCCGTTAGGGCCCAGTAGCGCGAAGAAGTCGCCTACCTGCACATCAAGGTCGATGTCCTTAAGCGCGGTCAGACCGTTCTTATAGGTTTTGGTGAGATTCCTAATGGAAAGCGCGGGAGTCATGTTGATGGATGTAGCGACTGCGACTTACAAAATATATTAGTTTACCATAGGCGTCTGCCAAATAGTCTTGAGTCCAGCCGCGGTTGCGGCTGGACTCAAAGGCTTGATCAGTTCGCCGCGGAACAAGAGTAATCTGAAGGAGACACAATGCTTGCATGTTTTGCACCTCACTTGGACCAGCGCGCGATACCGATTATTCCGGTGCGCAGAGATTCCTTCGATGCCTGGCGAGCCAGACAAGGGGCCGAACGCCGCAATTGGCTCGCCGCTACGGGCTTTACAATGGCAGGCGAGGCCTTATGCCTTATGCCAAGCGCCGACGGCAGCCTCGACGCAGTGCTGATCAGTATCGATTCGCAAGACGATCTATGGGCCTTCGGTGTACTGCCGGCGAGGGTACCGCCCGGCACGTACAGGCTAGACGCCGAGTGGTCTATCATACAGCGAGCGCAAGCTGCACTAGGCTGGGGGCTGGGCGCCTACCGTTTCCAACGCTACAGAAAGCTCGATCAGCCGCAGCCTAGGTTAGTGTTGGGTGAAGATCCAGCATCGAGATTAGTGCAAGAGCAGGTAGCGGCCGTCTACCTGGTGCGCGATCTTGTAAATACGCCGGCGGCCGACATGATGCCGCAGCATTTAGCGCAGGCCGCGGGTCGATTGGCTGAATCCTTCGGCGGGCGCTTGAATGAAATCGTAGGCGATGAACTGCTGGCGCGTAACTATCCCGCCATCCATGCAGTAGGCCGCGCAAGCGCGCATCCCCCACGCCTAATCGATCTTACTTGGGGGCACTCCGAACATCCGAAATTAACCTTGGTCGGCAAGGGCGTGTGCTTCGACAGCGGCGGGCTGGATCTCAAATCAGCCAGCAACATGCGGTTGATGAAGAAAGACATGGGCGGTGCGGCGCACGTGCTTGGTCTGGCGCAGCTCATTATGGCTTCGAATCTGCCGGTACGGCTGCGCGTGTTGATCCCAGCGGTGGAAAACGCGGTTGGGGGGAATGCCTTTCGTCCCGGCGACGTGCTCAATTCGCGCAAGGGCCTGACTATCGAAATCGATAACACCGACGCCGAAGGGCGCCTGATATTGTGCGACGCCTTAGCAGAGGCTGCGAACGAAGATCCCGCGCTCATTATAGATTTTGCGACGCTTACAGGCGCCGCGCGGATCGCGCTTGGCACTGAAATGCCCGGTTTCTTTACGCCCTCGGATAATGTGGCCAGCGCACTGGTGCAGACAGCCGCGCACGTGCACGACCCGGTCTGGCGTTTGCCGCTGCATGCACCTTATAGGCAGCAGCTAGAGAGTGAGATCGCCGACATCGCCAATGCCTCACCCGAGCCATACGGCGGCGCGATTACCGCAGCCTTGTTCTTGCAAGCATTCGTGCCCGCGGATTGCGAGTGGGTGCATTTTGATATTATGGCCTGGAACAACCGCGCCAGACCGGGGCGGCCGAAAGGCGGCGAGGCAATGGGGTTGCGCGCTGTATATGCCTATATAAGCCAACGTTTCGCACCATCCGCATGATCATCGACCGCAGTATCTCAGTGGCGCCAATGATGGCTTGCACTGATCGACACTTTCGCTATCTGGTGCGGTTAATTTCGCGCCATGCGGTGCTTTATACGGAGATGATGACAACCAGCGCACTGCTGCATGGCGGCGCCTCCAGCCTGTTGGCGTATGACGCAGCCGAGCACACGCTCGCCTTGCAGCTTGGCGGGAGCCGCCCACTGGATATGGCCCGTTGCGCGAGGTTGGCTGAAGCAACCGGATACGACGAGGTCAATATCAACGTGGGCTGTCCCAGCGGGCGCGTGCAGGAGGCTCGTTTCGGCGCCTGCCTGATGGCTGAACCTGAGCTAGTGGCCGACTGCGTGGCCGCGATGTGCGCGGCGGTTGCAGTACCGGTGACAGTCAAGTGCCGCATCGGAGTCGATGAGCATGATTCCTACCAGGCGCTGGCGAGGTTTATCTCCACCGTGGCCTCAGCTGGTTGTATTACCTTTATCATTCATGCCCGCAAAGCGTGGCTCAAGGATCTAAACCCAAAAGAGAACCGCAATATACCGCCGCTGCGCCACGACGTGGTGCATCGGCTAAAACGGGATTTCCCGCAACTTACGATTATCCTTAACGGGGGCATCAGTACCTTGGAGCAGGCACGGGCCCATTTGAGCTACGTGGATGGCGTGATGCTAGGCCGCGAGGCTTATCATAATCCTTACATCTTGGTGAATGTCGATCGATGCTTTTATGCTGATATTCATCCCATCCCTTCTAGGGAGCAGGTATTAGCATGCTACGTTCCTTATCTCGCCACGCAACTGGCCGCAGGCACACGGCTTGCGCATATTGTGCCGCACCTCATGGGCCTCTTCCAGGGTCTTGCTGGCGCGCGTGTCTGGCGGCGTAGCTTAAGTGAGCAGGCCAGGCGTCGCGACGCTGGCGTCGAAGTTGTCATGCGGGCGGCGCGGCGGCTTAAATCCATTGCTCATAATGCGTATGCAAGCTATTGATCTACGTGCGCTGCTTAAGACCTCACCCGAACTCGCGCGCCCCTGTACGCAGAATGCTTGGATCGATAACGATACGCTGCGCTTTGATGTTCTCGATGACAACGGCCAAGAATTATTGCTGGCCGTCTATTTTGACAAGGTCATCGTGAAAGACACAGATTGCGCGGGGGAGAGAAAGCCTTGCTACGGAAGAGTATGTGTGTCTGCCAGCTCAGACAGTATGCTTGCCCGAGCCACAATAGAATAATGACACCCGTAATGCGCAGCTTGGCGTGGATTGCGGGCACGTCACATAACCATCTCCACATCTGGCGCCGCTTGGCAACGCTATATGGAAAACTTAGCTCTGTACCTACTGGTCGGCGTCTGTGCGGGTCTGTTATCCGGCCTGCTTGGCGTCGGTGGCGGCGTAGTCATCGTTCCCGCGCTAGCGATTATTTTTAAGAATTTATCTGTGCCCGAAGACGTGGTACTGCACATGGCGATCGGCACATCGCTTGCGACCATTGTGATGACGTCTTTATCCGCAATCTATGCCCATCATAGGCGCGAGACAATCCAGTGGCCGCTGGCGCGACAATTGATGCCTGGGCTGGTCTTGGGTAGCTTGGGTGGTGCTGCTATCGCCGATTATCTGCATAGTGATAGCCTCCAGCTGTTGTTGGGATTGTTTATTTTGCTGGTTGCACTTCAAATCGGGCTGGGTATTGAGCCCGCACCATACAAACAACTGCCGGGTCGAGCAGGTATGGGATTGGCCGGCGGGGGCATCGGTATTCTCTCCGCGCTGTTCGGCATCGGCGGTGGCCTTGTCACGGTTCCATTTCTAGTATGGCACAACGTGCCCATGCGCTTCGCGACGGCCACGTCCGCAGTATGCGGGCTGATTATCGCGCTCACCGGCGCGGCAGGATTCATCGTGGTGGGTGAGGACTCCTTGCCAGCGGCTTCGCCACTAGCACGCTGGAGCAGCGGGTTCGTTTATTGGCCGGCATTCATTGGCATCACCGCCACCAGTATACTTGCGGCGCCGCTGGGCGCCTGGTTGGCGCATCGGCTGTCGGTACGCTGGCTTAGGATCGTTTTTGCCTTCGTGCTCGCGTTGACGGCATTAAAGATCTTGGCACAGTAGCGGGATGGCCTGTTCTGCAAATCAGGTACCGCCAAGCAGGTCTTCGACCGCGCGACGCTCCTCGCGCAACTCCTGCTCCGTCGCCTGCATTTTGGACCGGCTAAAGTCGTCAATATCCAAGCCTTGAACGATCTCGTAACGGCCATCAGCACAGGTGACCGGATAAGAATACATAATCCCTTCCTCAATCCCGTAGCTGCCGTCCGCCGGGATCCCCATGCTGACCCAGTCACCTTGCGGCGTACCCTGAACCCAGGTCTTGATGTGATCGATGGCTGCTGATGCCGCGGATGCCGCCGATGACGCGCCACGCGCCTTAATGACAGCGGCGCCGCGCTGCTGCACGGTAGGAATAAACTCATCACGATACCACGCCTGCGGCACCAGCTCGGTTGCTGGGCGACCACTGACGGTGCAGTGACTGATATCTGGATACTGAGTTGTCGAATGATTGCCCCACACGATCATGCGCTTGACATCATTTACATGGGTACCCGTCTTCTCCGCTAGTTGGCTTAAAGCGCGATTGTGATCTAAACGCATCATGCACGTGAACTGGCGCGGATCGAGATCGGGCGCGCTGGCCGCGGCAATCAACGCGTTGGTATTAGCTGGATTGCCCACCACCAGCACCTTGACGTCCCTCGAAGCGTGATCGTTAATGGCCTTGCCTTGCGGGCCGAAGATGGCGCCGTTAGCGCTCAAGAGATCGGCGCGCTCCATGCCGGCCCCGCGAGGTTTAGCGCCGACCAGCAGCGCGTACTGAACATCTTTGAAACCCTCAGCCAAATCAGCGGTCGCAACGACCTCGGTCAACAACGGGAAGGCACAATCTTTGATTTCCATGACAACGCCTTGCAAAGCATCCAGAGCCGGAGGTATTTCGATCAACTGCAGCGCCACAGGTTGCTCTAGACCCAGCATGTCGCCGGCGGCGATACGAAAGATCAAGGCATATCCGATGTTACCGGCGGCTCCAGTGACGGCGATTCTTGCAGGCTTTTTCATGAGGCTACCTCGTGGATATCACGCTGTTTACTTAAAGGGCTGCAGAAATTTAAGTAGACGAGCTTAAAGGTACATCGGCCTCTAGGTCATTGAGAGCCGCTCGCCTGCAAGGCAACATAAACGTTCATCAGTCAGAGCGCAAGTTTGTCGCGCACTGTTATGTGGCGTCCTGTACCTTTTTCGGTATCAATGCCTACCCGCCCCGCCTGTTCCTGGGACACCTTAGGCTATTATGGTCTCCTCCGTCAGTGTATGAATTGATAGTGTCGCGCTCTTGACGGCGCCAAGTACACTAATGCTGTGCTGCACATTTATTCGGTTAAAACTTCAGATATTATGATCTAAGAAATATTAAATGATCGGAGGGTTCATGACGTTGCAGGAATTGCGCTACCTCGTGGCACTGGCCGATGAAGGTCACTTCGCGCGCGCGGCGGAGCGCTGCCATGTAGGTCAACCAACGCTAAGCACGCAGCTTAAGAAGCTAGAGGATTTTCTGGGCGTGTCTCAATTCGAGCGCGGCAAACGCCGCGTAATACCCACGCCCGTAGGCGAGGAGATAATCGCTCAGGCACGCGTGGTGCTAGAAGAGGCGGGCAAGCTGCGGCAATTGGCCAATCGAGGTCAGAATCCCATGGCTGGGCCGTTGCGCATGGGGGTTATTCCTACCTTAGGGCCATATCTGTTGCCATATCTACTGCCCATCATTCACGCGACATATCCTAAGCTGCGTCTGCTATTGCGCGAGGATCTGACGCGTAATCTGCTGGCCAGGTTACGCGCGGGCAAACTGGACATCCTGCTGCTGGCGCTGCCTGTTAAAAAAGACGGCCTGGAGACTGCGCCTTTGTTCCGGGAGCCCTTCGTGGTTGCGCTGCCGGCGGATCATCCGCTGGCAGAGCAACAGCAGGTACAACATTATGATTTGCAACATGAATGCGTTTTATTGTTGGAAGAGGGCCACTGCCTGCGCGACCAGGCGCTGGATATTTGTGGCGCCAACAGTAGCGGTGCTGGCGAGGAGTTCAAAGCAACTAGTCTGGAGACCCTGCGCCAGATGGTTGCTGCCGGGGCTGGATGCACCTTACTGCCGGCATTGGCGGCACTACCTGCCACTGAAGTGCCTATCAAGGCGATGATCAAGACGCGTCCGTTTGCAGAGCCGGTGCCTACTCGCACAATCGGTCTAGTATGGCGGCGGAGTTTTCCAAGAATGAAGGTTGTCCATAACTTGAGGGCGCTGATGCTGAATCATTTACCACCAGGCACTGCTGCTATTTGCTAAAAGCGGTGCACGGATTGGTTCGTGTAGATAGGGTCCTCAACACTGATTCGGATACAACTCGGTACTTAGTACATCTACTTTGGGAGCGCGCATGACCTTGGGTCCGGTGATGATCGATCTGGCGGCGCCGACGCTCACCGCACAGGAACGTGAGATGCTGCGGCATCCTCAAACTGGGGGCGTTATCCTCTTCACTCGCAATTATATCGATATAGATCAGCTGTGCGATTTAGCCGATGAAATTCATGCTATCCGCAAACCGCGGTTGCTGATCGGGATAGATCAGGAGGGTGGGCGCGTGCAGCGCTTGCGCTCTGGCTTTACACGTCTGCCTGCGCTGCGTCGGCTTGGTCAGATCTATAATCATGAGCGTGGTCGTGCGCTTGACCTGGCAGAGAGTGCGGGATGGTTGATGGCCGCCGAGTTGCGCTCGGTTGGCATCGATTTCAGCTTTGCGCCAGTGCTAGACCTAGACCGCGGCGAAAACCGCATTATTGGCGACCGTGCCTTACATCGCGATCCCGAAGCGGTTGCCGCACTGGCACAGCGGTACATGCTGGGCATGCGGCGCGCTGGTATGGCGGCGGTCGGCAAGCATTTCCCCGGCCACGGGCCCGTTAAGGAGGATTCTCATACTGCATTACCCATCGATCGCCGGCCGTGTGCGGACATCTTCGCCGAAGACATGCTCCCGTTTGAGCGCATGATCCATTACGGCCTGACCGGTATAATGCCTGCGCACATCGTCTATGCGTGCGCAGATGACCAACCCGCCACCTTCTCACGATATTGGTTGACCGAAGTCTTGCGCCGGTGGCTCGGTTTCGAGGGCGCGATCTTCAGCGATGACCTCAGCATGAAAGGTGCGGAGCAGGCGGGTGATTACGGCCAGCGCGCGATTGTAGCCCTGAAGGCCGGCTGCGATATGGTGCTGGCCTGCAATAATCCTGAAGGGGCCGCGGCCGCCTTAGCCCGTCTCGAAGGGTTTGAAGCGCCCGCCTCCCAGATCCGGCTGACGCGTCTGCACGGCCAACAGCGGGTCGATTACACCGAGCTGCGGGAATCGCAGATCTGGCGGGCGGCCGAGCAGCGCGTTCGCTCGATCGACGAACCGCCGACGCTCGAAATGGATGTATAAATTCAATAAACAAAATCCTGCGGATCGCAGTAAGTTCAGACGCGGATGCGATAGCAAATGGGCGTAACCGCAAAGGAGATCAGCGCCGTCCTCGCTGCTGCCGAGCTCCTCTATGATCAGGCGCAGATTCAGCTAGCACTAGATGATATGGCAAGGCGAATTGCGCGCGATCTTAAGGGCCGCGATCCTATCGTGCTTTGTGTCATGAATGGCGGGATTGTGGTCACCGGCCATTTGCTTATGCGCTTGGACTTCCCGCTGCAGCTCGACTACGTGCATGCCACGCGCTATCGCGGACAAACGCGCGGCGGCGAACTCCGTTGGCAAAAAAAGTCCACGCTCGCGCTTGAGGATAGGGTGGTACTGATCGTCGACGATATCTTAGACGAAGGTTATACGCTGGCCGGGATTCTTGACTGTTGTCGGGCGCAGGGGGCGCAGCAGGTGACGACCGCGGTATTGGTGAACAAGCATCATGTGCGCAAACAACCGGGCGCGCATGCTGAGTACGTGGGCCTTACCGTCGATGACCGTTATGTGTTTGGGTTCGGTATGGATTACAAGGGTTACCTGCGCAATCTGCCGGCAATTTATGCCGTGAAGGCAGCCTAGACCTTCGGGCGTATGGCCGCGCACAAAAAGGAGCTGGTACCGCGCTTGGCCATTATCGGAGGGACTGGTCTTGCGGCCCTCACCGGCCTACAAATCACGCACCGCGAGGTTGTGAATACGCCTTTTGGCCCACCGTCTGGGCCGTTACTTCACGGCCTCCTTTTTGGCAAGCCGGCCGTGTTCCTGGCGCGCCACGGCTACAGCCACACGATCCCGCCGCATATGATCAACTATCGCGCCAATCTATGGGCATTGAAGTACCTCGGCGTGCGTGATGTGATCGCGATTGCCGCAGTCGGCGGCATCAACCCCGCGATCGACCCCGAGCGCCTCGCGATCCCCGACCAGATCATCGATTACACCTCGGGCCGCGCACACACGTTTTTTGAGCGCGAGTTAAGCCATGTGACGCATATCGATTTCTCATATCCTTACTGCGAATCGCTACGTGCGGTCTTGATCCAGGCCGCACGCGAAGCGCAATTGGATGTTTACGAATCCGGCACCTACGGCGCCACACAAGGCCCGCGGCTAGAGACTGCGGCTGAGATCGACCGCATGGCTAGAGATGGCTGCGATGTCGTGGGCATGACCGGCATGCCGGAAGCCGCGCTGGCCCGGGAGCTAGAGCTTTGCTATGCGACCTGTGCCGTATGCGCGAACTGGGCTGCCGGCCGCAGTACCACGGAGATTACCCTGGCGCAAATCCGCCGCACATTGGATCAAGGCATGAAAAAGGTCGAGCGTCTGTTGGAGGCGGTCATCAGGATTTGGGGGTGAACCGGATAAACACAACGAAATTTAACGTGTCGTTTTCCCGGCGAACACCTCGCCATGGAAGCCGAGGCTGGAGTTTATCAAAACTACTGAGCCGCGCCAGGGACGGTAGAACCTAAAAGGATTAGGTCCATTTATCGTGGTTCCGGGTGTCGCCTGCATAATCAGGCGGCTGAAGAGCCAAGATTGTTGTCTTTTGGCGCAAAAAAGCCTTAGAAGCGACTCTGAACCTTTATTGTAGGGCGATCGCCTGCAGCCGAGCTGGAATAGCGACACAGGAATCGTCACGCAATCGGGCAATGTAGCGGAAGGCAATATGTTTGTTTAGGCCGACTAGATCAATGCTTTTTCGGCGGTGTCGGACTTTGTTGCCATGGAAACGTAGAAGAAAGACAGTTCAGAGTCATCCGTTACAGTCCACCCAAACCTACCTACTGTCAATCACCGCCGCCTCCTCTTACTCCTAACTGTCTGGATGCTTGAGCGTTGCTTGCTTCCGAACGTTTAGCCTCCGAAGCGGACTTCCCCGCCTTCGCCTGCGTGTTTAATCTTTCCTCCATCGGCGTGATCTGCACGAGAATGCCTAGCAGTGGGTGATCGAGGTAATAAAGCTCATTGCTTTGCATGCGACGCTCGTGCTTTATCCTGAATTGGTATAGCTCGTTGGCAGGGCCGGGCCGATTCATGCCGAGCGCCTGTGTTGCCATAGGTTCGCGCAATACAAAATCGGTGGTGACGTCCAAGTAACGACCTGGTTCCACTTTCACCGTGCCGTCGAGCTGTTCGAGCTTGGATGACACTTGGCGATCGTTGAATAGATCCGAATTCACAATACCTGTTTGCGTAGACGCTGCGGAAGGCAGCGTATATTCAAGGCCACCGTGGATACGCACGGCTTTAGCCGACTGCTCGTTCAGGCGAGGTTGTCGCCAAGCCACGCCCGTAATGACCTCATAGCGCCCCGAATTCTCTAAGATTGAGCGCGCGGTGGCCAGCGCCAGTTCGCTATCTGGCAGGGCGTGGAAGTAATCGCCCGCACCTGGTTGTGTGAGATCGATGACCGCTTGGAGGTTCGGTAATGGCCGGGCGGGCTCCCCACCGGCGGCCATGCTGCCATACTCGTTGGTAAATACAAGCATCTCGACCTTATAAGCAGCCGGTCCAGCCGCACTGACCGCGAGGAGATGCGTGGCGATAAGTAGCAGGAGAACATGCACCGCAAAGTTTGAGAACCGTGTTCTTCGCATTATCGCTTGTCCTTCAACAAAGGCTCGTTGCAATGTGAACAGAGATAGGGCGCGTGACCGCACGCGCAGACAAAACAGATCTTCGGTTACGCAGCAACATCGGCGTTGTATTCTGCGCCTTAAGCGGCTTTGTCTAACGACAAATCATCCAGTAAGCGCATGATCGCTTCGATGCGGCCGCTAAGGTCCGCCATCGGCTGCTGAAAACGTAGCCGATCCGCGCCATCGAGCTTGTAGATCTGCGGCCGCCGCTGGATTAATTGCAACATCTTCTGCATATCGATCCTCGGCTCGTTCCCAAACAAGATACGCCCGCCTTCCGGACCCGCTTCGAGCTTGGTCACACCGATCGCTGTGCCCTTGAGTTTGAGGCGCGTAATCTCAAACAGGTTTTTGGCGTAGTCCGGTAACAGCCCAAAGCGGTCGATCATCTCGACCTGCAGATCGCGCAACTCGTCTTCGTTCGTGCAGCTTGCGATACGCTTGTACAACACGAGCCGCATGTGCACATCAGGAACATAATCGTCTGGCAGCAGCGCCGGCACACTTAAGTTCACCTCCGCTGCGTGCATCGGCGCTGCATCCAAATTCGGCAATTGGCCAGAACGCAAAGCGTGCACCGCGCGCTCCAGTAGTTCGTTGTAGAGTGAGAAACCGACTTCTTGGATTTGACCGCTCTGGTCTTCGCCCAGCAGTTCGCCCGCGCCACGAATCTCCAGGTCATGGGTCGCCAAGGTGAAGCCTATGCCCAGGTCTTCTAGCGACTCAATTGCCTCCAGGCGTTTGACCGCATCGGGTGTCATCGCGCCCTTGGGCGGCGTGAGGAGATAGGCGTAAGCGCGATGATGCGAGCGGCCGACCCGGCCACGTAGCTGGTGCAGTTGCGCCAGCCCCAACTTATCGGCGCCGTTGATGATGATAGTGTTGGCGCTGGGAACATCGATGCCGCTTTCGATGATGGTGGTGCAGACCAGCACATTGAAGCGCTGATGATAAAAATCCAGCATGACCTGTTCTAATTCGCGCTCGCGCATCTGGCCGTGGGCGATCTTAATGGACGCATCCGGCAATAGTGCGCGCGCTTGCGTTGCGATGCGTTCAATTGTCTGCACCTCGTTGTGCAGAAAATATACTTGCCCACCGCGCTTAATCTCGCGCAGCCCCGCCTCTTGGATCAGCGCGTCGTTCCATTGCGTCACGAAGGTCTTGACAGCGTGCCGGTTCATGGGCGGCGTGGCGATAATGGACAATTCACGCAGACCAGATAAAGACATGTTTAAGCTGCGCGGTATGGGCGTGGCGGTAAGCGCCAAGGTATCGACTTCCGCGCGCAGCGCCTTGAGCCTTTCCTTGTGGCGCACGCCGAAGCGGTGTTCTTCATCGATGATGACCAGGCCCAAGTTCTTGAAGCTTATGCCACGCTGTAACAACCTATGCGTGCCAATAACGATATCCACGTGACCCGCGCGCAAGCCCTCAATAATCGCTTGCTGCATTTTGAGGCTCCGAAAGCGCGACAGCGATTCGATGCGTACCGCCCACTCGGCGAACCGGTCGGTGAAGGTCTGATAATGTTGCTGGGCGAGCAGGGTCGTGGGCACGAGCACGGCGACTTGTTTTCCGTTCTGCGCCGCGATAAACGCCGCGCGCATAGCGACCTCGGTCTTGCCGAAGCCGACATCGCCGCAGACGAGCCGATCCATTGGTCGCGCGGAAGCCATGTCGCTAAGCACGTCCTCGATGGCTTTTTGCTGATCCGGCGTCTCCTCGAACGGAAAGCCCGCCGCGAAGGCCGCGTATTCGTCGCTGTTAACGACAAAGCGATGGCCCTGACGGGCGGCACGGCGCGCGTAGATCTCCAGCAGTTCGGCCGCGACATCGCGCGCCTTAATTGCGGCGCGGCGCTTGATGCGTTGCCACTGATCTCCACCCAGCCGGTGCAGCGGCGCATTCTCTGGGCTTGCGCCAGCATAACGGCTCACCAGATGCAACGAGGCCACAGGGACGTAGAGCTTGTCGCCGCCCGCGTATTCCAACGTTAGGTATTCGGCCTCAACCCCGCCTGCGGTCAGCCGCTGTAGGCCGCGATAGCGACCTACGCCGTGTTCCTCGTGCACCACCGGTGCGCCCTCGTGCAGATCGGTGAGGTTACGAACTACGGCGCCGGCATCGCGCATGGCCCGCTGTCGCCGCCTGCGTTGTTGAACGCGCTCGCCGAATAACTCGTTCTCGGTGATGAGGGCAAGGCTGCAGCCCTGCGGATCGTCCACGTGCAGGCCGTGCTCGAGTGAGGCTAGAGCGATGGCGCTATCCGTATGAGAGGCCAGAAAACCCGACCAGCCATCGACCTGTGTGGGGCGTAGATCAAAGCCGCGCAATACGTCTCGCAGATACTCAAGGCGTCCCGCCGATTCAGCCGTGAACAACACACGCCCCTTGAATGTCCGGAGAAACGTCCGCAATGGAGCGGCCGGATCGGCGGTGCGCGCGCGAACCGTCAGATCGGGCAGAGCAAAGCTCAGATAATTAGAAGACGCTTTGCTCGTTGCTTCGAATTCGAAACGCTGCAGCACTACACGGCGCCTGGCTTGCAGACGGTGCTCGATCTCGTCGGCCGAGATGAATAATGCGTGTGGAGGCAGTAACGGGCGTTCCCGATCGTGACGACGCTGCTCGTAACGCGCCTCGGTCTCTTGTTCAAAACCTTGTGCCGCCACCAACAGATCGTCCGTTTGTATAAATAATGTGTGTTGCGGCAAGTAATCAAACGGTGTCGTGGTCTCATCGAAGAACAGGGGCAAGTAATATTCGATGCCCGCGGGCACGTGGCCTGCGCTCACCTCGCGGTAGATAAGACTCAAGTTTGGATCGCCTTCGAACACGGCGCGGAACTTCTGGCGGAACTGCTTAATACCTGCCTCGTCCATCGGAAATTCACGTGCAGGCAACAGGCGTACATGCTCGACCGCGGCCACCGAGGTTTGTTGTTCAGGATCGAAGCTGCGAATCGATTCGATCTCGTCGTCGAAGAGGTCAATGCGGTAGGGCACTCGACTGCCCATGGGGAATAGATCGATTATCGAACCTCGGACGGCGTATTCGCCGTGCGACATGACCTGAGAAACGTAGGTGTAGCCTGCAGCCTCCAGCCGCGCGCGCAGCTGCTCCCGGTCTAGCCGCTCGCCCTGACTTACGATCAAGCTGTATTGATCCAAAAAAGAACGCGGTGCTAGCCGCTGCATGAGGGTGGCGACCGGTACGATCAGGACACCTCCGGTCAGCGAAGGCAGCCGATACAGGGTTTCCAGACGCTGGGAAACGATGTCCTCATAAGGCGAGAACAGATCATAAGGCAGGGTCTCCCAGTCCGGAAAAGCCAGCACCTCGGCGTTGCCGAAGAAGCGGATTTCTCGCTCCAGATGCGCCGCAGTGTGCGCATCCGGAGCCAACACCACAGTAAGCCCCCGGTGATGCGCCTGTGCGGCAGCGATGGCCAGCCCGCGGCTGCTACCATACAGCCGGCCCCACGTCACGCAAGGGTGATTAGGGCCCGGGAGCAGGGGGCGTAATGGACTTAGGGCGGGTGTGGGACTTAGAACGGACATTCAAAGGCCTTACTGGAATCGGGTCGCGACGCATTGTCCCATATTCTGGGATTTCGACAAGGATAGACGGTCAGAAGAGGGCACGCTGGTTCGAAAGTGGATACGAGGCATCGCGATGAACGTCAAGTACGTAAGCAGTGTATAGCCGCGTAAATTAGGACCCGCGTCACGACGCCGCGGTTCAACATAGCTTCCTGCGAGGTCCGAGACCTTTTAAATAGTACTGCAGCTGGGATAAGGTGCGCGAATGGGAAGTATTGTATGCGGCCGGCGTTAATTGATATGGTCTGTTTAAGCAACCGTCGACCCTGCAAGTGGATAATGAAGTCCGCGGTTAAATCGAGCTTTCGCGAAGCCTACGTCGGAATACGTCGCCGACTAAGAAGCATATATAGCCAGAATACCCGCATGGAAATGGCGGTCGGCGGGCAATTTGAAGCATTCGGTATTCTCATGCGGGAACTGCTGATTCAAACTGGGCTCGAAAGGGACGGCTACGTTATTGATGTGGGTTGCGGTTCTGGCCGGCTTGCTAAACCGCTTTCCCAATATCTATCTGGTCGATATCGAGGCATAGACGTGGAACCGAAGCGCGTTGCTTATGCGCGCAAGTCAGTCAAACGGCCGGATTGGCGATTCGAGATTGCAGCCGTGGTGACGATTCCGGAAAGAGATCATCAAGCAGACATGGTGTGACTTTTTCTCAGTATTTATCCATCTGCTACATGAGCAATCATTCAGCTATCTTTAGGAGGCAAAACGGGTACTTAAGCCCTCCGGCAAGATTGTTTTCTCTTTTTTCGACTTCGCCATCCCGTGTCATTGAGACGTGTTTGAACGCGATCTAAAGCGGGTGGGAAAGCCGAGCTCCCTCAGTCTTTAAATATGTTTATGGGCAGGAATGCGATCAGCGCCTGGGCTCAGCACCTGGAACTGAAGATCGAGACCATAGAAGATGGTGATAACCGCACATCCCATTGCCGAGTCCGGTAACCTTATAACAATACGGTCATACAAGAAAAGGGGAAATCTGGGTCAATCTATCTGTATTTTGTCGCTTAATTAGACCCGAGTGCATGATGCCGCCGCCGTTTTACAGACGGCAAGGCAGCAAGCGCAGCGCGCATGCGCGATATGATCAATTATCCAGATAACGACGGGTAAGATCTTCATAGGCGTCGATCCGTCGGTCGCGAAAGTAGGGCCAGATTGTTCGCACGCGCGCCGTGCGCGCGAGATCAATATCTGTCACTAGTATTGATTCGTCATTGGTCGGGGCCTCGGCGAGTATTTCGCCTTGCGCACCGCACACAAAGCTGCCGCCCCAAAATTGCGCATTGCGGCCGGCGTCTGATGGATCGCGCTCCAGACCGACACGGTTGCAGCACAGCACGGGCAGGCCATTGGCGATCGCGTGCGCGCGTTGAATGATTCTCCAAGCATCGAACTGGCGCGCTTGTTCTTCGCGCGTGTCTTGCGGGTCCCAGCCGATCGCGGTCGGATATAGCAGCAACTGCGCGTCCGAGAGCGCCATCAAACGTGCAGCCTCAGGAAACCATTGATCCCAGCATACCAGCACGCCCAGCTTGCCTAGCGAGGTCTCGATGGGTTTGAAGCCTAGATCGCCCGGTGTGAAGTAGAATTTCTCGTAATAACCTGGATCATCGGGAATGTGCATCTTGCGGTAGATGCCGGCGAGACACCCGTCAGTGTCGAGCACCACCGCGGTGTTGTGGTACAAACCCGGCGCGCGCCGCTCGAACACAGACCCTACAATCACGACGCCTAGTTTACGCGCGATCTCGGCGAGTTCGTTAGTCGTCGGGCCTGGAATAGACTCGGCAAGCTCGAAATGTGCAGGATCTTCCGTCTTGCAGAAATACAAGCTGGTTTGCAATTCCTGCAACAGCACCAGTTGCGCACCTTGATGGGCAGCCTGTTCGATGCCGCGCAGACTGGCGTTGAGATTGTCCCGGTAATTATCGCTGTTGGCGTGTTGTACTAATCCCACTCGCATCGTTGATGGCCACACCGTAGGGCAAGTGCAATGTCACGCAATGTAGACTGCCATACTGATGAATAAGTGCAGTGCAATCAATCCCCACGATCTCCCGAGCGGGGAAGGCTTGTTGTAGCCGCTGATTGGCGACCGCATCGGCGGGGTCATCATAGGCGGGTAACAACACTGCCTGGTTGATGATTAAAAAATTACTGTAGCTAGCGGGTAGCCGCTGGCCTTCGGCATTATAAATAGGCGCGGGCAAGGGCAGAGAAATAAGCCGATATGGCTTCCCCTCAAGTGTATGAAATGATTGAAGCTCGGCCTCCATGGCCTTGAGAGGCGTGTAATGCTCGTCGGCGGGATTGTCGCACGCCGTATACGCGATCGTGCGTTGATCGCAAAAGCGCGCCAGCATGTCGATGTGACCGTCGGTGTCATCGCCAGCGAGACAACCGTGCTCTAGCCATAGCACCCGCTCAAGGCCGAAATACGCCATCAGCCGGCTCTCGATTGCGGACTGATTGAGATGGGGATTGCGGGTCGGTGCTAACAGGCAACCGCGGGTAGTTAGCATGCTGCCGGCACCATCGACGTCGATGCTGCCGCCTTCTAACACCAGTGGCAGTCTTTCAAGCGCGATCTCGCCGAACACGCCTTGGTTGTGCAAGGCGCGGGTGACGGTATCGTCTAGCTCCGCGCAATACCGTTCGCCCCAAGCGTTAAAGCAGAAGTCTAATAACTTAGGCGTATCTTCCCGTAAGACCGTGAGGGGGCCGTAATCCCGGATCCAGGTATCATTGAAAGGGGCTGTGGCGAAGCGGACTGCCGCCAGGTTTATGTCGTCCCGATACAGCCAACTGTGTATGCGCGCGCGGTGACATTCATCATAGCAGACAATTAACAAGCGTTCTCGACTTGTGATCTCACGGGCGATTTGAACGTAGGTGCGCTCAACTGAGTCCAATGTCTCGGTCCAATCGGTACGCTCGTGCGGCCAGACTAAGATGATGCCGGCCTGACGCGTCCATTCCGCTGGCAGGAATTGTTTGGCTGGCATGGTTGAGCGTCTTTTGATCCGCATCCGGTAATATTAAACGAGCATCTATGGGTTTCCACTAGAGTGGCAAGGCACCCAAATGCAACGGCCCCGCAAGCAGGCCTGAGGTCTCTCGATTACATGCATATTATCTGTTTACGGGGCGTGATTGGCGACTGAATGCAACATCAGATCGCCTTCGCGGTAACGCAATAATCAGGATCATTCCAGCGTGAGATGGGAGGAGTGCCAACCACGGGCGTGCGGCTTATCGGCTTGCCGTAGCGCCGCTCGACCTGCGCCTTCGTCATGCCTCGGCCGGGACCATCGCGCGGCACGACGACTTGCGCTCCGCCGTAGGGCAGTTTGATGATCTGAGGCGTGCCTAGCGCCGGCAGCACCACACCGATCAAGGTAAGCGCAAGACGATGTTTGACTAACATAATTCGCTCCATAACCAAGCATGATGCATGTTAGCACCGCCCCTATGCGGTCGAGACACCACATAGCCCTGCGCTCCCGCGCGCTCTTCGGATTTATAAGCCACTCTAGCGCTTTTGTGTTTTAATTGCCCGCCATGTTTCGGCCCCTCGAACTCTATATCGGCCTGCGTTACACGCGCGCCAAACGCCGCAACCACTTCATATCTTTTATTTCGCTGGTGTCGACCTTGGGTGTGGCATTGGGGATCATCGTGATGATCACCGTGCTATCCGTCATGAATGGCTTTCAGACCGAGGTGCGCGATCGCATATTGGGCATGGCTTCGCACGCCACAATTACCGGTCTCAGCGGCAAGTTATTCGACTGGCGCGCCTTGGCCAGACGCATTGCGTCGCAACCAGATTTGGTGGGGACTGCGCCATACATCGAAGGTCAGGCGATGCTGGTCAATGGTCAGCAGGTTAGCGGCGCGTTGCTGCGCGGTGTGTTACCCGCGCGGGAACCGCAAGTCTCTGATGTCGGCGAACACATGAAGTACGGCAGGCTGAGCGATCTTATCGCCGGTGAATACAAGATCATCTTAGGCAGTGAACTGGCCGCCGCGCTCGATATCTTGCCAGGCGATAAGATCATGGTGGTCACGCCAGAGGCCACCGTAACACCTGCCGGCATCCTGCCGCGACTGCGTCGGTTCATAGTCGGCGGCATCTTCGAGGTCGGCATGCAAGAATACGACCGCAACGTCGCGTTTATCCACATCAAGGACGCCGCGCGGCTACTCGAGCTCCCCAATGGTGCGATCAGCGGCTTACGGCTCAGGCTTAAAGATATGTTCAGTGCACCGGCCACCAGTCGCGAGTTGATGCAGCAGCTGGGCGGTCGGTATTGGGTCACGGATTGGACTCAAGAGCATGCCAATTTTTTTCGCGCGGTCAAGATGGAGAAGACCATCATGTTCATCATCATGCTGCTCATCATAGCGGTGGCCGCATTTAACATCGTATCTACGTTGATCATGCTGGTGACGGACAAGCAGGCCGACATTGCCATCTTGAGGACCTTAGGTCTGACCCCTCGGCAGGTGATGTCGATATTTATTATCCAGGGCACCATCATTGGTCTTGCCGGCGTGCTGTTGGGAGTAGTGGGCGGAACCAGCCTCGCGCTGAATCTGGAGTCGCTAGTGGCCTGGCTCGAGCATATGCTTGGCACCCATTTTCTGTCACCGGATGTCTATTACATTAGCGAACTGCCGTCTGATGTACAGCTCGGCGATGTGTTACGTATCTCGATCGCCGCATTTTTGCTATCTGTCGTGGCCACGCTTTATCCTGCCTGGCGGGCTGCACGCACGCAGCCTGCGGCCGCGTTGCATTACGAATGACGCTCGCGGTACAGGCCAACGAAGGACAGCCGATTATTGAATGTCGGCGCCTGACCAAGACTTATAAAGATACCGCTGTCAAGGTGGACGCGCTGAAGGGTGTGGATATGCGGATATGGCCTAAGGAAAAGATCTCCATCTTGGGTGCCTCTGGCAGCGGTAAGAGCACCTTGCTGCATCTGCTGGGCGGGCTGGATACCCCCAGTGGTGGCGAGGTATTCGTCGCCGGCCAAAACATGGGCAAATTATCGGATGCCGATCGCGGACGGCTCCGCAATCTGGCATTGGGATTTATTTACCAGTTTCATCATCTGCTTCCGGAGTTTACAGCGCTGGAAAACGTGGCATTGCCGCTGGTCATTCGCGGCGAGGATACGGCTACGGCGCTGGCGCACGCCGCGAGGCTGCTGGATCGCGTAGGGCTTAAAGCGCGCAAGCAACATAAGCCAGGCGAACTCTCCGGCGGTGAACGCCAGCGGGTTGCGGTTGGGCGGGCCCTGATTACCGCGCCACACGCCGTGCTTGCAGATGAGCCAACCGGCAACTTGGACCGCAAGACGGCCGAGCAAATCTATGCACTGATGGCCGAGCTGAACGAAGAAATGCATACAAGCCTCGTGATCGTCACCCACGATCCCTCATTGGCAGAGCGTATGGATAAAGTGTATACGCTAGAAGACGGCCAGCTGCGCGACGATTGATACTTTCAGTGCATGACATTGCGAGCGCTGCTGCAAACGCGGCGTCGGATTTAAGGAAGAAACATGAAGATGATGGACGTATCGCCATGAAGGTCATTACATTAGGCGTTATGCCGGGCGTGCTGTTACTGGAAGGGCTTGCGGACCGGAAACGCTTGTGGGGTTTCATGTATCCCGGCGGTTTTGACTACGAGGGTGGGCTCTACAGCCAAGGCATGCGCGCCACCGGCTACGAGCGTGACACGCCTAGCGCGAAGCCGCTTCCATCCAAATCTATCGCGTATCCAATCGGACACCTGCACGAGGCGGTAACGAAGGCCATTGCGAGGCGGCTTAATCCAAGTCCAAATATTGACATCATCACCGCGCTGGCCATGGGTGAGGGCGGTGATACGGATGCCCGACCGATGGGAGCTGATGTTAGCCACTGGCACCAATTATTTCATCGCCATCTCCGCTTAACATTGCTCTAGTGGCCGGTCTGGTGTATTTCCTACCTAGCAGGTATGGCGCCTGATGGGACTCTTGTGTCTTGCCTTACCCCGCGCTTCGTGCCGTAGCGATCGTGGGTCTGATAGCCGGCCTCGTTTACGCCCTGTTGGCCGGATTTTCGATGCCGACGCAGCGCGCGGCCATCATGTTGGCAGCAGTGATGGTGCGGCTACCCTCAGTCGCACAATAAGACCCAGTCAGACCTTGAGCACTACCTTACTGGCGTTGCTGGTATGGAACGCTGCCGCAACGCGGTCGGTTGGATTTTGCCCGTCGTTTGCCGCGGTGGCAATCATTGTGTACCGCGTGCGTGAAGAGCAGCGCTGCAACCGGGCTGGTGGCAGCGTAGTCGTCTACAATGGTTTTTGACCTGGGATTGATGCCGCTGACCTTGTTTTTCTTTCAGCGCGCCTCGTTGATCTCGTTCCACGCCAATCTTGTGGCCGTGCCTTGAGTGGGATTTCTGATCGGCCTGCTGGTACTGGTCGCGGTGGGCTTATTGCCCATTTCTCCCGCGCTCGCAAACGTCCTGCTGAAGCTTACGAATTGCGGTTTGGACCTGCTGTAGCACGTGCTGAATATGCTGGCGGCACTGCCTTTTGCGCAGTGATGTCACGACCCATGGATTGGACGCTGTGGCCTGCAATGTTGGGCATGAATTGCTTGTTGGCGCGAGATGGCTGGCCTGCATGCTAGATAGGTGCCTTGCTGCTCGCGCCATTGGCATTCATCATAGCGGAACGTCCTGCACCGGCACTTTTCAAATGACCTTACTGGAGAAGGCAAGGTCTGTGGGCCATGATTGAAATCCATAGCTACGTGCTCGTCTACGACACAGGGCCGCGTTTTAGCGCACATTTCAATGCCGGCGATGCTGTCGTGTTGCCTCTCCTGCGCCACGCAGGCATAGCCTATATCGATACGCTTCTGATCACAGCGGCGATGCAGCCATGATCTTCGATGCGCTGCCGGTTGAGCGCGCGTTGACCAGCGCGCTAGACGAATTGCGTCTGCCTCAGGCGCGCATCGATGTATGCCATGCCGGTCAGCAGTGGCACTGGGATAATGTCGGCTTTGAAATCTTATACCCAATGGCGAGCGGCACGACCTCAGGCAATAAGCGATCCTGTGTGCTACGCGTCGCAAATAGCGGCGGCGCGGTATTGCTTACGGGTGATACTGAGGAGGACGCCGAGATGCTGCTACTGTGCAACCAAACAAAAAGGCTGAAAAGCGACGTGCTGGCGGTGCGGCACCATGGCAGCAGTACCTCGTAGACGCAAGCATTTGTTCGCGCCGTGCACCCGACATTAGCGCTGACACTAGCAGGTTATGCGAATCGATATGGCTTTCCAAAACCGGGAATGGTCGCCCGCCACCATGAACAGGCGATTCCACTCGTTGACACCGGCACTCACGGTGCACTGAGCGTCGACGTCGATCTCATAAGCGGGGTTACGCTGCATGCAGGCTATCGCCAAACCCATAGTCATTATTGGACCACGCGTCCATAGACTTCGCGCCCCACGTCGCCGCGTTTAGCCGTAACGGTAAATCAAGTACTATTGTTCGTATAATCTTGTTCAAAACCAAAGGTAAACCTATCCGTGTTCGAAATCATCAAGGCCGGCGGCTGGGTAATGGCGCCCATCATCACGTGTTCTATCCTCGCGTTTGCGATCATCGTGGAGCGTTTATGGAGCCTGCAGACACAGCGCGTGATGCCTAAGCATCTGGTGGCACGGGTCTGGCAACTGCGGCAGCAGGGCAAGCTGACGCCAAATTACATCCTTACTTTGCGCGATGGTTCGCCGTTGGGCCGTATCCTCGCTGCCGGACTAGCCAGTCTGCACCAAGATCGACAGGTCATGAAGGAAAATGTCGAAGAAACAGGGCGCTGTGTCGCGCACGACTTGGAGCGCTTCTTGAATACGCTGGGGACGATCGCATCAATTGCGCCATTGTTGGGATTGCTTGGCACCGTGATCGGCATCATGCGCATCTTCAGCGATATCACCGAGGCGGGTGTGGGCGATCCGCAGCAGTTGGCCGGTGGCATCTCGGTCGCGCTCGTCACCACCGTGGCGGGCCTGATCGTGGCAATACCGAGCCTGTTCTTCTATCGTTATCTGCGTGGCCGGGTGGACGATCTGGTGATCAACATGGAGGCCGAGGCCCTCAAACTGATCGGGATCATGCGCGGGGACCGACGGCATACGCTTGAAAGCATCAAGGGAGATGCAGCATGAGGTTCAAAACCGGCCGTGACGACCGTGTGGAGCTTAATCTCACACCATTGATCGACGTAGTCTTTATACTGCTGATGTTTTTCATCGTCACCACCACCTTCAATCGGCATGCGCAACTCAAGATCGAACTGCCCAAAGCAGGCGCCAAGCCCGAACAACAGTACGGGGAACCGCTGGAGTTGCTCATTGACGCGAGTGGGCGCTATTATCTCGACGGCCGGCAACTGGTCAACACGCAGGCCAAAACGCTGATGATGGCAATGGCAAAGGCTACGCACGGACGCACCAATATGTCTATGATCATCAGCGCCGATGCGCGTACCCGGCATCAAGCGGTCGTTACCGCGATGGATTCGGCGGCTAAGGTCGGCCTCACACACTTTTCCATCGCGACCACGCGGCTGCGGGACGCGCCGTAAGGTTCGCATGGCAGCCAACGTGGGCTATGGTGGCGCGCAGGTTTATCGGCGGCTGCTGAGCTACGCCGCTACGTACTGGCGCACCATGGCCATCGCCGTCGGCGGCATGGTGGTCTATGCCGCGACCGATACCGGGTTTGCGGCATTGATGAAGCCCATGATGGACGGCAGCTTTGTGAACCGCGACCCGGCGACAATCCGCTGGGTGCCGCCGATCATGATCCTGATTCTGCTGCTGCGCGGATTCGGGAGTTTTCTCTCCAACTATTATCTCGCCTATGTAGGCCGCCAAGTGGTCAAAACGTTGCGTGGCGAGATGTTTCGTCATCTGCTGCATCTGCCGGTGCGTTATTTTGATAAGGCTTCGTCCGGCCAATTGGTCTCTAAGCTCACCTATAACGTGGAACAGGTGGCCGGCGCGGCGAGCAACAGTGTGACCATTCTCATTCGGGACTCCCTTACGATCATCGGCTTGCTGGCCTGGATGTGTTACTTAAGCTGGATATTGGCACTGTGCTTTATCATCGTGGCGCCCATCATTTCCATTATGGTCGTGCAAGCTAGCAAGCGGTTTCGCAGGATGAGCAGGAATATTCAAAGCTCTGTGGGCGATGTCACACATGTTGCGCAGGAAGCGATCGAGGGCCAGCGCGTGGTCAAGGTATTTGGTGGACAGGACTACGAGATCCGAAGTTTCGAGCGGGCCAACGAGCAGAATCGCCGCATGAATATGAAGATGGCCAAGACCGACGCTGTCAGCACGCCTTTTATTCAGTTGGTCGTGGGGCTGGCACTGGCCGTCATCATTTATCTGGCCACGCTGCCAGCGGTTTTAGAGGAGATCACGGCAGGCACGTTCGTGTCGTTCATCATCTCCATGATTCTGCTATTGCAGCCCGCACGTAATTTAACGGGTATTAATGCTAGGCTTCAACAGGGGATCGCCGCGGGCGAGAGTATCTTCGAACTGCTCGACAGCGAGCGTGAATACGACCGGCCGAGGTGCGCGCCGAAGGCGCATTGTGGTGCGGTCGAGTACCGAAACGTAAGCTTTGGTTACGAGCCGGCCAAAGGCGACGTGCTTAAGGACATTTCTCTCAAGATCGAACCTGGTGAGACAGTGGCCCTGGTCGGTCGCTCCGGCAGCGGTAAATCGACTTTGGTCAACTTACTGCCGCGCTTTTACGAACCGCAGCGCGGTGAGGTGCTGCTAGACGGCATCGACATTCGGGATTATGGATTAGCTAAGCTTCGCGAGCAGATTACGTATGTCAGTCAAGAAGTCATACTGTTTAGCGATACCATCGCTAATAACATCGGGTACGGTAGCCGGCATAGCGCGCCGCTCGAGAAGATCCTGGCCGCTGCCGAGGCCGCCCATGCGATGGAATTTATCAATAAGCTGCCCGCAGGTCTCGATACGGAGATCGGCGACAATGGCGTTCTCTTGTCGGGCGGTCAGCGCCAGCGCCTAGCCATTGCGCGCGCGCTGCTTAAGGATGCACCGGTGTTGATACTGGATGAGGCGACCTCGTCCCTAGATAGTGAGGCCGAATGCCACATCCAGGCGGCGTTGGACGCGCTGGTGAAGAATCGTACTACTTTGGTAATCGCGCACCGCTTGTCTACGGTCGAGCATGCGAACCGTATCGTGGTGCTGCAAGACGGGCGCATCGTCGAGACCGGCACGCACGCGCAGTTGCTAGCCCGTAACGGCATCTACACCAACCTGTACAAACTACAGTTTCGGCGTGCTGAGGCACGCGAGAAATTGAGTTCATGGCGGGGCTAACCGCCACCTTGGTCGGCCGCATCAGAAGACTCGAGCAGTATTGGTATACGAAGAATCTGCTTTCGGTGAGTTTGCTGCCTGTGTCCTGGCTGTTCTGCGTCGCTACGATACTACGCCGTAATTTATACCAGCTACGCAACCGCGCGCGGCCGCGGCTGCCAATGCCCGTCATTGTGGTCGGCAACATCAGCGTCGGCGGCGCCGGCAAAACGCCTTTGGTGATCTGGCTGGCGGAACTACTCAAATCGAACGGCTATCGGCCTGGCATTATAAGCCGTGGGTACGGCGGTAAGGTTGGTTCCTGTCCACAGTGGGTCAAGCGTGAGAGTGATCCGATCGAGGTGGGCGACGAGCCTGTGTTAATCGCGATGCGCACCGGTTGCCCGACCGTAGTCGCGCCGCGCCGCATTGATGCTGTATGCGCCTTATTGAAAAGAGGCGCTTGCGATGTGCTGATCTCCGACGATGGTCTGCAACATTACGGCTTGGTACGGGACATCGAGATCGCCGTGATCGATGGCGATCGAGGTTTAGGCAATGGCTGGTGTCTGCCAGCCGGACCGCTGCGAGAGCGGCCTGCCCGCCTGCGTGAAGTCGATTTCGTAGTCACGCACGGCGCACCCGGCGCGGGACAACACACCATGAAACTTTGCGGTGAACGTCTGATTAATCTCCGCAATCCTAGCATTGAGCGGCCACTGGATGATTTCCAGCACCGACCCGTACACGCCGTGGCTGGCATCGGCCATCCCGCACGATTTTTTAACCTACTCACCGCGCGCGGGCTTAACATCCATGCCCATGTCTTCCCGGATCATCATCACTACGTACCCCAAGATCTCGAGTTTGGCGATGCGCGCCCCGTGTTGATGACCGAAAAAGACGCGGTAAAATGCCGTGCCTTCGCCAAACCGGAGTATTGGTATCTGCCGGTCAGGGCAGTTACGGATGCACGCCTTGCGCAGGAGGTGCTCAATACATTGCAAGCCCGCTGGGGCGCATTAGCCCGTATGCAGACACGAACGACGGAGACAAATCCGCATGGACAAGAAGCTGCTCGACATCCTGGTATGCCCGGTAACCAAAGGCCCGCTGATCTACGACAAAGACAAGCAGGAATTGATCTCCCGCGCCGCGCGCCTGGCGTATCCCATCCGCGACGGCATCCCGGTGATGTTGGAAGAAGAGGCGCGCCGGATCAGCGAGGAGGAATACGAAAAGCTGAAGCCGAAAACGCCGAGCCTGTGAGCTTCAAAGTCGCCATCCCGGCACGTTTTGGGTCGCAGCGGCTGCCCGGCAAACCTTTATTAAGGATCGTGGGTAAGCCGATGATCCAGTGGGTCTTCGAGCGAGCCGTCGTAAGCGGTGCCGAAGACGTTGTGATTGCTACCGACGACGAACGGATCGCGGTCTGCGCACGAGGATTTGGGGCACAGGTGTGCATGACCTCGGATTGCCACAACTCAGGTAGTGAACGATTGGCGGAGACCGTGCGCCTTTTAGCCTGGGATGATCAGACGATCGTGGTGAATCTGCAAGGCGACGAACCGCTCATGTCGTCGGCTAATATCAGACAGGTAGCCGAGAACCTTGCGACGCGCCCGCAGGTGAGCATCGCCACACTGTGCACGCCGATCAGCAGCGTAGAAGAGTTCCGCGATTCGAATGTCTGTAAGGTGGTGCGCGACCAGGAAGATTTTGCGCTTTACTTCAGTCGTGCGCCCATCCCTTGGGCGCGTGATCGCCCCAGTGAAGATCCTGCCGGGAGCTATCGCCACATCGGGCTTTATGCTTATCGCGCGGGCTATCTCAAAACATTTGCCGCCGCGCTGCCCTGCGAGCTCGAACGCATCGAGAGCCTGGAGCAGTTACGCGCCCTGTGGTGCGGCGATCGCATCCATGTTGATCAAGCGCGCGAGCACCCAGAACGCGGTGTCGATACGAGCGAAGATTTAGCCGCTGTCGAGAAGTTGCTATCGCAGCGAGATCGAATGCAGCGATGAAGTGGGAAATCCTTGACCGTAAGCTCGTATACCGCGGTTTTTTTCAACTGGAGGTATTGCAGCTTAAGCATCGTCTTTATGACGGGGGTTGGAGCCCGGTGCTTCAGCGCGAACTCTTCCGGCGCAGCGATGGGGTTGCCGTGTTGCCCTACGACCCGTTACGGGATGACGTCTTGCTGATCGAGCAGTTCCGTACTGGGGCGATCGAATCACAGCCGAATCCATGGCTGGTCGAGATCGTCGCTGGCCTGGTTGAGCCGGGTGAGCACCGCGAGGCGGTTGCTCACCGCGAGGCGTGCGAGGAGACCGGTTGCGAACTGCTGGATTTGCTACACGTCATGGACTACTACTCATCGCCGGGGGGGTTTGGGGAACGCGTATCACTCTACATCGCGCGCGCGGATTTCAGTGGCGTCACCGGCGTGTACGGAGTCAGGGAGGAGGGAGAAGATATCCGCGTCAGCCGCGTGAGCGCTGAGGCCGCGTTCGAGATGGTGGCATCAAACGTCATTGTCTCGGCGACACCGATCATTGCCATCCAATGGCTACAAATCAATCACAAACGAATCAGGGAATTATGGGCATAATAGAGGGCGGGCCAACAATACTCTGATGGGCTGCTGTAGGTGCGTGTGGTCGCGAACGACTAATCTACTCCGGGGCTAAGGCCGCTCCTACGTTTGTTTAGTCAAATTTCCCTCGCCTGCGTGGCCGCATTACCTGTATAGGTCGCCGGCGTCAGTTCAAGCAGGCGTGCCTTCGCGTCGTCCGGTATGGTCAGATTTTGGATGAATCTGCGGATGGCGGTGGCATCAATCGATCTGCCGCGGGCGAGTCGTTTAAGTTGCTCATATGGCGTATCAACGTTGTAGCGCCGCATCACTGTTTGTATGGCCTCGGTCAGCACCTCCCAACTAGCATCGAGATCGGCCTGCAGTCGCTCTTCATCTATTTCGAGCTTTGCCAGGCCCTTGAGCAGTGATTGATAGGCTATGAAACTATGCGCGAAGCCTACGCCGATGTTGCGTAGCACGGTCGAGTCGGTCAGGTCGCGCTGCCAGCGCGAGATCGGCAGTTTGGCGGCTAGATGGCCAAATAACGCGTTGGCGATTCCCAGGTTGCCTTCCGCATTCTCGAAGTCGATCGGGTTGATCTTGTGAGGCATGGTCGACGAGCTTACCTCGGCATCGATCGGCTTCTGCTTGAAATAGCCAATCGCCATGTACGCCCATACATCGCGACACAGATCGATCAGTACCGTATTGAAGCGGCTGATCGCTGCGAACAATTCAGCCAAACAATCGTGTGGTTCGATCTGCGTGGTATAAGGACTCCAGGTGAGCCCAAGCGAGGTCACGAAGTCGCGCGCGAACGCAGTCCAATCAATCTTCGGATAAGCGACTAAATGCGCATTGTAGTTCCCGACCGCACCGTTGATTTTGCCTGCGATCTCCACGGCCGCCACCTTCTTGCGTTGTGTCCGCAGACGATGAACGAAGTTCGCGAACTCTTTGCCCAAAGTGGTTGGGCTGGCGGGCTGACCGTGGGTGCGCGCCAGCATTGCGATATTGGCATAACGATGCGCCATGTCGCGTAGTATAGTTATAATCTCGTCAAAGGCAGGCAGCAACACATCCTCGCGTGCGGCACGCAACATCAGACCATAAGCGAGATTGTTAATATCCTCCGAGGTGCAGGCGAAGTGGAAGAATTCTCGCGCCGTCCTTAGTTCAGGATGCTCAGCACTCCTCTCCTTGAGGAAATATTCGACTGCCTTGACATCGTGGTTGATGGTCGCCTCGATGGCCTTGATGCGCTGGGCATCTATTTCATCAAACTCTGCGGCTATTTCAGTGAGCGTCGCCTGTGCGGCGGACGACAATGGCGGCGCTTCCGCAATGGCGTTGCAGCGGCTGAGTGCCAGCAACCAGCGTGCCTCCACCTGCACGCGATGGCGGATCAGTCCATATTCGCTGAAGATCGGGCGCAGCCTTTGTGTCTTTTCGGCGTAGCGGCCATCAACCGGCGAAAGGGCGGTAAGCGCTGAAAACTCCATAGATTGACTCCGGCAGCCAGCGAGAAGACATCAATTTGCGTGAAGTTATTGTAAGGTCAAAACTTCTTAACACCCACTAGCCTATAATACCTTAGATACGGGTTATGAAGGACTCAGAGGTAAGCATGAACGACCGCGAGTATCGTACTGAAAGAGACAGTATGGGTGAGCTTAAAGTACCTGCCGGGGCCCTATATGGCGCGCAGACACAGCGCGCGATCGACAACTTTCCTATTAGCGGGCTGCGCATGCCACGCGCGTTTATTCACGCGCTCGGACTCATCAAGGCAGCTTGCGCGCGGGCCAATCGCGGTTTGAGTCTGATGGACGATGCCATGGCTGCAGCCATCATAGAGGCCGCGCAGAAGATTGCCGCAGGCGACTATGATGAGCATTTTCCAATAGATGTCTTTCAGACCGGCTCTGGCACCAGCACCAACATGAATGCAAACGAGGTGATCGCGCGCCTGGCGTCGGAGCATTATGATTCCGCTGTACATCCTAATGATCATGTCAATATGAGCCAAAGCTCAAACGATGTGATCCCCACCGCCATTCATGTGAGCGCAAGCCTTACATTGCAGCAGTGTTTGCTGCCTGCGCTTGAGCATTTGGCCGATACCCTCGAGCGCAAGGGAAAAGAAGTGCAAGGAGTCGTCAAGACGGGCCGCACCCACTTGATGGATGCGATGCCGGTGCGGCTGGATCAGGAGATAAGTGCCTGGACGGCACAGGTACGCCTCGGAATCGAGCGTCTACGATCGACCTTGCCCCGCTTGCGCCAGCTTGCGCAGGGTGGTACCGCGGTTGGTACGGGTATTAACGCGCACCAGAAATTTAGTGCGCAGGTGGCGCGTGAACTGAGTGACATGACGGGCTTCCGCTTCGAGCCCAAGGCCAATGCGTTCGAGGGCCTAAGCTGTCAGGACGCAGCGGTGGAGACGAGCGGCCAGCTCAAGACAGTCGCGGTGAGTTTGATGAAGATCGCGAATGATCTGCGCTGGATGAATTCGGGGCCACTGGCGGGCCTGGCGGAGATCGCGCTGCCTGCCTTGCAGCCGGGCAGCAGCATCATGCCTGGCAAGGTCAATCCGGTGATCCCGGAGGCAGTGACGATGGTATGCGCGCAGGTGATCGGCAATGATACAACCATTACGGTCGCCGGACAGGCGGGTAATTTTCAGCTCAATGTGATGTTGCCAGTCATCGCTTATAATTTATTACAAAGCATTGATATATTAGCGGGTGCCGCGCGTGTGCTGGCCGACAAGGCCGTCGGCGGGTTCACTATAAATCATAAAAACATCGCGCAAGTGCTTGACAGAAATCCTATTTTGGTCACCGCCCTCAACAGTGTCATTGGTTATGAGCGTGGCGCCGCTATCGCCAAGCGCGCCTATGCCGAAGGACGGGCCGTCATCGATGTCGCGCGTGAGGCCACCGATCTGTCGGAGGATGAGCTGCGTAAGCTGCTTGATCCTTTACTGCTCACGCACGGTGGCATCATACGTCCCGAGCGCGATTAACAGCGATTACGCATGGGTGATGTCTACGCCATTACAGCGTCTGTCTTGCTGGCCCTTGGGATATCTATCCTGGTGTCTGCGCTGTTCTCGGTGCGTGATATGCATGCGCGAGCACGTATCCATGCGCGCATGTGGTGGGTGCTGCCGGCATTAACCATCGCCTTTATCGCCGGATATGTCTGCGTTGCTTCCCCCATCGTCGGGCAACAGGATGCGGGCATCAATAAACTGGCAGTGGCAGCGGCGTTCTTCTGGGCCGGCTGCTTCGTATGGGGTATGGCGCGCATCAGCCAGCGCGTCGTGCGTGAGATGCAACGCATCGCCGCCTTAGAGCACCATCGCGCAACCTATGACGCTCTTACGAGTCTGCCAAACCGGTCGTTTTTTGTGCAGCAACTTCAGCAGGCCATTGCCGGCGCAGCATCGCAGAGGCGGCTCGCGGTGATGATGATGGATCTGGATCGTTTCAAGCTGATCAATGATACGCTGGGGCACCACTACGGCGATATTCTGTTGCAAGAGGTGAGCATTCGTCTGCACGGCGCACTGCGCAGCAGTGATCTCGTCGCGCGGCTCGGGGGCGATGAATTCGGAATCTTGATTAATCCGGTCGATGATCCCAGGCATCCCAGTATCATCGCTAAGCACGTCTCCTCAGTGCTGGAGGGGCCGTTTGCCGTTGAAGGCTATCCAGCTGACGTGCGCGCCAGCATCGGCGTTGCCTATCATCCAGAACACGGCGATAGCGCCAACATACTGATGAAAAACGCCGAGATCGCCATGTATGAGGCCAAGCGGCGCAGCGTCGACGTCATGGCATATGATCCTGTCTTCGACACGCACGATCTTGACCGCCTCAACATATTAAGCGAACTGCGTCAAGCCATTGATCAAGCGGAGCTGCTGATACACTACCAACCTCAATTCCATGCTCACAGCGGCGCACTGGCTGGCGTTGAGGCGTTGGTGCGCTGGCCACATCCGCGCCTTGGATTGTTGCTGCCCGAGGAGTTTGTCGTATTGGCCGAACAGAGCGGTCTTATCAATCGGCTCAACCGCTGGGTGCTGAGTATTGTGTTGGAGCAATTAGCGGCATGGCGGAGGGCCGGTATTGAGACACCGATCTCGACAAATATCTCTGTCATCAACCTACAAGATCCCGTTCTTTATCAATACATCACGGATGGCCTGCGGGCGCGGGAGGTGACGCCAAGCCGGCTCAGACTGGAAATCACCGAGACCGCTGTCATGTCCGATCCGAACGCCGCGCTGGCGGCGGTCAAGCGCTTATCGGAGTTGGGGGTGCGTTTCTCGATTGATGATTTCGGCACCGGATATTCGTCGCTACTGTACTTGCGGGAAATGCCGCTCGATGAGATCAAAATCGATCGCTCGTTCATCGCCAACTTGGCACGGGATAACAA
>DATACK010000293.1:0-1694 GCA_036259115.1 Gammaproteobacteria bacterium | reverse complement strand
ACTACTTGCCATATCGCATGTCGGAGGAGGAGCGGATAGTGGCAGGCTATGTGATCGGATCAAGTGGTTGCTCGCTTGGGGCGCTTCTAGTACTACAGCGCTATCTTTTGCTCCAACCGCACCGGGGTAAACCCTTGAGGCGAATGCCTAGTGCGGCAAGTTTCTTGCGCGTGGTTCGTGTGTGACTATGACGCGCCTGCGCGTTGCGTCGCTGCGTGTAACGGATCTCGGCGGCTGCGGCGTCGAGGATCAACCGCGCGGCGGTGCGGCCCAGGCCCCAGGACCGCACCAGCGCCGACATCGCAGTTCGTACCTGGCAAACGGTCAGCTCCGCGTTTTTCCCCCCGCATTTGTTGCTGAACCTCGGACAGAAACAAATGGCTGGCAGCGGTAATCGCTTGATGACGTTTGAGTCCCAGGTAGGAACGCCCCTCGAAGTGGTCGAATCCCAGTTCCGTCTTCTGGTCTTCAAAGCAGCGCTCGATGCGCCACCGCGAGAAGGCCACGTGCAACAGTTCCGCGAGCGCCGTCTCCGGCGGCGCATTGCTCAGGAAGAACTTCACTTCCAGCACGTCGCGGACATTACGAGCCACGATCAGATGAAGCGGTGTGGCAGGCAGGTTGTCCTCCCCCTTGGGCACCAGTTGCACGTGCTTGGTCTCCCACACCATCGGTCCTTTCTTCGTGTCTTTGATCCGCCAGCGTTTCCAGGCCTGATCTCGCAGGGCCGGCGTGTGCAGGAGATGATGTTCGACGCTCTGTGCGGGTGTACTGCCTGCCCCCAGCCGTGGCACGGCACGTCCGCGTCCCCGGCGATGCCGACGATAAGGCTGGTGCGTCACATACGGCGCCTGCATCCAACCGGTGAAGCTGCAGGGGACTTCCGCCACATAACTTTGGCCGCGGGCCGCCAATTGCCGCAAAAACTCAGGCTTTCCGCCATACCCTTCGTCGAAGGTCAAGTAACGAAACGACACGCCGTTGGCCAAAGCGCGGTCGAGCAGCTCCAGCGCGATCTGCCATTTCGGTCGATACTCCATCTCGTCGGGAATCTGGGCCGCGCGGCATCGAGCGCGATCTTTGGCCCAACTTTCCGGCAGAAACAGTTCGCTGGAAAGCAAGCAATGAAAGTCGTCCACGGCGTAACCCAAGTGCACCGTGATCACGCAGTTGTCTTGCTTGCCCGTGGCGCCGCACCACTGGCGCTGCACGCCCGGCGTCTTGTCGCCCTTCTTGGCGCACGACGTCTCGTCGATCAAGCCGATCGAGCGATCGCTGGTATGCTGTCGTGCCACCCGCCATTGCACGGTGTCGATCAACTGCTCTTGGTTCCACTCCAGAGAATTGAGAAACTGTTGCAAGGTTCGGGGCGCCACGCCAGCGGCCAGCGCAATGGGTTCCACGCTCTTGCGATCCAGCTTGGACAACTGACCCTCGACATACGTCTGCAAATGTTTGCGCGTGTCGGACCGGCTAAAGCAATCGCGGTAGTCTTGCAGATACTTAAGCAGCTTCGGTTTCAAGCGACGAATCTCGGCAGCATCCATGCTTGGTTCTCCTGTGAACGGTTATCAGCCAGTCCTCCGGCCGCCTACAGTTTCGCCAATTCCACGTGCGGTACCAAGATCAACCTAGCGCTGTAGTACTAAAATGTACCGCTATTGCGGCTCGGCGCGCTGTCGAGTCGCCATAGC
>DATACK010000292.1:0-9154 GCA_036259115.1 Gammaproteobacteria bacterium | reverse complement strand
GTTTAATCGCAAGGTTCATCGCGCCCTCTCGCGCAACGCTCGGATAGTGTATAGCTCCTATATCTGGGTATTTCGCTAACAAAAGACTGCTAAGGATTCGAGAATGAACATAACTCAGATCACCATCTTTGGATCTGCGAGAATGCCTGGGAGAAATGTACCATCAATACGAAACTAAATCCTGGCTTGAATGCCATTTTACTAGGTATATTGCTTAGGGTCTCGCTGATCGTGCCAGGAAGGCTTCCCTGTCCTCTTGTGAACATTGAACTCGCCAGGAAGAAGGCTTCTTCTGGGCCGTCGAGTAATCAATAATCTGAAGATGTTCTTTTAGTTTGGCGTTAATCTCTTTCACTGCAGTGAAAGTGGTAAACGCTATATGCAGCATTGGTGACCGTGTTCATTCACACGTCCCCCGTTTGTGGTACACGGCGGTGCGTAATGAATCTCGGAAATATTGGAAAAGCCTGCTCGGCTGTTACATTTGCGGATGCGCCATAACGGAGTACCATAAGTCGGTAGCATAGTTAAGTGGCATCATAGTGATGCAGGAAAGTACATAGTCCTTCTCGGATCCTGTGCTCCTCCCGTTCCGACAGAATGCGAGTCGCATCAGCGTGCAATTGATCTATGGCGGTATGAGCTTTTTCTCCTTTCCTATAAACTAATAAGTAGACGACAAGATTTCGAGTTGCAATGTCATATAAGTGTCACATAACCGTGCTGCCAGCAAGTTATTGCAAGTCTAATAAAGGCTAGACCTTGTCCGCCGGTTCAGTGAAACCCAAATTCCGGCGGATAAACATGCTGTATATGTATCACTCGCATTGCTAAGCACTTTCCAACGCGTCTTTAACCCTTATGCAAGCCTGGCTCCTGCTGACAGCCGCAATCCTCCTTGAAGTGGCGGGGACGACGTCGATGAAGCTATCTCGAGGATTTACCTTCGCGCCGCCGTCGGTGTTGATCTTCGTGTTTTATGCCTGCTCGTTTATAGCGCTCACCTTGGCGTTAAGGTGGCTCGATTTGAGCGTGGCCTATGCAACCTGGGCCGGCGTTGGCACCGTGCTGATTACGCTGATAGGTTTTTGGTACTTCGATGAGCAGGCCACCTTGTTCAAGGCCGTATGCATCGCATCGATCGTCATCGGCGTCGTTGGGCTTAACTACAGCACCAACGTCTGATGCGTTAGCCAATTCGTGCGGCGGCGCGCGCCGCTTTTACCGTGTTCACCATGAGCATGGCGACGGTCATGGGCCCGACACCGCCCGGCACTGGCGTGATTGCAGAGGCCTTTTCGCGAACTGCCTCGAAATCGACATCGCCCACCAATCGATAACCTCTAGGCGCGCGCGCATCGTCGACACGATTGATGCCGACATCAATCACCACCGCGCCCTCTTTTATCATCTCGGGTTTGACGAACTCCGGCCGGCCAATGGCCGCGATCACGATGTCCGCCTGGTGCGTCACGGTGGGCAAATCCTTCGTGCCGCTGTGGCAGGCCGTGACCGTGGCGTTGGCATTTTTGGCCTTCTGTACGAGGATGTTCATCAACGGCTTCCCGACGATATTGCTGCGACCGATGATGGCGACGTGCTTGCCTTCGATCTCTAAACCGCTGCGTACGATCAGCTCTGGGATGCCAGCGGGCGTACAGGGCCTTAACGCATCCAACCCGATCACCAGCCTGCCCACGTTAATTGGATGAAAGCCATCCACGTCTTTAGCGGGATTCACGCGCTGTATGACCTGTTGCTCATCGATATGCCTGGGCAGCGGCAGTTGCATCAAAATACCATGGATGGCGGCATCGGCGTTCAGCTCGTCGACCAGTGCGAGTAATTCGTCTTCGCAGATTTCGGCGGTCGGAGTCCTCATTATCGATTTGATGCCCACCTGTTCGCACGCTTTTCGCTTGGTGCCAACATAGATCTTGGAGGCGGGATTATCCCCTACCAGCACGGCCGCAAGGCAAGGCGTCACACCCTCTTTTTTAAGCAGCGACACCTGCTGTTTGACTTCGTCTTTGATCTCAGCCGCAACCGCGTTACCGTCGATGATCCTCGCTTTCATAGGATTTGCAGCGCCGTATTTAGATCATTCACCCATAGCAGACTAAGCGAAATCTAGCAGCCACACAATCGCAAACGCGATGTAAAAAATTCCATGCTTGCCGGTAAAAGGCTTTCAATTTCAGCTACTACGCGTGATCCGGCCAGGCGCGTACTACATCACTAGGCCGATAACCTGCGTGGTCTGGTAAATAATCCTCCACATATAAGTCTCGGTTTAAAGCAATGTCTGGTCTTCTCGCGCTTACACATCGGCTATGCTGCATTATGGTATACTCATTGAATGATGTTTTGTGTGGCGGTGAGGCCGCACAGCTCTTGCAGACGCGTCGTTACATTTTGCGCCGTTTAATTCCTCGCGATCCATTCGGAGTTTTCCATGGCTGACTACAAAACCCAACCTGATCCACAGAATGCAGATACCCCTGCTCCCACGGGTAGGGATGACCCTCGCAATGCCACAACTTCCTCATCGAATTCACAGCAAGCCACCCAACAGGTAAAACGGGATGCGCAAGAGACTGCCCAGCAGATGAAGCAGGACGCGCAAGAGGCGGTTGGGAAGGCAAAGGAGCAAGTCAAATCGATGCTGAGCGATCAGAAACACACAGCGGCCAGTCAGGTGGAGGGGTTTGCCCAAGCTTTGCGCAAAGCGGCTGAGGAGTTGAATGCACAGGATCAAAGTCCAGTAGCGGGTTACGTTCAGCGAGCGGCCGAGGGTCTAGACAGACTCGGTGGCGCACTGCGTGAGGGAAACATGGATAACCTGGCCGCACAGGTGCAGGACTATGCGCGTCGGCAACCAGGCGTGTTTCTCGGCGGCGCCGTCGTGGCAGGCTTCCTGTTGGCACGTTTTCTTAAGAGTTCCTCGCCGTCAGCCCACATCGGCGCCGGCGCACAGGGCGAGCCGCAATCCGACACGACCCCTGATTCGATCGGTACACCAACTTAGGAGGCGCTGATGCAAGCCAGTACACAAGTAATCGAAACACGATCAAAAGCGAGAGAAGATCGCTCGCTCGGTGAACTCTTTAGAGACTTAACCCAAGGTCTTTCTGCGCTGGTAACAGACGAGGTCAATCTGGCCAAGGCCGAAATCTCAGAAAAGGTCTCCCAGTTTAGTACTGGAATGGTCTCGCTCGGCATCGCTGCCGTGGTGTTGCTTGCAGGACTCATTATTCTGCTGGAAGCCGCAGTATATGGCATAGCGCTGGTTTTGCCGCTCTGGGCAGCCGCACTGATCACCGGCGGCTCCGTTTTTATCATCGGCTTGATTCTATTGCTAGTCGCGCGCAGCAAACTTAAGCCACGCAACTTGATACCGGCAAGGACTGCTGAATCGCTAAGTAGGGATAAGGCCGTTGCGCAGGAGGAACTGAAATGAATGGCAATCGAGATACTCGAGATTCTAAACAGATCGAGGCCGACCTCGATCAGACGCGCGCGCGAGTGAGCGAAACGCTAGATGCCCTCAAGCATAAGCTAAACCCAGACGAACTCGCCAGCGAGGCGTTGAACTATTTCCGCTCCAGCGGTGGCGGGGAGTTCACATCTAACCTCGGCGCCGCGATCAAGAATAACCCCGTGCCGGCGACTTTGGTCGGCGTGGGTCTAGCATGGCTGATGATGTCCGGGCGCAATGGCTCGGCGTCCCGTATCGGCTTAAGTGCACAGAGCGAGTCCAGCGGCACTACATCCAGTGATAGATTGGCGGAGGGCTTGAGTCGCGCCAGTCCGACCGGCGGCAGGAGCGACGAGGCCGCGTCCAGCGTGCGTGACAAAGTCCGCGGCGCGGCGCATTGGGCACGCACGGGTGTCGCAAGCATGGCAGAGCAAGGCCGTGACCGATCGCAACAGCTATCGCAGAGCGCGTCGCATATAGGCGCCGCAGGCCGCCTGCACGCAGAGCGCGCTAAGAGCATGTTTGGGCGCATGGTCAACGAGCAACCACTGGTGCTCGGCGCAATCGGCGTTGCGGTCGGTGCCGTCCTCGCCGCGGGGCTGCCGGAAACGCGTACCGAAGATGAAATAATGGGCGAGAAACGCGATGAGCTTATGAGCCGAGCGCAGGAGAAGGGAAAGGAGCAATTGGACAAGGCACAGCAGGTTGGGGAATCGGCGCGCGATGCTGTCAAGGAAGAAACCCGCAGACAGACATCGCCTGAGTCGAGTTGATCAAGGCGGAACCCAAGCTGATGGGACGGCGAATGGATAGCCTTTCAAGGAGATGTTAGATGAACCAGGGGATCGTATATTCGATCCGTCAGTGGATTTAGGCGCAAAAGCGGTTTTATCGTGGCCGTCGGAGGTCTCGCGCTGGTCACGGCTGGGACTTCCGGCATGCGGCCCAAATAACGGGCAAAGCAGCGGCCAAAAGGCTGGGCAAAGTACCGTTTAGCCCGCAAGCCCGAGGCAAAAACCCGCTCAGTGGCAACAAGTTGACGCCATCGGCAAGAAACACTACCTTAGCCCAGAGGACCTTAAACGGCATAGATGAACGCGCTCACCGAGCGCTCTTTCCCTATCTGAAGGACTGCGGAGGCTGACGGTAATGACTATATCGTCCACAATTACCATGTTAGAACCAGCTGATCCATCCATCTGTACTATGCAGGCGGCGGTAGGCTCGCTTGCGCGTCAAACGGATGTCGCCACTTGTACGTCGACGCAAGCGCCATCGCAGAGCCGGGCGCAAGGCTGAAATCAGGAGGCATCAGGAACGTGCCCAACCGAGCAACCACAGGCAAACGCCTCATTCATCAATCGCTTTCTTGCTCTATCGTGGTTCTCGCACTTACTGCGGATCCGGTATGGGGCCAAAAGACAGCGCAAAAGGCCGAGATACTGGCGGACAAGATAGGGCAAAAGATCGATCAACAAACCTAACAGGCTAGGCAGGTTAAACAAACAACACAACAGGCGCAGCCACAACGGGACTTCGACGGAATCTCACTCAAGAAGGACCGGATACTATGGCCACAGCGCAAGCCACGGCCCGTCGTGGGCCCGCCATGACGGTAACGCAGAACTCTCGAATGAGGATTAAACAAGCCGCTGCCGCAGATTAAGAGTCATCATGCCCAGACCGCAGGTGACATTCAAACAAGCCCAGACGCAGGTAAGAATCCGAATGCCGCACCTACTGATTAGCGTGAGGAGATGATAAGGTAGAATTGATTCAGCAGTTGGTCAGTCAGCTGGGTGTGCAGGAGGGACAGGTCAGAGGCGGCGCGGGACCGTTGTTTAAATTGGCGAGGGAAAAGCTAGGCAGCGGGCAATTTGCGCGCATCCCGCAGGCCATTCCTGGTGTGGAAGAGCTTATCAATGATGCTCCACGAAGCTGAGGCATTATGGGCGTCGTCGATGGTCTCACCTCGATGTTCGCGGCAAAACAGGACAATTAGGCAATGTGTCCTCCCTCGCAGGGAGTATTTCAAAGCTGGGGCTTGGTAGCGGAATGATCGGAAAATCCATTCCTATTATTCTTCCCTATGCGCAGGCGAAAGTTGGCGATGGATCCAAGCAATTGCTTAAGAAGGCATTAGGGTCTAGCAAGTAAACGGATCATGCGTCCCTAACCGACCCATCGGAGGTTCTTCCATGCGTTAGCCACGGCGACGCACTGCCTCAACATGGCGTAAATTGCACCAGAATAGTTCCGGCGCCCTGCGAAATGCATCAAACTGTATGACTACCTCCACAATAAATTCGCCGGCAACATTAGGCGAAACGCGCGCGGCTCGATTTGACCGCTATTTTAGCTGCCAGATAAACTCAAAGCATATTCGTAAACTCCGCCAACTGTTCATCAGCGATTGGCACGTAATTTGAAATAGCATAAGAATAGCGAGCTCACAAGCAGCGTTTAGTAAGTTCATATTCGCTTAATCGTTTTGTTCATCAATCATTTTGTTAAAGGGGTAGTAGTCATGGCGACAAGAGGTTCACAGTTTACAAATCAGGCTCAAGAGGCGACTCAACGCATGTACGAGGCAATGCAAGGACTGGCTGAAACTCAATTTAAGACGCTGCAGCAGTTAGCGGAAGTTCAACGCAGTCAGCTCGAGCAGGCGCTGCAGGCAACCCGTGATCAGATGCAGCTCATCGGCCGGATGAGAGACCCCCGCGAGTTTGCGTCCGCGCAGGCGGATTTGGTAAGAAACTACGGTCAGCAATACGTAGACAGTATGAAAGAGGCGGTGAATATCGTATCTGACGCGTGGAAACAGTATAGCGATAAGTTGGAGCAGAGCATGAATACAGCCGCAGATGCTATGGAGCAAGCAGCGGCCACCACCGCGCGCGCAACGGAGGAAACTGCCAGCAGTGCGACCGAAAGCACTAAGAAGGCCACATCGCCCAAAAAGTCCTCTTAAATTCTGCTCAGAAAGTCAACACATGCAGCGCAGGAAAAGGCTGGCGGAGCTTCTTTACAGATAACATAAATGTAGCCCCTCGTCATAAGCGGGGGGCGCATATTACCGGCAGGCAATAAACAGCCACCCTGTCGCGACGCTAAACATAGATCTCCAAATATCAGCGTTGTCGCCTGTTGCGGAGCGCGTTTAAGGCTGCCGATCCTAAACGCCGAGATCCTCGCAGTTCGCTTCGATACAATTGGTTTTAATCGCACCCGTGCAGCTTGCGATTTCTTTTCACCACCGGATCTTCTTGCTACCCTACTTTCTAGACGTGCCCAAGCAGGTTGCGGGCAAGAACCTCCCACGACCTCCGCTAAGGAGTTCTAACATGCATGATGTTTTGATCATCAAATTGGGCTCAGCGTCGGAGGAACTCAAAACCCGCCGTGGTGATTTTGAACAATGGTTCGCCCGCGGCCTCGGCATGACCATGGACCAGTGTCTCGTTGTAAATCCTGAGACTGGCGATGCGCTGCCGGACCCTCGCACCTGCCGTGGTATGGTGCTGACCGGCTCAGACGCCATGTTGACCGATAATCCTGACTGGAGCCTACGTACCCAGCAATGGCTAGTTTCGGCATTAGAGCAAGACATCCCGGTGCTTGGCGTCTGTTATGGGCACCAGTTACTAGCGCAGACCTTAGGCGGCAAGGTCGGTTGGTCAGCCAATGGCGAGGAGATCGGCACGGTAATGATCGAACTGACCCTAGAAGGCCATAAGGATCCGTTATTAGCAGGCCTGCCGGGAGCACTTACAGTGCAGTCATCCCATAGCCAGGCGGTGCTGGCCTTGCCGCCAGGCGCGCGATTGCTGGCGCGCAACGCGCACGAGCCCATACAGGGCTTTGCCTTTGGATCGAATATCTGGGGCTTTCAGTTTCACCCGGAATTCGACGCGGATGTCAGCCGCGCCTACATCGAAGAAGACCGTGAAAAGCTTAAACAGCAGGGTCGCGATCCCGAGATTCTGTCGCGCGCTGCGCGCGACAGCGATCACGGCACTGTCCTGCTGCGCCGGTTTGCGCAACGGTTACGCTGATAGCACGTGTCTCACACGTGTCTCAGTTCGACATGGTGCATGCTTGATTCAAGCTACGAAGCCGCAGGATTGACGTATTCAGCGCTGCTTAGACGGAACTGGTGCGCGATCATCTCCTGCAATTTTTTTGTCTCAAGGACACTTGCTTAGCAATCCATGCTCGACCAACGCATCACGCCACGTTTGCGCCATCTTACGATATCCGGCTCGATTAGGATGCACCGGGTCATGGAAATCGGCAGGATAGACGAGCGCACGATAATCGTCGATCACGACAATATCGTCCGGCCCATTGATGAGATCAGCCGTGCGTCGCGTCACGATTGTTTCAAGGCCCCGGTTGAACGCGCGTATATTTGACTCACCCGAGGCTTTAGCTGGCACCTCTGCCAATACCACTGTGATCGGATTGCCGCCGGGACTCGCCTCCCATCGATCGATCTCTTTAAAAATCGCCTCCACTCCGGCCGCGCCGTCTGTTTGGCCGGGATTGATCTGCAACAAGACGATATCCGCCGGATGAGCCGTAAGCCAGCCGTAGATACCATCCGAGCCGTTTCCACGTTCCCCATAGGCCAACTCGGTCGCAGTCCAGCCGGGGTGAGCCTCGTTATCGGCATCAAAACCTTCTACGCCAAAGCCGAGCGATCGCGAACCAACAAAGTCCACAGCATAGCCATCCGTCGTCAACAGTTCGTAGAGCGGCTGCCGATAGCCAACCCGCTGCGCTGGTGGCGGTAACTGTCGTCTCGTGTCGATAAGGCCGGCCGTGGTAACTCCACCTAGCGCCATGATCCGGGATCTGAAAACGACCGTCGCGGTATGACGCTCCACACCGGCGCCGTTGACGACTTCATAGGTGAAGGAATCGGCGCTCGCACCGGCATGCGGCGTGTACTTAAAGCGACCGCTTATGGGATCGACAATAGCCACCGTGCCGTTATGCGCGTCGGCCACAAGCCGGTACAGAACTGGCCCATTCAACATACTCGCCCCGGCCGGGAGCAAGCCCGTCACGATCTGCCCGCGCGGCGCGCTCCAGCATGCATCGCCATCGGCATTACGCGGCAGGATCGTAACCGTAGCGACGTTGGAGGTGCGACCACGGTCATCCTGCACCGTATACTGAAATGTATCAACGGCGTTTGATCCTGGGACATAGATCACCGAACCGTCTGGATTGGCCAATGCCAGGCCATGAAGCGGTGGCGTGACGATGGTGACCGTAGATGGCTCAAGCTTGCCCCCGAAGGCGCTATCGTTATGCAACACGTCGACAACAACGGATGCAGGACCAGCGGCATCTTTTTTCACCACGCTGGCCACAGTTGCACTGAGCGGCAAGATGTTTCTGCCATCGTCTTCGCCACCGTCATCAGTCTCTTCGCCATTTTCATCAAACGCTCCGAGGTCGTCATTGGCATCCGGCCGTCCATTGCCGGGCGTTCGCGACGGCGTACCACTACCCGGTGTCTGTGCCGATGGTACGCTGCTACTGTCGTCATCAAGAGGCGTTGGCGTAGGCGGACCCGAAGCACCATCATCACCATCTTCACCGTCATCGGGCGGCTGCGTCGGCCCATCATCGTCAGGAGGCGTAGGCGGGCCCGGAGGACCA
>DATACK010000291.1:0-5065 GCA_036259115.1 Gammaproteobacteria bacterium | reverse complement strand
TCCGCATGACAGGATGAATGATCAGGTGAATCGTCAGGCCGTGGCGATTCAGCTCCATGCTGACCGAGTCAACTAGAAACGGCATGTCGTCAGTGACGATCTCGACCACCGTATGCGGGGACTGCCAGCCATGTTCTTGTTTGTTCGGGTTATAAACGCGTATGTTCGGCACGCCCAACTTGCGTTGACGCGTCAACTGCCACTGCGAATGCACAGCCCCATAAAGGTCTTCGGAACTTCTGCCTAGCAGATCTTCGGCAGCCACACCGGCGAAATACGCGCGCGCAAACTGCTCGGCGGCTTGCGTATGCGAGCCATGAAAGCGCGCACTCGCGGATTCGACGATCTTGGTGAGGGTGATGTCTTTGTCTACCTTTTCCGTGACATGCATGTTGATTGATCCGAGTGAACGTTACAGTGGCTAGTATAAAAGGCAATGCGCTATGAGACCCGTCGGAATGACGTCTTTCGAAGGTGCCGGCGCTGACAGTTCGTTATGGATTGCTTGTAGAGTTAGCGTCGTGCCCGAGGCAAGGGAGTTCTATCGACGTTATATCGACTGACCCAATGGGTACCTGTATCATGCGCCGTTCAAATGCTAAGTCATGCCAGAGGCTGACGAAGCGCGTTGATAAACTTCAGAGTATTGCGTTCGTGCGACAACCTGCGATCATCGTTCACGGCGGCGCTGGCGCACTGCGAGAAGAACATATCGAAACCGTACTTACCGGGTGCCGGGATGCGGCGCTGGCCGGCTGGCACGTGCTTGATACCGGCGGTGCGTCGTTGGACGCGGTGGTCGCTGCGGTCACGGCTCTGGAGGATAATCCAACCTTCAATGCGGGCACCGGCGCGACGCTCAATGCCGAAGGCAAGGTACAGTTGGACGCCTCGATCATGCAAGGTGCAGGACTCAAGGCGGGCGCAGTCGCGGCGGTTGAATGCGTGCGCAACCCCATCCAGCTCGCACGCAAGGTATTGGAGGACGGCCGACACGTGCTGTTGGTAGCTATCGGCGCGGAGCGCTTCGCGCACGTGCAAGGTATGTCGGAATGCGACCCTGCGGCATTGATCACCGACCGGCAGCGCCGATTGTGTAAGAAAAAACACGGCACGGTGGGCTGTGTGGCGCTGGATTCAAACGGCCGGCTTGCCGCCGGGACATCAACCGGCGGGTTGCTCGGCGCGCTGCCCGGGCGGGTAGGTGATTCTCCGCAGATCGGCAGTGGCACCTATGCGAATGATAGCGGCGGCGTTTCGTGCACGGGTATCGGCGAGGACATCATACGCGTGGTGCTCGCCAAAACCACGGTTGATCTGCTCGGTACCGGCTATGACTCTGCAACTGCGGCGCGGCAGGCGCTGGAATCGTTCGAGCGGCAAACGCAAAGCGAAGCCGGCCTGATCGTGATCGATCGTCATGGGAATGTGGGGTTCGCTCGCAATGCGCAGCATATGCCGGTCGCCTGGATAAGTGCCGCGGGCGAGATGCACACGGAAGCTTAATGCCGCCCTATGGTGCCGGATTCGCTGCCGACTGTGCCAATTCGAGCTCGGCCCTACTGCTTGACGCGCGTCATCAACTTTAAGGCATCGAACGGCGCTGCGCCTTCGGCGTCATTGTCGAAGTAGATATGCACGTCGCGTTCCTCGGCTAGCCAGCTGAGGATGCGCGTGCCCCATTCGTCGAGCGCGGCCGCACTGTAGGCTGAGGCGTAGGTGCGCGAGTGTCCGTGCAAGCGAACATAAACCAAATCGGTGGTGACCCTTTCCCACAGCGGCCAGTCGGCAGCATCAGATAGACTAACGGCGAGCCTATGGTGAGTTAGGCAGCCTGCGACCTCGTCATCAAACCAGGATGGATTGCGAAACTCCAGCACGTGCCGGACTTGCGGCCAACTCTCAAGCGCCCTGGCGAAATCCTGCAAGCGCTGCAGGTTCTTCTTGGACTCGCGCGGCAACTGCCACAACATCACCGCGAGTTTGTGCTTCAAGCCCGCGAGGCCTTCGCGCTGCCGCTTGAGCGGTGCTATTGAATCAGCCAATTTTTTATTGTGAGTAATGAAGCGATGACCTTTGGCCGCGAAGCAAAAATCTTCCGGGGTCTGCCTGTACCAGCGCTCGGTGATATCTCTGCTTGGCAGGCGATAAAAACTCGCATTGATCTCTAAGCCCGAAAAGCGGCTCGCGTTGTAGCGCAGCCAATCCTTGCGCGGCACGCCGGCATAAAAGCCGTCCTTCCAATGCGTGTAGTTCCAGCCACTGGTGCCGATGTAGGCCTTGCCCGTCATACATCCCTTCGAGGTGATATGTACAGGGTGTCGTGGTGTAATCCCAGTGCGGTATAATTTAATATGGCTTCATCAAGCATAGCCTCATGACCGCAGAAGTTTTACCCCTTTATCCTGAGGCCGGTCCAGCGCGGCCCTTGGAAGGACTTTATCTAGACCAGCGCTTGCACACGCTCGGCAGTCCTGACGACCCGTTTGTTTACGGCAACTTTGTGTCCAGTCTCGACGGTCGCATCGCGCTTGTCGATGCCGAAGGTACTGAATCCAATGTCCTAGAAGGCTTGACTAGCGCCAATGATTTCCGCCTGTTTCAGGAGCTTCAAGCACAGGCCGACTGCCTTATTACCCACGGCGGCTATCTACGCGCACTAAGCCAAGGGCGTCTGGGAAACGTCCTACAGGTAGGTGCCAATGGAGATGCGGACTTGATCGCATGGCGAAAGGAAAACGGCCTGGCTGAACAACCTGCCGTGGTAGTGGCAAGCGGCAGTCTCAATTTTACTGTACCGGATTCGATCGAAGCGCATGGGCAGCCGTTCTATATCGCTACCGGAGAGATGGCCGATCCAGCGCGTGTTGAGGCATTCAAGCGGCAGGGCTTCGAACTTATCGTGGCGGGCAGTGGCAGGATGGTGGAGGGTGCACGGCTGGTACAGGCTGTGGGTAAGCTCGGATACAAGAGTCTGTACCTGCTCGCCGGACCGTACATGCTGGATACCATGCTGCGCGACCGGCGGCTGTCGCGCCTTTACCTGACAATCAGGCACCGTCTACTCGGCGGGGAGCAGTTTCACACCATGATTCCGGGCCCGCCACTGGGCCAAGCCGGACAGCTTATTCTACGGACGCTTTATTACGACCAGGGCCAGTCTGCAGGCGGGGGACAGTGGTTTGCACAATTCGAGTGTCCGCACAATGCTGAGTAGATCGTAGTTCCCGCGGCCGCCTCACGTGCGGTGCAATAGCGAGCGTGATATTGCTGGTTGATGTAAGCCGCTTTTGCCGTGGCGCGTGGGGGGCTAGAATGCGATCGCACTAAAGCGATAAGCAACCGGCGCAGAAACGGGAAGGGATATTGACTATCATCAACGATAGCACCTCCAAACTGCTTATCGAGCTATGGTTGCTGGGCGTTGCTTACTTCACTTCGGCGCAGACCATCCGTTATATCAGCAATGAGTTTCAAATCCCGTGCGCGAGGCGCCGCGCAAGGATTTCAGGATCGTAATTTTAGTCTCCAGCGGCATGCGCGTGGAGGTGCTAGATGAGAAGCGCGGTTGCAGCCTGATAAAGGCGCAGGAGCTGCGGGGTTGGGTACGCACGCGCGACCTCATGAGGATCCCCAGCGCCAGCGCGCTCTTGGCCGCAGCCGAGCAGCAGTTCGCGGAAGGCGGGTGGCGCTGGACCAGGCCAAACAGAAGGTAAAAGCCTTGCTAGAGTTGGCGTGCTCTCTAAGCTGAATCGATTGTTGAAGAAGCGTAACCGTAATGTTGAAGCTCACTTAAGTGCGTTGCGCAAACGCACAGCAAAGCCACTCGACTGAAAGGCACAATCAGCAACTTGAGCAGGCGCTGCTGCCGGAGCGGGAGACGGTGCGTGAACTGCTCGACGAGAATGCTGGGCTCAAGGCACATGCTGCGCGACTGGTTTTTGATTGGTGCGGGCGTCACACTCGGCAGTCTGTTGTTAGGATTTATGATCGCGCGCACTCCTTGGCGTAAACGCAGCAGCTGGGAAATCTGATGTGATGCGCTTGCGCGTGAGAGTGGCGGCTTAGCTTTTTGAGGCCTGCAGCATGATTAACGGCACCGAGGCGGCGCGCGTTAGCCTTGAAGGTTTGTCCGTCGGCGATGCGTTCGGCGAGATGTGCTTCGCGCTGCCTATCAGCGATATTCGGGAACGCCGCTTACCACCGGCACCATGGCGATGGACAGACGATACGCACATGGCGCTCTCTGTTGTGGAGATATTGGCCCGTTATGGACATGTCGAGCAGAACGCGCTCGCGCAAGCCTTCGCCGTTTCGCCAAGCAGCCTTTTCGCGGTTATGGCATGGGTGCTGCGCGACCGCTCTCTCGTATCAACGCCGGCGGCCATTGGCGCGAAGAGGCGCCTAAGGTCTTCAGAGGTGGCTCTTTTGGCAACGGCGGCGCCATGCGGGCGGCGCCGATCGGCGCTTATTTTGCACGCGATACACTACGGGCGGTACACGAGGCGCGCCTCGCCGCACAGATAACGCATAGCCATGTCGACGGGCAGGCGGGTGCGGTGGCGGCAGCAGCTTCCCTGCTTGCGGCCGGAGATGCCCATGATGCCGGCGAACTTTTGCTGACTGTGGCAAGGCTATTGCCGGTCTGCGCGACGCGGGCGGGCATCGAGCATGCCTGCGATATTCATTACGCTGATCATGCGCGGGCGGTGCGGGAACTCGGCACTGGTGAGGGATTATCCGCACAGGATACGGTGCCATTCTGCTTGTGGTGCGCCTTTCACAATGGCACAGACGTTCGTGCCGCGCTATGGCACACCGTGGCAGGACTTGGTGATCGGGATACCACCTATGCTATTGTCGGTGGAGTTGTCGCGCTTAGCGCCGGTGGTGTGCCTGTCGAATGGATAGAACGTCGGGAGCCGTTACCGGCAGCATTCTTTCCAAGGCGTTAGACGTCCAGCGCGCCGGCACCACAGGGATTGATGCTTGTCACCCAGTTGTCTGGCAATCCGTGAAGCGTATGGATGGAAGAGATCGTACCGTCTATGCGCAGCGGCAGGTG
>DATACK010000290.1:0-2997 GCA_036259115.1 Gammaproteobacteria bacterium | reverse complement strand
CGGATGGACCGTTCTATACGCGATCTCGTTCTGGTGGGGCAAGCTGCTCCTGCTTGTGGTGGCGCTTAGTATCACAGTGCACCTGTTGCGGCTTAAGACATACAGGCCCGGGTTGCAAGCTCAAAAGGCCGAAGGCGCGCGCGTGCCTCAAAAATAGCTTTCCTAAACTTTCGGTCGATACGCAAGTGAGCAAAGATATCAGCCGCACGTTCTCTATTGCGGGCCAGATCGCGAGCAAGAATGCGCCGGCAAAGGAATCTCTCTCACGCTGCGCTCACAGCATAATGCGTGGATCCACGTGACGGCCCAGTACACCGCGCATTCGTAGGATAGTGTTAATGGTTTTAGGGGAGGTTCTGGCATCCTGACCTGCTTGCTTCTGCGCCAGGTAAATAAAGGAATCCAGGTCCAAAGTAGTTGCATGCCGGACAAGGAGTTGTTGTCCAATAGCTAGATGCTAATGGCTTCTTTGACACGAGGGTTTCCTTCAAGAAGCTGTTCTAGCATGATGCGGCTCATACGGTGAGAATGCGCTTAGTCTTTTGTAACAAGTTTGTGCTTAATCGCTGCCCATGCAGACGCGCGTGCCGGCCACCTGTCGAGAATTCAAGCCACACCTTCGAACAACGGTTGGCAAGGCAAGCTTAGTGGAAGGTGAAGATCAGCGGTCGGCGATTTCTGGACGTTACTGGGTCCGCCTTGGGCGCAGCATGGCTCGGCGGATGCGGTGTGGATAATGGAAAGCCGGTTTCTGACCCTGGCCGGTCCCTGATGCACTTTGAGAAGTTTCGCCGCGTCTGCAGGAGTGTCAACGGACTGCAGATGTATTCCCTAGTCTCGACCGATCCGGTTCCGCGCCTTGCACCGGCGGTGGTCCTAGTGCATGGCTCTGGGCTTTCTGGTCGCTACATGGTTCCGACCACTTCAGTGCTGACTGCTGATTTTCGGGTCTTTGTGCCGGATTTGCCCGGCTTTGGTGACAGTGGCAATCCCAAAAGGATATTGAACGTGCCGCAGCTTGCTGATTGGCTGATCGCGTGGATGTCCGCTATACGACGGAATGGCGCTTCTGGAGTTGATCGAGAAACACAACGGCGCGCTGATGCAGTCGCATGAAGTCCATTGAGGTGAGCGCAGCGACGAAGCAAAGATGAAGCTGGCACCGAATGCGCAAGAGGCAGCTTGCAGCTAGATCAACCACTTGGGATTCGTAAACAATGGGACTTCGCACAATGGGCGATAGCAACGGAGCCTGGTAGCGAGAACTTGGGATGTTCATGCATGCCTATGGAGACAACCGCAAATCGGCTATCGAGACAGGTCTTGAAGGTTCGCCAATGGCAACAGAATTGATCGTGATGATGAAAAAGCGCAAGGAGCCCTGGACAGGCACGGCAACCAATTTACTGAAAGAACTATCCAGTCACGCCGATGAGCATACGCGTGGTTTGCGATCGTGGCCGAAGTCGGCCAAGGGGCTAGGTAATCAACTGCGGCGGCTCGCAACGGCCTTACGAGCCGTCGGGATCGCTGTCGAGCACAACCGCGAACCTGGCACTGGCAAGCGAATCATAAAGGTCTGCAAACATTCGTCACAGGACCAATCAACGCCTAAACAATGATATAGGCTGTGACGCATCTGTGACGAATGAGGATTCGCCTAAGTCATTGAAGACAAACGTCTGTGACAAGCGTGACAACTGTGACGCAAATTTACAGGTCTCCTCTAAGCCGTGCAGCATCCGGATATGAAGGCGACCGAACTTCTCCTGAACTCCAAGGGAGGCATCGCGCTCGACCTCGACACCGATCTCGCGCTCGTCTCGCGCGATTTCTGGACCATCCGCGCGCGCGAATCGCCGTCCGCGCCGAGCTATACGCCGTTTGAAGGCATCGAGCTCTCGGCGAGAGTGAAAGCGACGTTCCTGCGCGGCGCGCTCGTCTGCGAGAATGGGAAGGTCCCTGGCCCGCCCCGCGGCCGCTATCTCCACCGGCCCACATGAACGTACGCGACGGATTCGTCGGAACGATCGGCAACACACCGCTCATCCGCCTGCGCGGTCCTTCGGAAGCGACTGGCTGCAACGTGCTCGGCAAGGCCGAGTTCCTCAATCCCGGCGGCTCGGTCAAGGACCGCGCCGCGCTTTACATCATCCTTGATGCCGAGAAGCGCGGACTCCTCAAGCCCGGCGGTGTGATCGTCGAGGGCACCGCCGGTAACACCGGCATCGGTCTTGCACTCGTCGGCAACGTGCGTGGCTATCGCACCGTCATCGTGATACCCGACACGCAGAGCCAGGAGAAAAAGGACATGCTGCGCCTTTGCGGCGCGGAGCTGCGCGAAGTGCCGGCCGTGCCTTACAAGGACCCGAACAACTACGTGCACGTGTCCGAGCGCCTGGCAAAGGAGATGGGCGCTTTCTGGGCGAACCAGTGGGACAACACCGCGAACCGTGACGGCCACTACCGCAGCACCGGCCCTGAGATCTGGGAGCAGACCGAGGGCCGCGTCGACGGCTTCACCTGCGCCATCGGCACTGGAGGCACCCTCGCCGGCGTCAGCTCTTTCTTGAAACAGAAGAACAAAAGCATTCGCATCGTCGCCGCCGATCCGATGGGCTCGGCGATGTATTCCTGGTTCAAGCGCAAGGAGCTGAAAGCCGAAGGGAGCTCGGTGACCGAGGGCATCGGCCTCGGCCGCGTCGCCAAAAACGTCGAGGGTGCCCAGGTCGACGATGCCTATCAGATCCCCGACAGCGAAGCCCTACCGCTCGTGTTTGATCTATTGAAAAACGAGGGCCTTTGTGTCGGCGGCTCGAGCGGCATCAACGTCGCCGGTGCAATCCGCCTCGCAAAGGAGCTCGGCCCGGGCCACACCGTCGTCACCATCCTCGCCGACTCCGGCACGCGCTACCAGTCGAAGCTCTTCAATCCGAAATTTCTGAAGGAGAAGGGGCTGCCCTGCCCTGACTGGCTCTAGCTAAAGGGGTTCTTAGA
>DATACK010000289.1:0-4538 GCA_036259115.1 Gammaproteobacteria bacterium | reverse complement strand
GCCTGGATCACACGGTTTGCCTTCATCTCGGCCAATCTCGGGGCGCTCAAGAGATCATCGGCATGGGCGCCTTGGGCGCGAGATGCGGCATTGACACGAGCCATTTCTACTGGATCGGCGCAATTCCGGCCATGGTTTTCGTCTGTCTCTTCACGATGCGGTTTTATTACGGCTCGCGTGCGCATTCCGGGCCTGAATACTTGAGGCTACGCTTCGATAAGAAGACGCGGGATCTCAATGCGATCTCGTTCGCGTGTATGACGATCTTCTCATCCGGCGTCTCAACGTGCGCGATGGGCAAGCTCTTCAATCGATTCTTAGCTTGGGATTTCAACTTCAGCATGCTCGTCGCCTGCCTTATCGTGCTCGCCTATACCTTCCTCGTGGATTTGACCAGTGCGATTTACAACGAGGTGCTGTAATTCTTCTTGATCGTGTCCGGCTTTATTCCACTCGTCTTCCTGGGTCTCAAGGACGTCGGTGGCTGGGATGGGGTAGAAGCGAACTTAGCCGCTGTTTCGACTGCGGACGGGTATGCGCCCACCGCGCTCACGCAGTCGTGGCTTTCATGGGCAGTGCCGCACAAAATCCGGTGGGCGTAGAGTGGTTCGGCTTAGTGATGGGGCTCGGCTTCGTGCTCTACTTCGGTTACTGGTGCATGGACTTTCGGGTGATCGAGCGCGCGATGGCGGCTGGATCACTGTCGGCGGCAAGACGCACTCCGCTGGTCGCAGCGATACCTAAGATGTTCTTCCCATTTCTGGCCATCCTGCCCGGCATGATTGCGCTTGCGGTAAGTACGGGATCGCTTACGCCTGCGTCGCAAGGACGCACCATAGCTCAGGGCGTGTCATCGTCCGTGGCCTACGTCCGGTCAACGGCATATAGGGCCAAGAAAGCAAAGCGGCTAACAGTGGCGTCACAGTTGGACGTGGCATCATCCCGCCAAAGATCAACCGCGCAACGCGCAAGCCGCTGCGCAATAAAGACGGACGGATCGTGCTCGATTACGACCTCGCTACGCCAATGATGCTCATTCACTACTTCTCTGCCGGTATGCTAGGGCTGGAACTCACCGCATTGCTCGCTTTGTTCATGCCCGGTATGGCCGGCAATGTGGCCGCCTTTAATACCGTCTCAACCTACGATGTCTATCAAAGCTATACAAGACGAGGAGCAAGCGACGAACACTACCTGTGGATGGGCGCTGTGCGACCGTGTTTGGCATAGGACTCTCGGTCGCGGCCGCTTATGTTGCAGCGGCCTTCAATAACATACTGGAACTGCTGCAACTCGCCTTCACCTTTGTTAACGCACCGCTCTTCGCCACCTTTGCACTCGGCATGTTCTCGAGGCGAATGAGGGTCATGGCGCTTTTTGGGCCTCGTGGCGGGAAAGCTGACCGCGGTCGTTCATCATGGGCTATTGCTCACAGAAGATGCGGCGGTTGCATGAAGGGCGGATATTTAGGCGTTCTAGCGATTTATCTGAGCGAGCTCGCGCATACTTTTTGTAGTGCGATATGGGCGTTTGTCACCTGTTCTGTTATCACCATCATCATGAGTGTGCTGACGTGCCCTACAACCGTACGCACAGTTGCGCGGATTGATTTATTCGCTTATGCCATGGTCAAAAGACACGCGGCGATTCTGTTACCAGCAACCGGCGTGGTTGGTATGGTCGTGCTCACGATTGCCTTGCTGCTTAATATTATTTTTTTCTAAAACAGCACGCACCAACTCACTCTTTGGCATCTCAACCATAGCAAGAAACCTCATAACTTTTGAATTGAGTGTATGGTAATCACACAAGATTTCTCGCGTTTGCTCGAAATGACACGCTCCGAAACTACCTGGATTAACATAGTGGAGAGAACATGGGGTTAGACATCAGAATACCCATGGGCGCAATGTTTGCGGTCATTGGATCGTTGCCCGCGGTGTACGATCTTGCCGCCGCACGTAGTGCCCGAACGTACGAGCAGTCGCTCTCAATCAATGCCAATCTGTGGTGGCGTGCCTTCATGCTCGTCTTTAGTCTTGCGATGCACTATCTTGGGCGGCGCGGCGGTGATGCCACGGTGCACCTCGCGGAAGAGTCACCCGAGGAGCGTGCGATGGAAGTGCGCGAGCATCATGCCGAGCTAGAAGGATATTAAACCGAAGCATGAGATAAGAAATGGAGCAAAGCGGCGAAGTACGTTTTAAAAAAAGGCGGATCATACTGAAAGACGGGCGCTACCTGATCTTCTATACATTCGAGGATCCGTCCGCGCCTCCTTCTGAGGATGCTGGGGCTAAGGGCCAGAAGTTTGAGCCAGAACCGCACACAAAAGCCCAACGCAGTGTCTGAGCTGCGCTGGAATCCGTTGCTCGGCGAATGGGTGGCGACGGCAACACATCGGCAGGAACGCACCTTTCTGCCGCCCGCCGATTTCTGTCCGCTCTGCCCAACCAAAGAGGGTGGCCTTCCGACCGAGGTGCCTGAGCGTACTTACGACATTGTAGTCTTTGAGAATCAATTTCCTTCCTTGCGATTAGAGCCGCCTCCGTCGGCTGTAGAAGGCACGAATCTCTATCCCGTGCGCCCTGTTGAAGGCGTGTGCGAAGTCGTGCTCTACTCGCCGAACCATGCGACCACCTTGGCCTGCGAGCCGGTCGAACAGATCTATAAGCTGGTGCACGTCTGGACGGATCGCTTCATCGAATTAGGCCGGCGTGACAATGTGAGTTATGTCTTAGAGTTTGAGAACAAAGGTGAAGCCATTGGCGTGACGCTTCACCACCCGCACGGCCAAATCTATGGCTATCCATTCATCCCGCCGCGCATCACGCGTGAGTTAGCGCAATCGCGGTCTCATCAAACGCGCACCGGTCACTGTCTGATCTGCGACATCGTGGCCGAGGAACGCCAAGACGGACAACGGCTGATCGCCGAGAACCGTTCCTTCGTCGCCGTGATTCCGTTTTTCGCTCGCTGGCCTTACGAGGTTCATATCTATGCATTGCGACACCTACAGGCGCTACCGGACTTGACGTCCCACGAGCAGCGCGACCTGGCTTCGATGCTCAAGATGGTATTGGTAGCATTTGATCGGCTGTTCAACTTGTCATTCCCTTACATCATGGTCATCCACCAACGTCCCGTGGATGGCGGTACGTACGACTACTACCATTTCCACATCGAGTTCTACCCGCCGCTGCGAACCGCCACCAAACTCAAGTACCTGGCGGGCAGCGAGACAGGTGCTGGCATGTTCATTAACGATACCTTGCCCGAGGAGAAGGCATCGGAGCTACGCGGCCACATCACACCCGCGGTCTGGAGACGAAAAGGAGGTGGCCGTGGTTAACCTAGACCGGCTGCAATGCACTTTTCGCGAGCGGTATGGGACTGAACCACGCCTGTTTCGTGCACCGGGTCGGGTTAATCTGATTGGGGAGCACACCGATTATAACGGTGGCTTCGTGCTGCCGATGGCCGTCGATCGCGAGACAGTGGTTGCCGCTTCAGCGCGCGATGATCGCCAGGTGCGCGCCTTCTCACTTGAGCTCGATTCGGCAGTGGATTTCGACCTGGATCATCCTGGGCAAAGACAACGAGGTTTATGGCTAGATTACGTGGAAGGTGTTGCGCAGGCGCTGGAAGCGCGCGGAGTACGGCTGCGTGGGGCTGATTTGTTGCTCGATTCAAATGTTCCCATTGGTGCAGGCCTTTCTTCTTCGGCGGCGCTTGAATTGGCCGTAGGCCTGGCGCTCACATCCATTGCGCAGGCGCAGGTCGAGGAGATTGCACTGGCACTGGCCGGGCAGCAGGCCGAGCACGAGTATGTCGGGATCAAATGCGGAATCATGGATCAGTTCACTGCGGCGCTCGCGCGCGTCGGCCATGCGCTTTTGATCGACTGTCGCACCTTAGAAACCAAATACATCCCGCTCAATTCATCGCGTGCATATGTCGCAATCTGCGATACGCATGTCAAGCACGCATTGGCCTCTTCCGAATACAACACGCGACGGGCCCAGTGTGAATGCGGGGTCGAATTGTTGCGCGGAGTGCTTCCCGACATTCGTGCGCTGCGCGATGTGAGTGTGGTCGATTTTCAGACTTTTGGGCACCTCCTTGCGGAATCAATCAAGCGCCGATGCCGACACGTCATTACCGAAAATGCAAGGGTCTTAGCCGCGGCGGACGCTTTAAGCACAGGCGATCTGGAAACCATGGGCGAGCTGATGTTCCTTTCGCACGATTCAATGCGTGATGATTTCGAGGCCAGTTGTACTGAGCTGGATCTCTTAGTCGACATCGCCAGGTCAATCAAGGGTGTGATCGGCGCCCGCATGACCGGCGGCGGATTCGGTGGCTGCACGGTCAATCTCGTCTCTTGCGATGCACTTGAGGAGTTTCAGGCGGTTGTTTCGCGAAGATATAAAAAGGTGACCAACATCGATATGGCGATCTACATTTCAGAAGCAAGCGATGGTGCAAAAGAAATAGGAAGAGAGTGTCAGGCTTGAGATAAGTGAATTAAGCGCATA
>DATACK010000288.1:0-6878 GCA_036259115.1 Gammaproteobacteria bacterium | reverse complement strand
GAAAGCGCCTGTTGTCTGTGGGCCGCCAAAAAATGCGGGACCGGCGAGCCGACCATTTAGATTCGCGTTGTCACAGTGTCCATGGTGACCAGCGCGGCAATACGAACAATAACCACAGGCGATGGTCGACGGCACCACTACGCAATTGCCTTGAGCCAAATTACGTACATCGGACCCAACCTCCTCGACCACGCCGACCGCTTCATGCCCCAGGATCGTTCCGGGCTGCATGCCAGCCATGGTGCCGCGTATCAGGTGCAGATCGGTGCCGCAGATGGCGCTGTGAGTCACGCTTAAGATCGCGTCCGTCGGTGCTTCGATCTCCGGCTCTTCGACATTGTCCAGCCGGATATCGCCGATCCCGTGGGAAACAACTGCTTTCATTGCAAACCTCCACATTCAACACTTAGCCACGCTTTCGCAGCGCCGGCAAAAGCCGCGCCCTGGCTGTTAGATGTGCACGAATGATGCTGGCTTATGTTAAAGTTTGGCTCGATGTCCCAGGCTCATCATTACTCGTTATGGCTTATGCCCGGCGGTGATACGGAAACGTGTCTAGCCGCCATCATTCGCGACTTGAGCAAAACTTATGGGACGCCTTGTTTTCCGCCGCACGTCACCTTGCTTGCCAGCATTGAACGAGCACCGACGGAGGTCGTGGCGATCACGCGCGCACTGGCGAGCAGACTTAAGCGTTTGCAGTTTGCATCTTCGGGACTGGTGACTAGCGGTGCTTACTTTCGCAGCCTTTTCATTCGAGCTGTCGTGAGCGATGAGCTACTGGCCGCTTACATGCTGGCAAGACAAGCCTTTGGTTCGCAGCCGGCTGGAGACTTCATGCCGCACTTAAGTCTCCTGTATAGTAAGCTGCCGGAGATTGAAAAACAGAAAATCATCGCGGATCTAATGGACCGTAATATGCCCACCCGCTTCATGCTTAACTCCGTTGATGTCTACGCGACTGCGGGCACACCGCAAGATTGGCGGCTCATCGAATCAGTGCCATTAGACTAGCCCGGTGCGAGTTGCGGCGATAAGCCCGTCAGCACGGCCTTTCGTTAATAGAAATTAAACCTTCGAATTTACATTAGCTTCGCGTCTCGATGCGGACGGGCGAGATATTGCAAGAAACCAAGACAGCCTTGGCATACGCGGCGACAACGAAGAATGGTCCCACAATGATCTTAAGAAGAGGGATACCGGCGCAGCGCCTCTTTAAGATCCTCTGGCGTGCCGATGTCGATGGCGTGGCCAGTGTCGAAACGCTCGGCCTCGACCGTGAGTCCGGCATCGATTGCGGCTTGAATCACATCACCCACGAACAGCTCGCGCGCTGCGGCCGCTCGGGCTTTTATTGCCGTGTCCAGGTAGCTGTGCATAAAATTGGTAAAATCAGGCCCCCACACCGCGATCATCCAGGTATAACGTAGCCCGCTCGAGGGTTGTTTGATGACGATGTGCCGCACCCGATCTTGCCCATCGATCTCCACCATATCGCATTTGTGCGGACATTCGGCCGGAAACAGGCCCAGCACCACTTCGGCGCTGGTCGCGTCCTGATGGGCAAGTAAGCGGGCGAACGCGTCAGTAGGCTCGAACAGAATATCGGGGAAGCCGAGCGCAATACGGGCCCGCTGTACGAACGGCCAAGCCTTATCGAGCGTGTAGGGCGAGCCGAAAGGTGCACCCATCAGCAAATAGGCGAGATGCATGTCGAAGTTTGCGCCATCGCCTAAATAAGCGGGGATGTCCCACTTGCCCGCGCGCAGCACGACATACGCCCGCGTTATGCCCGCTGCGCGCATGCGCTCCAGCAGATAATGGGTTGCTACCTTAGGATGCCCCGCCGGATCGCTCTGAAAGCCGATTGGGTAGAGTTCCTTACTACAAGGTAGCCGACCTAAGCGGATGGCCTGCCCGGCCGCGGGAATCAATCCGATAGTGTCCTGAATCGTCGCCACAGGGATGCAGCATTCACAGTGGAAGCGATATCAGGCCATTGCAACACAAGGTCGTAATGAAACTGTCATCGCACGCACTAGATGGATACAATCCGTCCATCCAAAGCTGCGTCCCTGGTGTTTCTGTGGGCCATATCAGGAGAATGGCTGGCGGATGATAATCGTCTCATCGCGCTCCGCGCCGGTAGAGATTAAGGCTATAGGCGTCCCCACCAGTTCCTCGATGCGGTTTAAGTACGCGCGCGCATTGGGCGGCAAATCGCTGAGTGCGGTCACGCCTGCGGTTGATTCGCGCCAGCCGGGGAGATCCTCATACACGGGTTTATAAGGCCCACGGGCCCCGGCACCCGCAGGTGCGACGAGCCGTTCATCGGGCACTGAATAATCGCTACAGATGCGAATGGGATCCAAGCCGTCCAGCACGTCCAACTTAGTCATGCAGAGGCCTAATACGCCATTGATTCTAGCTGCACGACGTAATGCCACAGCATCGAGCCAGCCGCAGCGGCGTGGGCGCCCGGTGGTGGCGCCGAATTCATTTCCCCGCGCCGCGAGAATATTTCCTGGCGGTGTATGCAACTCGGTCGGAAATGGGCCAGCTCCGACGCGAGTGGTATATGCTTTGGTGATACCGAGAATGTAGTCTAGGTGCACCGGCCCCACGCCAGCGCCGGTGCAGGCACTGCCGGCCGTGGTATTAGAAGAGGTGACAAAGGGATAGGTCCCGTGATCGACGTCTAACCAGGTCCCTTGCGCACCCTCGAACAATATGTTCTTGCCCGCCATGCGCAATTCATATAGCCGTTCCGGCACATCCACAATCATCGGCGCCAAAACAGCACTAAGAGCTAACGTCTCCTCTAACGTCCGGCTAACGTCGAGCGGGGGCACACTAAAATAATTCTTCAACACGAAGTTATGGTAATCCAACGCCTCACCGAGTTTGGCGGCAAACCGTTCGGGATAGAACATATCGCCGACCCGCAAGGCTCGGCGCGCGATCTTGTCCTCGTAGGCTGGCCCGATGCCACGGCCGGTGGTGCCGATCGCGGCCTTCCCGCGCGCTTGCTCACGCACCTGATCCAGCACCATGTGATAAGGCAATATCAGCGGACAAGCGGTCGATACGAACAAACGTCCGTCAGTGGACACCCCGCGCGACTCAAGCATTTCGATCTCCTGCATGAGCGCTCGCGGCGAAAGCACCACACCATTGCCAATCAGGCACTCTACATGCGCGCACAGGATACCGGAGGGGATAAGATGCAGCACGGTCTTCGCACCGTTGATGACCAATGTGTGGCCGGCATTATGTCCCCCCTGGAAACGCACCACGGCATGCGCGTGCTCAGTGAGCAGATCGACAACCTTGCCCTTGCCCTCATCACCCCATTGCATACCCAATATGACTACGCTCTTGGTCATCAGTCCAACGGCTCCTCGACCCATTGATGGTCGCGCTCCACGAGTTGCCTATCACAACCCATTGCCTTAGCGTCGCCTGCTTGTCCCGAGAGGCCGCATACGACCCTCTCACCGGCAGCGCGCAGCTGCGCCACGCGCGCATGCAGCGTAGATTCGTCCCCTGCCGGCGCGAATACCCCGGGCCGTAGCATGGGCGGCGCAGCATTGCCAAGTCCGATTAAGGTATTCAAGTCAGCGCTGAAACCGGTGGCGGGTCGCGCACGGCCGAATACCCTGCCGATCTCATCATAGCGACCGCCGCGCGCGATCTCCTGGCCCTGCCCTCTGGCGAAAGCCGCGAAGACGACACCAGTGTGATACTGATAGCCGCGCAACTCAGCCAAGTCGAAATGCAGTTCAATGTCGGACACATAGTGCTCCAACCGCCGCGCGGTCTGTTCTAGATAATCCAGCGCCGCATCCACTTGGCTGTCCACTTTTGCAAGCAGCGTGCGGGCGCGCGCCAATATCTCACAACCGCCGCTTAATTCCGTGAGCGCTAGCAGCCTGTCCCGCGCGCCGGAGGCCAATTCTAGCTCGCGTAGGTAAGGCTCGATTTCCGGCACTGCCTTACGCTGCAGCATGTCAAACAGCGTATACTCCTGCGCGGTGTTCAGACCGGCCTGACGGGCCAGGTTCCAATAGATTCCCACATGTCCCAGATCTAGATGCACGGCCGGCACACCCGTAACTTTCAGCGTCTCCAGCATCAACCGGATGATCTCGATGTCGCTGTCAAGACCCGCATGTCCGTATAGCTCCGCGCCCACCTGTAGCGGACTCCGCGAACTGCTTGTGCCCTCAGCACGCGTACGCAGTACGGTGCCGATGTAACACAGCCGCACCGGCACGTCGCGCTTGAGCATATGAGCGTCGATACGCGCCACTTGCGGCGTCATATCTGGGCGCACGCCCATCATCCGTCCGGTCAGTTGATCGGTGAGCTTAAAGGTTAGCAATTCCAGATCATGGCTAGAGCCGACCAGCAGAGACTCCAGATATTCGATCAACGGCGGGATCACCAACTCATAGCCCCACCGATAATACAAATCCAACAGTGCACGGCGGTAGTGTTCCACACGCTCGGCTTGCTGCGGCAGAACCTCCTCAATGCCCTCAGGCAATAACCAGCGGTCGTGGATCATCAAAGGAGCGTGTCACTGGCGTACGGCGTACAGTAGCAGCGCACCCACAACCATGCTGGACAGGCCGGCCGCACGTAGCGTGCGATCAGGCAGTTTGGTGATCTGCTCTAGCGCACGGCGCAGCCCGGCAGGATTCAAAGCCGGCATCACGCCCTCGATTACAAGCACCAACGCGACGGCCGCCAACAGATCGTTCCACATGCGCGCTGCCCTACTGAGCAAGCCGGATTGGTCCGTTCCCGGATTCATTGAAATAGCGGAAGAACTCGCTCTTGGGATCGACAATCAGTAAATCGTTCTTGCCGCCGAAGGCATTCATGTATGCGTTAAGGCTGCGATAGAAACGATAAAATTCAGGAGCTCTGCCATAGGCACTGGCATAGATGCTGGCCGCCCTGGCATCGCCCTCCCCGCGCATACGCTGAGAATCACGATAGGCGTTGGCCAAAATTACAGTACGCTTGCGATCGGCGGCTGCACGGATACGTGCGGCATCGGCGTGACCGCGCGCGCGGAACGCCTTGGCAGCGAGATAGCGCTCAGTACGCATTCGCTGAAAAACCGCGTTATTGACTTCCGCGGGCAGATCGACGCGACTCATGCGCACATCCAGCACGTGTATGCCGTAATTCTTGGTTATGTCATTAACCTTAGTCTGCAGCGTACTCATAATCTCGCCGCGCTCGTCTGACACCACCTGCTGGATGGTGCGTTTGCCAAATTCATTGCGCATCTCATCCTTGGTGATCTGGGCGAGGCGGTTTTGTGCATTGAGTTCATCCACACCGAACGAGCGATAGAACAAAGCCACGTCGCCGATTCGCCATTTCACAAAAAAATCCACTATTACGTTCTTCTTTTCGGCGGTTAGGAACCGATTGGGCTCAGCGTCCAGACTCAGCACCCGGCCGTCGAACTTTATCACATTGTTGATAAACGGAAGCTTAAAGTGCAGGCCCGGCTTGAGGTCCGTGGCCTTGATCTCACCCAGGCCAAACAGGATGACTCGCTGGCGCTCATCGACGGTATAGGCCGAAAAGGCCACCACCACCACAAGCACCGCGATGATTATGCTCAGCGTTCTGACGTTCATGTCTAGCGCGCCTCCCGACTGAACGAGCGAGGCGGGCGCAATGCACTGCGCCTATTGGATAGATCGCCCATCACCGGCGCCGGGGGTATAGGCGCCGCTTTGCCGCCAGCTCCACCACCGTCGCTCGGCAGTAGCTTGTCCAGCGGCAGGTAAAGCAGGTTTCTACCCTCCTCGGCGTCCATCATTACCTTGCTACTGTTAGTTAGCACCGACTCAATAGTTTCCAGATATAGACGATCACGCATCACCCGCGGTGCATTGCGGTACTTAGCCAGCAGTTGCTCAAAGCGGGCGGTGTCACCCTCCGCTGCAGCGATGACTCTATCCCGATATGCCGCCGCCTCCTGTCTGATCCTCGTGGCCGCACCACGCGCTCGGGGTATGACCCCATTGGCATAAGAACGAGCCTGATTCCGAAATCTCACCTCGTCCTCGCGGGCCTTTACCACGTCAGCGAACGCCGGCTGCACAGGCTCCGGCGGCTGCGCCTGTTGAAGGTTAACGGTGATAATCTGTATGCCAGATTGGTATTTATCCAATGTCTTTTGCATCAGCTTATGGGTGTCAAGCGCAATCTGTGCGCGACCTGCACCCAGCACGAACTCCATGGTATGCGCTCCCACAACCTCTCGCACGGCGCTTTCCATTACCTGGCCCGCGGTAGTATCTGGCATGAGCACTTTGAACGCATAGTTGGCAGCATTCTTAACCCGATATTGCACTGCAGTGTCGATAACCACGATATTTTCATCTTCGGTCAACATCGTCTCCCGATGCTGCGCATCGCGCACCAAATCGACTGCGACGCGATCAACACTCTCGAAGGGATATGGCAGATGCCAATGCGGGCCGGGGCCTGTCATATGAATAAAGCGGCCGAATCGCAGCACCAGGCCACGTTCGCCGGCATCAATGATGTAGAAACCCGAGAATAGCCAGGCTACGAGCAGCACCGCACCCACGACTACAACGCCAGCTGTCGCACCTCTGCCCCCGCCACCTCGAGCGCCGCCAAAGAACTTGCTAAGCGAAGCCGTAAGCTTGCGCAGCAGTTCCTCGAGATCTGGCGGCCCTTGATCTTTCGGTCTTCTCCCCCACGGGTCTCTGCCCCCCGGCTCATTCCAAGGCATTCGCGTCTCCGTTGATCGATAGCAAGCTTCTGAAAAGCCTAAGGCCACACACAGCGATTAAAGGCAAGGTCGGCCGCTGCGCGGG
>DATACK010000287.1:0-24402 GCA_036259115.1 Gammaproteobacteria bacterium | reverse complement strand
GATGCCATAAACGACGGCACCTGCCCGCCTCCCGCTAGAGATCAGCGCGGCGTAATCAGGACGCAAGATGCCAATGGCGATGGTGGAACTGCCTGTGACATCGGTTCCTTGAGTTTGTATTCACAGGTACCGCACCAGTCGAAGCACCACAGTAGCCAATGCCACCACCTGCGACGCCTGCTCCAACACAGCCTGTATCGCCAGAGCTAGTCCAACACTGTCGCCCGGAGCGCCTGCGTCAGCGCGACCAGCACCGCCCCCACCAGCACCTACGCCGCCAGAGCCGGTGATCACAGAATCCGTGCTACCAGAGGCTTTGGCGCCAGCGCCGGACAGACGGACACTTCGCTCCTGAATCCGACAACACGAGAACCTGTATATCCCTGATACCCCTCTGGTGATCAACGCGTTTAATCCACCTTTTTAGTGGCTTATCGATTGCGGATTAACGTGTTTCTCGCGGTCAATCCGGAGCAAGTCCGCAAATGGAATCTGCCTGAGCGGTCGATCAAGAAGATCAATCGCCGCGCCAAAGCCTTTTACAAGGCTTTCGATCGGGGTGCGCCGTCAGTAGAATTGGACGCGCTACACCCCGACACCTTACGCCAGCTTGTTCGAGAGACGATAGGACAGCACTTGGACACGGAACTGCTAGATACGGTCGCACGAGAGGAAATGCTAGCTCGGCAAACGCTTCACAAGTTACAAGCTGCCTACGGCACGCGATTTGCCAGGGGGGTTGATGAGAGGTATCTTGCCTGACAGCGGAGCTGGGCACAGCGGTATTGGCAGCTTGTAAAAAATCAAACATGATACAGCATATGACATGAAAAGCGGACAATCGGGCAACCCATACGGCCGATTGCGCTGGAGCCGAAACAAGATGACACGGGGCGTCATCGAAAGTTGACGTCAATGAAATGGACTCCCATTTACGATATGGCGCGCAACGCCATGGATGAGACACTAGAGACTGGTATCCGCACCCAACTGTATAAAGCACCGAGGCGGTATGTGGTTTCTCCGCTGAGAGCCATTGGTCTAGCGTCTGCCGGCGAAGTCATTCGCGCAGTGCTCAATGGCAACAATGGAACGCTATGGCATCTAGGATGCAAGAATCATCTAATGTAGATAAAAGTAGATGACCAAGGACTACAAAATCGGTGGCAGACGCCTTGACACCCAACAAACATATACGGGGCCTTAGTCGATCAGTTGGCGGAGCTGGAATGCAATCCGCTGCAAGTGCTTGTGACCGTCGTGCAGGATGAACACACCGATGTCGCCTTGAAGGTGCGGATACATGGAGATCTCATGACCTCGCGTTATCCCAGACGGAAAGCTGCCGACCTGAGCGGCAGCGGTATCCGGTAGATTCAGAAGGACGAATCGACACAGCACACCGACATAGAGCGGCTCAATCACAGTTATCGGCATTAAATGGTGAATGTGTACCTGTTCAAGACCCTGGATGAAGCGTGCGACGTGACGCACGGGTGACTGCTCGATTACCAAAGCAGCGTCCGCATGACAGCCTAAATCGGCTGCCCCGGCGGAATACACCAGGTTAAAGGAGAAATAAAAACTTCTCCTTTAGAATGTTCTAATTGACGATGAAGCTTACGAGGTTGCTAGGAGTCATGTTGGAGATAGCAAGAAATAGAGCGAATAATTTAGGGCATCGGCTACTTATAGAAAAAGATCTATATGCATCCAAGTCCGTAAAAACTGAAGGCCTCAACACAGTTTGTTTGACTTTGGGCCCTTATAGAAATCTTACAACTTTGACCGCAGCCATTCTATTCCTGCATCCGAATTGCCAAGTTCTAAACCACGCGGGTTCGCGCGTATTTACAATTAGGAGAATAAATTTCCTCTCTGAATACGATAGTCGTAAGTTTGAATCATTTAAAAAGTACGCGATTTACATATCTAAAAGAGGGAAGAGAAGAGCGTATGGCGGTTCCATAACTCTATCACACGCATTTGATTCCAAGACGATCCAAGATCTTTTTCGAGAAGCGGGAGGGGAGGTTGTTAAGCGTAAGATTACCTGTATTTTATGGAAGGAGCCTCTTCGGACTTCTAACTACATACGTAGAAACAACGTTGATCTCAGTGGCATCTTTAAAAGCAATCATGCACTGAGATTTTTGTTACCGATTCGAAATCCACTTGATTGTGCCGTTTCGAACTTGAGGACGGGACACGCTTATCGTTTTGAAGGCGTTAATCATAGTGCAACAGTCGAAGAAGTAGTTCGAGCCATTTTGAACGAGATATTATGGTTCGAGGAGTTGAAAAGCGCCTTTCCAGACCGTTTCTTCACCTATTACCAGCACGAATTTTCGCGAGATACACTACTCGCCATCGGAGATTTTCTGAAGTTAGATCGTGATGACGCCTGGCTAAAACGCGCGCTATGTGCATTTGAGGTTAGAAGTAATTACAGTCATAGCAACGAATTGATATCCTTTTACCGGCAGTACGTGGAACAGAGGTTCTATAAGTATCCTGAGACCGCAATGAAATTGCTGGACTTTTTTAATGGCAAAATAAAGCAGGTATCTAATTGTCGGTAACACCGACGGATCACCGCGTACCAAACAGCGATTTCCAACCTTGTGGTGCCTGTTCAAGTATTCATCCGTCTAAAAAGCGTTGCCAGAGTGAGAAAGAGCAAAAAGATCCGGCAAAAAGATGCGCGAATACTGCGCCGCCCCGACTCGCACTTGAGTCAATTCCAGGAAGGACCCGCTAATCATTGTGGCTGCCTTTTTGCCTCTGAGGATGCTTGCAATCGATTCAGCATGTTCTTCAATCACTCGCAGTGACGCTGAGCTGTCATACTTGGCTTTCGGTATTCTGAGTTCACAGGTTGCTTTATATCGAATAGCTGGCGTGATGATCACAGCATCCGCTTCTATCTCGGTATCGCTGGTGATAGCATTAGTGATACCAGGATTCTCTTTCAGCATTGCTAGTACCATTTGCCGCCTGGCTTCGGCTGCCACATTATCATCGGGATCATCGGTATTGGCTGTGTCTTTGTTCAGATAATGAAGCAGTTCCATCTTATGCTTACGTATCTGATCCACCAGATCAGCCGGCAGCGGTTGCGGTGCATTTAGATGCAGGTCATCGCCATCGACAGTCACATGGCCATCGTGCCAATGGCCCGAATGAGATCAGCAACACTCATAGAATCGCGTATTGCGCGAGCATGGATTCGTCGCCGTGCGTGAAGAGCTGAGGCTGGAGCTTATAGATCCTGGCGCCAGCCGCGCCTTCGCAGTGGCAGATCACTAGGTGGCGCATGTCTACGTGAATGATAAAGACAGTCTTTCCGAAGTGCGCGCACTGGTGGAAAAGGTGCTCGACGTGGAGATGATTTTAGATGAACATGGCAAGGCTGGGCATCATCTCAATCATGCGCACGCGGGAGAACTGATTGCTGTTGCCGCGTCTGATGCCTGGTTTAGTTATTATTACTGACTCGCTGACCGCGACGCGCCAGATTTCGCGCGCACTGTGGATATATACCGCAAGCCCGGCTACGATCTGCTGGAGCTGTTAGTGGACCCCACTATTCGTTGGCCTCAATTGAAGGTGGCCCATCGGCTGCTTAAGAAAAAACTCGGTTTTCGTTATTTGATAGATCTGATTCCGCTGGATCGCTCATTAGTCAAGGTCAAGGGCTCTCATGGAACGCTTGTGCGCGATTCCGTCGATGCACCGCTGGTTGTTACCAGGCAACCCCATCTGCTGCCGAACTAAGCCTAGAAGCCCGCGAGATTTACGATGTTAATCTCACCCATCTGTGCGGTGAATCCCGGCAAGCGCAACGTGTCAGCTGATAGTAAAGCAATGGCGATCTAAACCTTCGACCTACTCTATTGTTGGCTTATGCGGCAGATCGTTGAGGAGGCGCTCTCTTGGCTGAATGAAAAACGCCGGCAAATAGCAAGGGGCGCACCGGATCACGTCTTCTTCGCGGCCTTCAGTGCTGTGCCTCGCTACACGGGCAAGCAGGAATTGCGCCTGACAGAAGAAGACGTGCAGACTGCTGGCGGCGAGCGCACGGGCTGGAAATTCTGGTGTGCCGATCAAGCAGGACGCACTCTGCTCCTGCTGTCGCTAAATAGCGATGATGCGCAGACCGTTGCGGCCAAGCTACAAAAACTTGCCACCTGCGCCGATTTTGAAGAACTGGTGGCTCTGTACCAAAGCCTGCGGCTGCTGCCGTGTCCGGAACAACATCGCGCATTGGCCACTGAGGGCGTGCGCAGCAATACGACAGCAGTATTCAACGCGATGGCGTTACGTAACGCTTATTCCGCCGAGTACTTAGATGAGGCGACTTGAAATCACATGGTGCTCAAAGCAGCATTCGTGGGCAGTCCGCTACACCTGGTCTGCGGCCTTGATCGGCATGCGAATCCGGCGCTTGCCCACATGCTGACCGACTACGCCCATGAACGCTGGGCCGCCAAACGCCCCGTCACGCCGGAACTCTGGCGGCCCGGGAGGCCGTATGCCGACGAAAACAAGGTGGCTGACTTAGAGAAAGTATTGCTGGACCCCGACCCGATTCAGCAACGCGCGGCCGCGTGGGCGTTGGCGCAGAGTCCTGCGCCGCGTGTGGCCGAAGCGCTTGCAGGCGCACGGACTTGCAGACGGCCGTCGCCGAGGGACGATTGACGTGGAATACGCTCGCTTAGGAGCGAGGAACGCTTGCGAAGGAGGGGCGGGCGGTCTATATCCATCCTCCTGTACGCGCCAGCTTTGGCATCTGTCGCCGGTTACCGCCCCTTCAAGCTTTGACCCCTTCTTTGCTGTATCTTGACTGCAAACGCGAGTGGGGTTATTAAACATCGCAGTGGCGGTTCAGCAAAAACCTGAGCATACGATTAGGAGGCTTAATAACGAACGGCGCGGGTACGCATTATATAAGCGAGCGGATTCTGGTCGGTGGTGTCATGGAAAGGGAACGTAGAGATCAAAGGGGCGTATGCTCATGATGAAGCAACTTCAGCAGATCACACGGCGCAATCTCCGCATAGCTAGTCTCGGCATAGACATGCAACTGCGCCTGTTGGCGTGGCGGGATGAGGCGCCAATCGTGGTTTATCAGATGGGCAAGGTCGGCTCCTCGACCGTGGTTGCGTCTTTGAAGGCATCCATGCCACAAAAGCCGATCTATCACATCCACAGTCTAACGCGCGAGGGCATCGAGCACGGCAAGCAGATGTACGCGCGGATCTTTAATAACGAGCGTCGCACCGATGCGCGTAGAATGAAGCATCTTTTAACCGCTGAGCAGTTGTACAAGCGGGCCGCGGGTGGCAGAGCCGCGCCCAAATGGAAGGTCATTACGCTCGTTAGAGATCCAGTCGCGCGCAATATCTCGGACTTCTTTCAGGTCATTGGCTACTGGTTTACAGATTTCGAGGAACGCTCACGAAGCGGCGAGCTTGGCATGGATGACGTGATTGCGACCTTTATGCGTGAGTATCATCATGAAGAGCCCTTAAGCTGGTTTGACATCGAGTTGAAGCAATCGCTTGATATCGATGTCTTTGCCACCCGCTTTCCAAAGCAGCAGGGTTATGAGATCTATCGTCGAGGGCCCACTGAGTTGTTGGTGTTAAAGCTAGAGCATATAGCCCGGTGTGCGCAGGAGGCGTTTAGAGCATTTATCGGCGTCAACAACATTCAAATTATCGATGCCAATATATCAAGTGACAAGGAATACCATATGGTGTATCGACAATTTCAGGAAGACGTAAGGCTGCCCGGCGATTATTTGGATAAGATGTACGAATCAAAATACGCGCGCCACTTCTATACACAGGACGAAATCCAATCCTTCAAGGCGAAATGGCGCAGGTAAGTATGGCATCTACTGCAATCAATAGGCGTAGCCTATCACAGCGGGTGACGACTAAGGTATTCGGATCCATAAAGGGCGTGTCCACTCGCGAGCCGCTCGTGGCGTTGACGTTCGATGATGGGCCGCACCCCGAGAATACGCCGCGCCTGCTCGATATTCTTGAGAAACACGGCGCGCGGGCAACGTTTTTCATGGTGGGTAAGTCTGCACAGCAGCAGCCGGCGCTGGTCAAGCGTGTGGCCGAGGCTGGACATACTATAGGCAACCATAGTTGGGATCATCCGTCGTTTGCGCTGATCAGTGGATGGAAGCGGCGGGCTCAACTCAGGCGTTGCGGACAGGCACTCGCGCCGTATGGAGAGCGATTTTTTCGGCCGCCATACGGACATCAAACCAAGCTGTCACGTCTCGATACATTGCTGTTGGGCTTTGATGTTATCGCATGGAACGTATTAGCCTACGACTGGCTCGATCACGACGCGGATTGGATGGTGAGCGAGGTCAAGAAAAGAATTAGGCCAGGCAGCATCGTGCTGATGCATGATGCGCTGTATACGGCGCTAGAAGAGCGCTACCGAGATCGAGAACCTATACTTAAGGCGGTGGACCGGCTGCTGACGGAGCTAAAAGGACGGTTTCGCTTCGTGAACCTCACAACGCTATTGCGCTCGGGACGCGCGATAAAGCGGCATTGGTATCGGCGGCCCGACGCTGCATGGATGGGAAGGCTGAAGTAGGCGCATGTTATGAAGCTTAGCGTAATTATTCCCTGTTATAACGCGGAAGACACGATCGGTGATCAATTGCAAGCCTTGGTCGAGCAGCAATGGTCCGAGCCGTGGGAGATCATCGTCGTCGACAACCGATGTACTGATAGTTCCATGTCGATCGTGCAGCATTACCAATCCCGGCTTCCAAATCTGCGCATCGTCAAGGCCATAGAGAGACAGGGACAGCCCTATGCGCTTAATACGGGCGCTAAGGCCGCAAAGGGTGAGTCGCTGGTCTTCTGCGATGCCGACGATGCGGTGGGCGAGGGCTACGTGGCGGCGATGGGGGAGGCGCTCATGCACCACGAGCTGGTCGCGTGTGGTTTCGATGTAGAGCGGCTCAATGCCGACTGGGTGCGCCGGAGCCACGGCAATTTACAGCAAGCAGGGCTCAGTCAATACAAATATCCTCCTTATCTACCACATTCAGGCGGCGGCGCGCTGGGTGTTCGGCGCACGCTGCACCAAGAGATGGGCGGCTTTGACGAGACCTTGCCGATCCTTCACGATACGGACTTCTGCTGGAGGCTACAACTCGCGGGCGTAGAGCTGCACTTTGTGTCTGACGCGGTTGTGCACGTGCGCTATCGCGCGAGCCTGCGCGGACTTTATCGGCAATCCCGCAGCTATGCGGAATATAACGTGCTGCTTTACAAGCGCTACCGGGCAAAAGGTATGCCTCCAATCTCCTGGAAAATGCGTGCCCACTCGTGGACGCGCTTTGCCAAGCGCGTGCGGCACGTGCGCAACCGTGGCGACATGGCTCGGGTTGTATGGCTATATGGTTGGCATGTAGGTCGTGCGCGGGGTTCCCTGAAGCATCGAGTGCTCGCGCTTTAGGAACTTCCATGACATCACGCGCCGCATAGCCGTACGCGCGAGCCGATCATGAATCTCATATCTAGTGTCCGCAGCCAGGCAGTTGCGGCGCGGCTTCAATACCTATCATTGCGCGGGCGGATCGCGGGGGAATATCGCCGCATCTACCACTACCACGTTCGTAAGACGGGCGGCACCAGTCTCAATTCCGCCGTCTTAAGTGCCTTCGGGCTCGATTTCAGCAGCCTTGAGCGCTGCAAGCGCGTACGCAGGGGCGGTTTAGCATTCGTTCAGCACAACCGGCCATTAATAAAAAAGGGAAAATTTTTCTTCGCGAGCTCGCACGCGGCCGCGCACGCGCTGCGTGTACCGGCGGAAACCTTCACCGTGACGGTGCTCAGAAACCCGGTGGATCGCGTGGTGTCGCATTACCGTTACCTCCTGTCGGTGCGCACTGATGCGCAGGCTCGAGAGCGGGAACGGCCTTTTATGAAGGCCTTAGAGCGCGAAATGCACTGGCTGGGCGAGTCGTTTGCGGATTTCCTCGACCGTATGCCGCGTGAGCATCTGTTGCGGCAATTGTTTATGTTTTCCGCCAACTACGACATTCAAGAGGCGACTGAGCGTATTCTGACCTGTTCGGCCGTTTGCTTTACAGAGACATTCAATGAAGATCTCCGAGTGCTCTCGCGGCGACTCGAAATTCCGCTTAAGGTGCGGCACGAGCGGCGCTCCGTGACTAGATTACCGCTGCCAGAACGCGATATGCGACTCGCTCGTGAGTTGCTCGAATCGGAATTCACGATGCTTGAGCGCGTCCGTAAGGGCCTGGGTATTGTCTATCATTATTAATTAAGCGCTAGCCATGCCCCTCTTTAGCGTTATCATCCCCACTTACAACCGCGCTTCTCTGCTTTCGCGAGCGCTCCAGTCGGTGTTCGCACAAACCTTCGTTGATTACGAGGTTATCGTCGTCGATGACGGTTCTATCGATGATACCGACCAAGTGTTAGCCGCTTACGCCGGTCGCATCAAATCCTTGCGGCAATCCAACCAGGGGCCCGGTCGGGCGCGCAATTATGCCCTAAGCGAGGCCTCAGGCACGTACGTTACGTTCTTGGACAGCGATGACCTTCTGTTACCCTGGGCGCTTGCGACTTACAACGAAGTCATTGAGCGTTTTAATCAACCCGCATTTATGCTGGGTAGTGTCATCCGCTTCGTGCAAGAAGATGATATTTCTCGCATGATCGCCGAACCGCTGGTCACGCACGCCTGGGATGATTATCTTCAGTCCGCGCGTGCGCACTATCGAGTTGCCATGCCGAGCGCCATAAAGCGCGAGCTATTACAGGAGATCGGCGGCTTCGCGGAACAAAACATCTGCTCGGAGGGGCATGATCTCTATCTGCGTATTGGTACGGCCAAGGGATTCGTGATGATTTCCGCCCCGGCTGTGTATGCATACCTTCAACATGCGGCTACGCGGAGCAGGAATACGCAGCCATTATATAAGGGCGCGCGCTTGTTGCTGAGCCGCGAAAGAACCGGCGTGTATCCCGGTGGTAAGGCGCGGCGAGTCGAACGTTCGATCTTGTTAACTAGGAGCCTGCGGTATTCAATACGCCGCTGCTTCGAACTGGGAGACCGGTGGCGTGGTTTCGATCTCTATTTGCGTGCGCTACCGTGCTATTTCAGAGCGGGGTATGGACGCGACGCGCTCCAAGATGCGTTTATTCCTTTCAAGCGCATGAAAGCCTGAGGCGCCTGTGGAGGGGGCACAATCGTCCGGCCGGTACAGGATGCTAATTCCTAAAGGTGCGCCGCGCGACGCCGTGTAGCATTTAGATCTTGCTGATACAGGTGCGAATCTAACCTCAAAGGCGGCGCGTACAAGGGATCCTTGCCAACAAGGATCTGAAGGAGAAGATTTAATGTGGTTTGACATATCAGCGCTCGCGGTAACGCTGAGCAAGCTTTTTATCCCTGGCCTGATAGTAGTGAGCCTCTGTGCTTGGCCTGCCGCTGCCGCGATAACAATCGCCAACAAAGGCACGGCCAATCCCACACTTCTGTATCAGGGTAGGCCCATGTTCAAGGTCGGGCCCCTGCCAGAAAGCCCCGTGTTCGCAGTGAAGTGGGGATCAACAACATTCGATCATGAGCGCTGGCTTAACTGGATGGCCGCCAATCGGCTCAAGTACGGCCGGGTTTATCCCGAGAGCGGCTATCAATGGATGCCTCGCGGTGTAGACGGGCGGGTATATCCGTTTAAGGTCGTGCGCTGGAGACAGGGCAGACCAATTGTGAATTTGGCCCGATTTAATCCGGAGTACTGGCAGAACGTAGCGCGGGTAATCGAGGAATGCGCCAAGCGCGGCATAGTGCTACAGCTGCAGCTTTATCAGCGGGTGTACTTCCAAGGCCGCAGCGGGTGGAACGCCAATTATTTCAACCCAGCTAACAACGTGAACAAGTTTCCGGTGCCCGAGAAGGTTGGCAGGCTAAAGAAGACGGCCACAAATTTTTTTGACGCACTTATCGGTAGACAGGCACCCGCCCGCAATGGCTATGGGCTTATCCAGGCGATGGCCGAGGATACTGTATGGCGGGATATTCATAGATTGTGGGTGAGACATATTCTGAACGCTATTGGTGATAACGGCAATGTGATCATCGATCTGATGAACGAAGGGGCCTTCAACAAGGGGATGACCAAGGACTGGATCGAATCTACCTTAGATATTATCGACCAATGGGAGAGGGACACCGGCAATGACCTACGAGTAGGTATGGACTTCGATCATTTGTATAAGGCCTTTCTCAAGACCGGTGATGCAGAGCCGCTTGAGTACGTACTCTCGAACCCGCGCCTGGACGTCATCATCTGCGAGGGATCGGAAAGCCACGTGGTACCAACATTGGTGGCTGGCGAGAGACGCGAACCGTTGCACAAGGATCTGGCCTTGGAATTTCGGCAGCGCTATCGTAAGCCCGTCATCAGCACCAACAGCCCCTCGCGCGGGCCGCAGGATGACCAGGAGGCACTGCAGCTCTACCAATGGTATTCGTTAATGACCAAGGTGCAGGGCGTTGGGGTTTATGCCAAACGCTATGAGACACTTGATCTCACTAGTCCCGCATTGCGGGAATATGCCGCGCGCGCCAGAATCCTCATGCGGTTTTTTGATAGCTTGAACGAATACGCGGCGCTCGCACCGGATTCGGATATGATCGTCAGCGGCCCTGGCCAGTACAGGCTAGCGCTAGGCTCGTCTAAGGAAGTGGCTCTGTATCTCTATACCGGCACACGGCGCGATAAGACCAGAAAAAGAGCGCGGCTGGAACTACAATCGCTAGCGTTGCCAGATGGGGAGGTCTCAATCGTGGCGCTCGATCCCCATGACGGACACTCATTGCACTGGCAAGGCCGCGTGCAAGCTGGCGCACTTGCGACTGAGTTACCAACATTCGATAAGGATCTAGCACTGCATATCGTGCCACTGCGGCAGGGATGGGCGGATCAGTGACTCACGAGGTTAAGCTCCCACCGCTAAACGACGAGGCACAGAAATCCAGGCGCGGGATTTATCTGCTCCCGAACCTATTGACTACTGGCGCTCTGTTTGGCGGTTTCTACGCCATCGTCGCGGCGATCAATGGCCGCTACGGCGCCGCGGCAATGGCCGTTTTCGTGGCGCTGGTGCTGGATGGGCTCGATGGTCGGGTCGCACGCATAACCAACACGCAGAGCGCTTTCGGCGCCGAATACGACAGCTTGTCGGACATGATCTCATTTGGCCTTGCGCCCGCGCTGGTGACGTATGAATGGGCGCTGGTCTTCATGAAACCCATGGGCTGGCCGTGGGGCCAGATCGGCTGGCTTGTGGCGTTTTTCTTTGCCGCTTCGACGGCCCTGCGCCTCGCGCGCTACAACACCCGGATCACGAGCCAGGACAAGCGCTTCTTTCAAGGACTGCCATGCCCGTCAGCCGCCGCTCTGATCATGAGCATGATCTGGATGTTCCACGACTTAGGGTTCGAAGGCGAGAACCTCAAGTTTATCGCCCTGTTCATGACCATGGTGGCTGGTGCCTTGATGGTCAGCAATCTGACTTACTACAGCTTCAAGGATTTTGACTTAAGGGACAGAATCCCATTCGTCGCGATGCTCGTGATCGTCCTGAGCCTGATGCTGCTGTCCCTAGACCCGCCGAAGGTGCTGTTCACCTTCTTCGCCTTCTATACTCTGTCAGGCCCTGCTATCGGCGTCATCCGCTGGCGCCGCAAGCGCAGACATCGGCACGGTGTGAGTTAAGCGCGACATTGTAGGCCAGTGCCTACGCACTTCGCAGAATCATACCTTTGGCGGGTAACCACTAACGCAAGGTCATTGTATTGCGTTTGGAAATGCATATCGATGTAGTTTTAGTATCACGGTAATAGTATCGATAGCAGCCTATGGCGATGCTGACTATTTCTCCCCAGTTCCAGGTCGTCATCCCTAAGGAAGCTCGCGAATTCCTGAAGCTGCGCCCCGTCAGAAGGTTCAGATCGTCCTGTTCGACAACCGAATTAAGCTCATTCCTGTGCGCCCTTTTAAGGAGATGAAGGGGTTTCTCAGGACATCGATGCGAACTTTCCAAGAGAGCTGTACAAGACGTGAACGTCGTTGATCCCTCGGGTTGACTTGAATATTTCGCAGCCGGACCAAACGCGGACTTCTTCGCGAGAGCTGTACAGACGCCGGAGAAACTGCTTGTTACAACCATAAGCCTTATAAAGTCTTCAAAAGCGTAATTCCACAGCGCGGGGAAGGGAATCTTTGCAAGCAGTTGCGCTTTTGCAGCAAGGGGCTATTTCCCCTCACGGCGCCTCTAGCACTGACCGCGGCGCGGGTGAGCTGCGAACTTCAAGATATCCCGATGGCGGACAGCATCATGCTAGCGACCGCTCGCGCCCACGCCGCACCACAGTGGAGTCAAGGCTCGGATTTCGAGGGACTGGTAGACGTGCGATCTGCCGCCAAGCGTCCGGCCTGACCACGCAAGGGCAAACGACCCTTCTCAGTTCTTGCAAGCAGTCTACCTCGGTAGTCGAGATGATCCGCTCGCGGCGCAGGTGCGAATATCAGCGCGCGGCAGGTTGAGGCCGGCGCGACTTGGCTGGGGCTCTGGTGCGAGGAACCGAATTCGTGCATCAAATGTTTTCAACTCCTCGCCTGTCGCAAACGCCCGCGTTCTCTTGAATCCCCGTTGAAAACCTATTTCTGTGCTGTTCACCACCCGGATAGGGTAGCTTAGCCACAGTTCCTCAACACCTAGTTGAAGAATCTCATCGGCATCCGAGCCATCGAGCGTCCGAAAGTAGAAGCCGGCTTGCTCTGGTTCAGCTAGAACATACCATCTATGAGCATCGATTCGTAGCACGTCACTCACTTGAGATTACCGCTGACACAACGCCATATCCAAATTAATGGCTCGCCATCGCGTCGATAATGGCCAATTGGATCTCCCTGGAGTTTTACGAAATCGGTCTACATTCTCGTATATAAGAGGTGACAAGCCCTGCAGCGTTGGGCGTCATCAGACCGGAGCGGATGCTCGACGCCGCTTATTCCAGCCGACCCTTTAGTCACCCGTGCACAGGTGTCTGCGTATCTATAAGAATTCTCTATTAACATAGGCTTGGCAAAGGCCGCTAGCCGCGCTATAGTCCGTGTTATGTCTTCCAACCGCGCACAATCCGTTCGCTACTCGCTGCCTTTTCGCGCGCGTGCTTTAAGTGCTATTCGCCATCCACTGCCCCTGCGACTGCCGCGCTAGCGGCGATTCTCCTCACCTGGCTAGGTTAAACGCACCTCAAGTTGGTATGCGTCTGCGATTGTAAGATCGGCAAGCGCTTGATATGTATGGGCGCCGTGTGTCCATACGTCCGAGAACCGACGCGGCGCTACGACAGGAGCAAGAATCATGATAGCAGAAGACAAACTCATTATTTTCGATACGACCTTGCGTGATGGGGAACAAAGCCCCGGTGCGTCGATGACCCGTGAGGAAAAGCTACGTATCGCCAAGGCGCTGGAACGCATGCGAGTGGACGTGATCGAGGCAGGATTTCCGATCGCAAGCCCAGGCGATTTCGAGTCAGTGCAGGCAGTGGCGCAAACGATTAAGGACAGCACTGTGTGTGGCTTGGCGCGCGCGATAGACAAGGACATCGATCGCGCTGGAGAGGCGTTAAAGCGAGCGAATTCCGGTCGCATTCATACCTTCATCGCCACTTCGCCGATCCATATGAAGAATAAGCTTCGGCTGTCGCCCGATCAGGTATTCGAACAGGCGGTTACGGCGGTCAAGCGCGCGCGGCGTTATACCGATAACGTCGAGTTCTCGCCGGAAGACGCTGGTCGCTCTGAATTCGACTTTCTCTGTCGGGTGATCGAGGCGGCGATTGACGCTGGTGCGGCTACCATCAACATCCCCGATACAGTCGGTTACAACATCCCGCACCAATTCGGCGACCTAGTCGGCCGCTTGATCGAGCGTATACCGAATTCCGATCGCGCCGTGTTCTCCGTGCATTGCCATAACGACTTGGGCCTTGCGGTCGCCAATTCGCTTTCCGCTGTTTTAAACGGCGCCCGCCAAGTCGAGTGCACCATCAACGGATTGGGCGAGCGCGCCGGTAATGCCTCGTTGGAAGAGATCGTCATGGCAGTGCGCACGCGTCGGGATGTATTTCAGTGCGACACCCGGGTCGATACCACACAGATCGTGCCCACATCACGCTTGGTCGCCGGCATCACGGGCTTTGCCGTGCAGCCTAACAAGGCCATTGTGGGTGCTAATGCCTTCGCGCATGAAGCGGGTATTCATCAGGACGGCGTGCTAAAAGCGCGCGAGACCTACGAAATCATGCGTGCTCAGGATGTGGGCTGGACCGATAACCGTATCGTGCTTGGTAAGCATTCGGGACGTAACGCCTTCCGCCGAAGGTTGGAAGAATTGGGGATTATTTTTGCTTCGGAAAAAGAGGTCAATATCGCGTTCTCGCGCTTCAAGGACTTGGCGGATAAGAAACACGACATCTACGATGAAGACTTGCAAGCGCTGGTGACCGAGGCGCAGATCGAGGCCGAAAACGAGCATTATAAGCTCGCTGCTTTGAAGGTTTGTTCAGAGACAGGCGAGACGCCTAATGCCTCGGTGACGATAAACGTGGACGGTGAGGAGCGCCGCGGTCAGGCTTCGGGTAGTGGACCGGTGGATGCATCTTTCAAGGCAATTGAGACCGTCGTGCGTAGCAACACCCAGTTACAGCTCTATTCAGTCAATGCCATCACCGGCGGCACCGATGCGCAAGGCGAGGTGACGGTCAGACTGGAGAAGGCCGGGCGTATTGTCAACGGTCAGGGCGCGGATACCGATATCGTGATCGCCTCCGCCAAGGCCTATCTCAACGCGCTCAACAAGCTGGTACTAAGACAAAAGCCACATCCACAGCGCGAAGATGTCTGAGCAGGGAAAGAGGACAGAAGTCCGGGATTCGAATCCCGAACCTCAGAGTTCAAATGAGGCGCGACGCCTGGCGTATTTGCGCGCAATTGGCATTGACGTTTGGGTGCCGCGCGCGGTTATGTCTGCCGAAACTCCAATGTCTGCCGCGATTGCGTCGCCGACGGACGAGCCCGCAGTTGCGAATTGTAAAGCTCAGGGAGAGGCCTTGCGAACCCGGAGATCTGCCTCTTTGACTAATTCTGCTCTCGCTAGCGCGCCTGCGCCGTCAGACAAGGCTGACATACACACATCCTCTATCCAGGCGGATGATATTCACCGCCCTTCCGCGGAGCTTATTAGCTCGAATTCAGAAGAATCCCGGATCCCAAGCTATATAAACGACGATGTTGCACAACTGGGCTGGGATGCGCTTAGACAGCGCGTTAGCGGCTGCACGCTATGTCCACTGCATAAAACACGCACGCAAACCGTATTTGGTGTGGGCAGCCATACCGCCGACTGGCTGTTCATTGGCGAAGCACCCGGCGCCGACGAGGATCGCAAAGGAGAGCCCTTTGTTGGACGCGCCGGTCAGTTGCTCAACAACATGCTGCGCGCGATCGGTTTGTCCCGCGAGCAGGTCTATATCGCCAATATCCTCAAGTGCCGGCCGCCCAAGAATCGCGATCCTAAACCGGAAGAGGCGCACACCTGTGAGCCCTATCTTAAGCGCCAGATCGATCTGCTGCGCCCGAAGATTATCGTCGCGCTGGGGCGTGTGGCAGGACAAAATCTACTGAACACCGATGCGGCCATCGGCCAGATGCGCGGCAGACAATACGTCTATGCGGATACCTCAATACCCCTACTGGTGACTTATCATCCGGCCTACCTGCTACGCAGCCCCGGCGACAAGCGTAAGGCTTGGAACGATCTACTCATGGCACAAAAATTGGTTGAAGTCAGATAATCCGTCTTTCTGTGTAGGGGCTTCGCTAGATGAGTGCTGTCCTCGATCTTTCACACTTTAGTCTGCGTCCAATGACTAAGCATGATCTTCCTGCGGTCGTGGAGATCGAGACGCGCGCTTATCAGTATCCCTGGTCTAAAGGCATCTTCGAGGATTGCTTGCGGGTCGGTTACTCCTGCTGGGTTTTTGAGGACGGGGGACAAATCCAGGCCTACGCGATCATGTCGACGGCGGTTGCTGAATGTCACGTTATGAACCTGACGGTCAATCCGCAGGTGCATGGTCAGGGCGTAGGTCGCGCGGTATTGCGCGAGCTGATCGCAATTGCCAGAGAAACTCGCATTGACACCATCTTGTTGGAGGCACGGCCTTCTAATACCGCCGCCCTCAAGCTTTACCAGTCGGAAGGTTTCAATGAGATTGGCACGCGCAAGGCTTATTATCCCGCGAAATGGGGCCGGGAGGATGCGGTGATTCTAGCTAAGGCTTTATGAAGGTGATTGCCGCCGCCGAAACAACCTATGTGCTTACCATGGCGCGAGCACTTAACTGCGGATTCTCATAATCGAGAGGCAGTGGTATGGGACGCGACATAGGAGCACTAGTCAGTGGTCGGAGTCGGCCTGCGTCGCATCACGAGGCGTTACGAAGAGCCGCGGTGTAAGGATCGGCGGCATGTTCCCGTAGAGGTGTTGGCAGTTAAACGTTGACCTGATCTTCGGACTTAGCATAGTCCAGCCGAACCCACGCGTCTCGGCAGCCGCCGAACGCGCTTTAACAAGCGGATGACTTGCGGGTACTGATATAGCTCGACCATTAGCAAGATTGCACCGGATCGCGTGGTTGCGAGTTGCGCGATGATGCTTTCCACGACTTCTGCGTGAGTGTTTTCAGGTATTTCGTTAAAGCAGTTTTGGAACGTAATCAGACAACTTTCTTAACGATCGCTCGCCGGCTGATTGCGCAAACAGAATCCGAAGCTGCGACGTCAAAGTGCTCAGCGGTAGCGAAAAATCGGACACTTTGCTAAAGGGTAGGCACTACATGCTCGATAGTGATATGCCGCACGTAAGTACAAGACTCACTGGCGACATCATACAAGTAGGTTGAAATCGCGTGGCTTTGAAAAAGCCTGGTGAGGAACTGCATGAGGCCTCAAGGCTCAGGAGGCGGATCGCAGGCAAGATGCACTGTTCGCAGCATAGTTTTGCTTAAGCTTTTGCGAGCGGATTTGGGTAACCGTCTGAGGACGCGTCGCAGCAGTTCGGCGTATTGCGGAAAATGGCGCAGCATGTACACGGCCTATGTTTGAGGCTGATCGGAGCTCACGCTAACTTGCCGGTTCTGGTAAATTTCCCAAAGCATCATCGCGGAAGATTCAATCCTACTAGGTAATGCCTCTGCTCCTCTTCGGAATACAGATCATTCAGCGCGCACAGTTCCTCCAAAAGGGCGTTATACACCTGCTTGCTGAATTCTTCTGAATGTCAAATTTATTCTTTCCCCCGGTCGATTTTTTTGTTTTGGAATCTGGTGGAGCCAGTGGTGTTGAGTGGCGCCCTTCATGAGTAGGTAACTGCCGTGGAAGAGATGAATATCTTTTCGCATGCCGTGACTCTTGTGTTTGAATTGAAACGTGCGGGTTTGTCCAAAGCTGACTGATCCGATGATCGGGTTACGTCCGAGTTCCGATTCGTCATCACTATGCCAGGCGACGCTATCGTGCTCTCCTCGATATTTATTTAATAGGACACTGTTGAACCTGATGCCACTTACAACTTCGATTGCCTCCTTGATTTCCAACAGCACGGATAGCCATGGACTCGCCGTTACCGTTATGCCCGAATAGGTGTACGTTTTGCCTTCATCACCATAGCATGCGGTGAGCCTTGGTAAATCCACAAGTCTGCCATAGAATTTAATTTGTTCTTGCTTCCATTCTGTTTGTGTATCTAATTCTTTAAAGAACATGTCACTGGCCACGCGGTCGAAAAATCGCAGGTAAAACACGACATCCGCATCCGGCATCTCAAGCTGCTGTGCACTTTGTAAATCCGCTTCTCGTTCCAAGCTTTCGAAAAGATCCTGATTTGATTCGCTACGATTCATCAGAGCTCAATTCCCTATTTGCGGTTCAAGCGCGCATCGATTCGCCAAACAAATATAAACGTAAAGCACATACTCTTCGTGCTGTAAGGCCACTCCGGCCATCAACCGGCCATAGTCGAAAACCCGCACCCTATGCGCTTCCTTGAAAATATGGCTTATGGCTCAATATAGCATGTAGTCCAATCGCGCGTGCCTCAAAGCCGCAATTCGGCTCTGCGTCTAGTATAATCGCGCGGTTTCATCGAAAGCACAGTTCTCTAGCTATGTCTGAACACCTGCAAGAAAGCGCCTGCCGACGCACGTTTGCGATAATCTCGCATCCGGACGCCGGCAAGACGACCTTGACTGAAAAACTTTTACTGTTCGGCGGTGCAATTCAGCTCGCCGGTGCGGTGAAGGGCCGAAAAGCGGCGCGGCACGCGACCTCGGACTGGATGGCGCTAGAGCAGCAACGCGGCATCTCGGTGACCAGTTCGATCATGCAGTTCCCTTATAAAGGTCGCATCGTCAACCTGCTGGATACGCCGGGCCACGAAGATTTTTCGGAAGATACTTATCGTACACTGACCGCGGTTGACTCAGCGCTGATGGTAATTGATGCGGCGCGTGGCGTGGAGGAGCGCACCATCAAATTGATGGAGGTGTGCCGCCTGCGCGATACGCCCATTATGACCTTCATCAATAAGTTAGACCGCGAGGGCCATGATGCGGTCGAGCTAATGGATGAAGTCGAGAAGATCCTGAAGATCCAGTGCGCGCCAGTCACCTGGCCCATCGGCATGGGCCGGCGCTTCAAGGGTGTGTTTCATTTCCAGCAGGACAGCGTGCATCTGTACAATCCCGCTCGCGGCGGCAAGATTCACACGGGCGAGATTGTGCAGGGCCTTGATAATCCGCGTCTAAATGAGGTACTTGGTGAACAGGCTGATGAATTACGCGCGGAGATTGAGCTCGTCAAAGGCGCAAGTCATGACTTCGATAAAAATGCCTATCTAGAAGGTAAGCTTACGCCGGTATTCTTCGGTTCGGCGATCAATAACTTCGGTGTCGAGGAATTATTGAATTTCTTCATTGAGCACGCGCCGCCGCCCCTATCTCGTGCCACACTCACACGCACCGTCAACCCGGCGGAAGCTGGGTTCAGTGGCTTTGTATTTAAAATCCAGGCCAACATGGATCCGCAGCACCGCGATCGCATCGCCTTTATGCGTATTTGTTCCGGCAGCTTTAATCAGGGCATCAGGCTCTGGCACGTGCGCCTAAAGCGCGCCGTGAAGATCCCGGATGCATTGACCTTCATGGCGGCCGAGCGCGCGCGAATCGAAACTGCATATCCTGGTGACATCATTGGCGTGCACAATCACGGCACGATTCGCATCGGCGATACCTTCACGCAGGGCGAGAGCCTGAACTTCACCGGCATCCCCAACTTTGCGCCGGAGCTTTTTCGCCGCGCGCAGCTGCGCGATCCGCTCAAGGCCAAGGCCTTACAAAAGGGATTGATGCAACTCTGCGAAGAGGGCGCCACGCAGTTGTTCCGACCGCTCAAGAACAATGACTTAATTTTGGGCGCGGTCGGAATTCTTCAATTCGAGGTCGTCGCCCACCGGCTCAAGACTGAATATAATGTCGACTGCGCGTTTGAGCCAGTGAACGTCAACACCGCGCGTTGGGTCGTGAGCGACGATGACAAGCGCTTTGCCGAATTCAAGGACAAAGCAGCTGCCAACCTGGCGCTTGACCATGCGGGCGAATTGGTCTATGTCGCGCCCACGCGAGTGAATCTACAGATGACTGAGGAGCGCTGGCCCGAGATATGCTTTTGCGCAACTCGTGAACACGCTGCCAATTAGCGGTAGGAGCGATTTCCTGATTGCCTAGAACTCTGTAATCTCGTGGCGAGGGCGCCCGCCATGTAAGTCGCGACAAACATGATTTCGTCCACGCGATAAATTTATTCGACCATAAACGCCCAATCGATCTGCAACCCGTCTATGGCACCGACTGGCGTAGACCCCGTGGTGGTACGAATATCAGATTTGTCGTATTCGCTCTGTTCAAGCCGGTAGGTCGTCAAGATCTGATTGGTGGGATGCACGAGCCAGTATTCTTTAAGTCGCGGTGCTGACAGAGCTTAAGTTTTCGCTCTGATCCTTAGCCGCGGTTTTGGGCGGGAGCACCTCGATGATCCAAACGGGAGCACCGCGGCAGCCTGCGTCGTCAAGCTTTTCCGGATCGCAGATGATGAGAGATCGGGCTGCACCACGGTATCGATCCGGTCATCGGATTCGCCCGCGCGGCAGTTGTACATCAAATGGCGCCGCATAGACTTTGCAAGGATAATTACGCAAAAAGTTGGAGATCTGAGGGAATAACTCGCCCGTAATCTCTTGATGCCGCCGTGTGGGCGCAGGGCTCATAGTAGGCCTTACCGTCGACCAATTCCCAGCGCTCATCTTCAGGCCAGGTGTAGTAAATCCCGATATGTATAGTAGCCTTGTTTCAGTACATGAGATGACATGGCGGCACACCGATTTGCCGAGTTTATTAATAGGCCTTCGCATTGCTTTTAATTACTAAATACCTATCAGGCCTCACTTCCGGGCCTTTTAGTCCCAGTTTAATCATCGCCACGAAAGGAATCCACCGATGATTGCCTGTTTGTATAAGCTCGCCGCTTTCAATCTCCAAGCACGGCTGGTGGGCTCCTCGCAGGAGGAAACCGCATGATCACGGATAAAAATCAAGACATGTCGGAACAGAACAACAAACAGGTTCTCGCCTGGGCCTGCTACGACTGGGCCAATTCCGCGTTCGCCACCGTGGTGATGGCGGGCTTTTTCCCGGTCTTCTTCCGCGAATACTGGAGCGCGGGGCAGGCGAGTGAGACGGTCACCTTCAACTTGGGCACGGCCAACTCGCTGGCCAGCCTGGTGATCATTGCGGCCGCGCCATTTTTAGGCGCGGTGGCGGATCGCGTGGGCCTGCGCAAGCGATTCCTGCTCATCTTCGCCTTACTTGGTATCGTCACGACCGGTGGTCTCTTCTGGGTCAGTCAGGGCGATTGGCGGACTGCCGCGGCACTGTATGGCTTAGCGACGATTGGGTTTGGCGCCGCCAATGCATTCTACGATGCGCTGCTGATCGATGTGGCGCCGCCTCACCGCTATGATGCCGTCTCGGCGCTGGGGTTTGCATTGGGATATTTGGGTGGCGGTCTGCTGTTCGCATTGTGCGTTACGATGTACACGTTTCCGCAGGCCCTGGAATTTGAAAGCGGCATGCAGGTGGTGCAAGCGTCTTTTCTGCTGACGGCGTTGTGGTGGTTTGTGTTCAGCTTGCCGTTGGCGGCGTGTGTGAAAGAGCGGCCGGTATCGCAGTCATTCACCATCTCGAGTGCAATGCGGGGCGGTCTGCGACAACTCTTGAGCACTTTGTCGCACCTTCGCCGACTGCGCGGCGCTGCGATTTTCCTGGCTGCGTACTGGCTTTACATCGACGGTGTGGATACTGTCGTGCGCATGGCGGTGGACTATGGCAAGGCGTTAGGCTTTGACACCAGTGATCTAATTCTCGCCTTGCTGGTCACTCAGTTCGTGGGCTTTCCCGCTACGATTGCCTTCGGTTACCTAGGAAACATATTGGGCGCAAAGGCCGGCATCTTCATCGCCATCGGTATGTATATACTGGTCATATGCTGGGGTGCAGGGCTCGAATCCGCCTGGGAGTTCTATGTATTAGCTGTGGCAATCGGGCTGGTGCAAGGCGGCATTCAATCCTTGAGTCGTGCCTATTATGCGCGTCTGATTCCGGCAAGCCAAGCCGCCGAGCTATTCGGCTTTTACAACATGTTGGGCAAGTTCGCAGCGATCATCGGCCCCGTGATGGTCGGCTGGACCGGCCAACTTGCCGGCAATCCCAGGATCGGCATTTTGTCGCTGTTGATATTGTTCATCGCGGGTGCCGTGCTGCTGATCTTCGTAGACGACCGCATAGATGAGACCTCTGCCGTGTACGGGTCCTAAGTAATGGAATCAGTGGGTTTCAGCTCACTGACCCCAGCGGCGATCTTCTCGCTCAGCCGATAGAGCGCTCGGCTTCTGGCGGCGACGATTGCATCGTAACCTTTGCCTATGAAGCGTTCGCGGATGTTTGCGCTTCCACAATCTCAGGCGTGTCTGACTCGGCATGCTCAACGGTCCACTCAGCTGCAAGCAATACCGTGACGTCTGGTTGCCGTTCGAAGCGCTCGATACCGACACCCAAGTTGTAATCCATATTTGCCGGCGATACGCTCGAAGACCTTGGTGGCGGTCTCGGTGTAACAGACCCTGCATCAGGCGAAGTCGTGGTTGAGCTAAAGCCGTAATACTCTCCCAACCTTGGAGGCAGCAACAGCGCCCCTGGACGGCAATCAGCTTTTAGTTCATTAGTCAGTCAGCTAAGGAATCTAAGGAGTCACCGAGATGGCGGGTATTCCAGACTGGTGGATGAAGGGTGATTGGTTCGATGTTTGTAGCTGCAATCTCCCTTGTCCTTGCGCGTTTGCCCAGGCGCCCACGAACAACCACTGTGAGGGCGTGATGGCTTATCACGTTCGCGAGGGCGCTTACGGGGACATCCGGCTCGATGGGCTCAACAGGAATGATCTCGTATGGGATCTCCGGCGAAATCTTGACGATGCTAGCGCTGTTTGAGGCTTATTTACAGAAAGACGTCAGGCCGCAGCTGTGAGCGAAGGCAACAACAATGCTACACAGAGCTACTCGGTCAATCCTGCTGTCGCTAGCTATTATGTGAAAGACGCCTGGACGCCACAAAAGTTGGTTTATAAGCAAGATTTAAGTGTATGTCTAGTGAAAACTAAGACCTAAGCGTATATAGATGAACGGGGCAGTTTAGGATAACGTAAGGCCGTCTTGCCCCCCTTGTGCGGCCAAATACGGGCCCCTAAATTGCCCCGCCCTTTCTCTCAGATGTTGGGCTATCCGGCATATAACACAGATCTTCTACGTAGTTTATACAGATCTGCTAGCCGTTCAACCCGGGGCATCAATTCTATCGGCTAGCCTGGTGATGGCTCGCACCTGTCTCTTTCAGAGCCTTAGCGTATGGCGAGTTATCCGATAGCTTTTTATCACACGCGGAAGAGGCTATAGGCTTTCCACCCCGGGTAGTTTCGCCGCCCAGTGCTGGGCGCTACTACTGTGGGATTACGCGCGCCAATTCCTTTAGTAATTCGCCATAGCGGCGCTCAGCAATAAGTCGGACATTGGCCGCGCCTTTCCGCATCAAGATTATGAATCCTGCGCGCGTATTCTTTAAGCGCGTGGTCATACGCCCCACGACCGGAATTCTGAAGTAGGGAGAGCACGTTTGCGCGAGCGTATAAGTCAATGGACCGGTTGCATTGTCAAGAAGAATGGGGCGATTCGGAGGCAGTTCCTTCAAATTCTTCCTCAGCACGGCTTAAGCTTCCGATTTATGCATAGTACCAATACTTAGTAAATTTTCACTCGGCCGACAGCGTAAGATACGAAGTTCATGTTGGGGCTTGGCGCGGCTGTGGAGCCCCTGCTGCTAGCGTATCATCTCAACGGGAAGGCTGGCTGAAATTCTAGACCAGTGACCCTCTGCGTACCTTAGAAAATCTGTGCCGGTTCAATCGCTATCATTCTCGTTCTGAAGTATACTGCTTACTCGAGCAGTATGCTGGCAGAATTTAGGTTTACGGTGTATTGGCTAGACAGCCCCAGGCGCGTATCCGACTGTTTATTGGCTGAAAAAGTAGCCAAAAGCAGACATGTCACGCGGTGGATCAATACCAGGTGAAGGACGTGGAGGCCGGAGCAAGGGCACGCCGAACAAGAGAACAATAGCTGTCGCAGAGAAGCTGGAGGAACTTGGCTACGATCCGATCGAGGGGATGGCGAGAATTACGGTGGATGAGAAGCTCGAAATGAGCATCCGGGCGCAGATGCACAAGGAACTGGCTCAGTATGTGGCGTCTAAGCGCAAGGCTATTGAAGTCAGAGGCGAGGCTGGTCAGAGTTTCATAGATGCACTCCGCGAGGCGAACTCTCGGTGCGACATCCCAGACCCCGACGTCTCAGCTATTGTGCAGGGTAAGTTGTTCACCAGTAGGGGAGACTGGTGAGTATCCCTCAGCAATTGCTATCCGGGAGATGTTCTTTGACTCACGCCGACTATGGCGTTTTCCAGTGCAAATGACGGTGCTTTCGAAGGTATCTCAGGGTACGCGCACTGAAAAGGACTCCTATAGACAACCAATTAGTTTTGAGCGTGTTTCCTATGTGGCACGCTATTGCAAAGCGACCGAGT